>JARRQH010000114.1:7384-16083 GCA_037381985.1 Pseudolabrys sp.
CGGGCCGTCGCCCTTCGAGGCTCGCTTCGCTCGCTCCTCAGGGTGACGGAGCAAAGCTCACTCCAACACCACCGCCTCTTCCAAATCCTCCTCGCTCGGCGCCTTTTTCTTCGATGAGCCGAGGATGAAGATCAGCGGGATGGTCGACAGCGTCAGGACCATCAAGAGCTTGTAGTCGTTCAGGTAAGCGATCAGATTTGCCTGCTGGGTGACGATCAGGTCCATCATGGCGCGGCCCTCATCGGTCGCCATGTTGAGATAATGATGCACGATCGGGAACTGCAGGGCGTCGTTGAACGGCGTCACCTGCGCCGCCAGCCGCGCGTGCATGTAGGTGGTCTCGGACGTCAGCCGGGCGATCACCATGGAGATGCCGATCGACGAGCCGATGTTGCGCACCAACGTCAGCATGGCGGTGCCGCCGGTGCGCAGGTGCCCCGGCAGCGTGAAAAACGCCGCGGTGGTGATCGGCACGAACAACAGGCCGAGCCCGACGCCCTGCACGATCGAGGTAACGACGATGGTCTGTTGCGTGGTGTCGAGCGAGAACTCGGTAAAGAAATGAAGCGTGCCGCCGGAGAGCAGCAACCCGGCCAGGATCAGCCAGCGCGTCTCGAACATCCTCATCAACCGCGGCGCCACCATCATGGTCAAGAGCGTACCGACGCCGCGCGAGCCGAGCAGGAAGCCGGCGGTCTGGATCGGATAGCCCAAGAGCTTCTGCATGAACGGCGTCACCAGCGCCATGGTGCCGAACAGCACCACGCCGATCACCACCATGAACACGCAGCCGGCCACGAAGTTGCGGTCCTTGAACAGGTCGAACTGCACGAACGGCGTGTCGGTGGTCAGTGAGTGGGCGAAGAAATAATAGAAGCCGGCGACCGAGACGATGGTCTCGATCCAGATCTCGTTCGCGCCGTACCAGCCTACCTGTTCGCCGCGGTCGAGCAGCAATTGCAGCGCGCCGATGCCGATGGCGAGCGCGATGAAGCCGAACCAGTCGAAACGCAGGTGCCCCTGACGTTCAGTCTCGTCCATGAACAGCATCAGGCCGAACACGGTGATGATGCCAATGGGCAAGTTGATCAGGAACACCCAGTGCCAGGAGTAGTTGTCGGTCAGCCAGGCGCCCAGCGTCGGGCCCATGATCGGCCCCAGCATTACGCCGATGCCCCAAACCGCCATGGCGCCGCCGCGTTCTTCCGGGGTATAGGCGTCGAGCAGCACCGCCTGCGACAGCGGCACCAGGGCCGCGCCCGCCATGCCCTGCATCAGCCGGAACAGCACGATCTCGTCGATGTTCTGCGCCAGCGCGCACAGCAGCGACGAGATGGTGAAGCCGGCGACGCAGACGATGAACAGCTTCTTGCGGCCGAAGCGGTCGGCGAGCCAGCCCATCGGCGCGGTCATGATGGCCGAGGCGACGATATAGGATGTCAGCACCCAGTTGATCTGGTCGAGAGAGGCCGACAGCGAGCCCTGCATGTAGGGCAGCGCCACGTTGGCAATTGTCGTGTCGAGCGCCTGCATGACAGTCGCGGACATGGCGCAGACCGTCAGCATGGTGCGGCGCAAGCCGGGCTGCATCGACGACGAGGCAGTCATCGCACGTTACTTCCCGTGGGCGAATGCGAGGAACGCCGGCAACCGGCTGTGGTGCGTATCGATATCCACGACCACGCTCATGCCGGCACGCAACAGGTGCGTGTCCTGGCCGTTGTCGAACACGATGCGCACGGGCACGCGCTGCACCACCTTGACCCAGTTGCCGCTGGCGTTCTGCGGCGGCAGGATCGAGAATTGCGCGCCGGTGCCGGGGCTCACCGACTGCACGGTGCCGTGGAACACATGGTCGGGGAAGCTGTCGACCTCGATGCTCACCTTCTGGCCCACGCGCAGATAGGTGATTTCGGTCTCCTTCGGATTGGCTTCGACCCACGGCGCCTGATCGTCGATGACGCTCAGCACCGGCGAGCCGGCTGCGATGAAGCGGCCGAGCTGGATGTTGTCGACCTGTGTAGCGGTGCCGGACATCGGCGCGCGGATTACGGTGTGGGCGAGGTTGCGCTTGGCGTCGTCGACCGCGGCCTTGGCCTCGATATAGGCTGGGAACTGCGCGAGCGGCAGGTCGGGATTGCCGAGCAACTGGGCGAGGGCGACGTCGTGCTGCTGCTCGGCATACTGCGCCTGCAACTGGGCGGTCACCAGGCCCACAGCCGCGGTATCGCGGTCGGCCCGTGAGCCTGCGTGCGAGGCCAGCAGCTTCTGCTTGCGCTCGACGGCTTGCTTCTTGAGCGCGACGTTCTTGTGGGAAAGGTCGATCAGCTTGGTCAGCGACGTCGCCGTGGCCTTGAGCTTGGCGTAGTCGGTGCGGGCGGCGGCGAGCTTGGCTTGTGCCTGGTCGAGCGCCAGCTTGTAGGGCTCGGGATCGAGGGTGAACAGTTCGTCGCCCGGCTTGACGTGCTGGCCTTCGCGCACGGCGACGTGCACGATCTTGCCCGACACGTCCGGGGTGATGAGGATCTTCTGGGCACCGACATAGGCGTTGTCGGTAGAGATGTAGCGCCCGCCCATCAGATAGAACGCGGTACCGCCGATGACGGCGACCAGCGGCAGCACGATCAGCAGGATCGTGCGCAGGCCCTTGCGCTTGTTGGGCGCCGCCTTGGCGGGTGCTTCGGTGGCAGGCGCGGCGCCGGGGCTGCTCTTGGCCTCCGGCGCGTTCGGCGCTTCCGCCGCCGGCGGCGCTTCGTCGGCGGGAACGATCTTCAACGTCTTCTCACTCATTGGGCGGCAACCGTATCGGTGTGGATGTGTGTCGTGTTGTGCGCCATGGCGGCGCGCAGATTGTCTTTCATGCTTGTCAGCGCGTTCAGCAGGCGCTCGTTGGCGGCGGCGTCGAAGCCGTCGAGGACCTGGTCCATGATCTCGGCGCTGAGCTTGGCCAGCTTGTCCAATAGCGGCCGCGCGGCGGGCGTCAGGTAGAGCCGGTTGGCGCGGCGGTCCTTGGGGTCGGGCCGGCGCTCGATGAAGCCGTTCTCGGCCAACCGGTCGAGCAGGCGGGTGAGCGAGATAGGTTGCAGCTCCAGGATTTCGGCGAGCTCGGATTGCTTGAGGCCCTCGCAGCGGTCGAGCCGCACCAGCACCGTCCACTGCGCCCGGGAGACGCCGAACTGGCGCGCGCGCTGGTCGGCATAGGTCCGCATAATCCTGGCTACGTCAATGATATTAAAGGCGATTTCGCGTTCTACCGGAAATGTGGGCATGGCGCGATCCTCTTTAGAAGTGCCATTATAATAAGCATCCTTATAATATGTTCAATAGGGCTTTGGTTTAACCCGTCATCCTAAGGCGGCCCTCGAAGGATGATCGGCCGCCATCCTTCGAGGCTCCCCCCGCTGTCGCGGGGGTCGCGCCTCAGGATGACGGCGAGATGCTCGCGGGAGCGGCCCCCGGTGACGCGTCCTCGCCGCTCGGGCAAAATCGCTATCGGAAACGACCCGCCAGGAAGGACTTCAGAGAATGGAAATCGGTTTTATCGGTCTCGGCAACATGGGTGGCCCGATGGCGCGCCGGCTGGCCGAGGCGGGGCACAAGCTCGTCGTCTACGACGCCCGTACCGACGCGGCGGCGCCGCTGGTCGCGCTCGGCGCTGAGCTTGCGTCCTCGCCGCAGCACGTCGCCGACCGGGTCGAGACCGTAATGGCGAGCCTGCCGTCGCTGCAGATCTCGGAGAAGGTCGCGACCGGCGAAGGCGGTGTCATCCACGGCAAGCGCATCAAGCGCTTCATCGACCTCTCCACCACCGGCTCGCGCGTCGCGGCCAGGATCGCCGCGGAGTTGGCGAAAAAGAATATCGTGCAGATCGATTGCCCGGTCTCCGGCGGCGTCGGCGGCGCCAACAAGGGCACGCTCGCCGTCATGGTGTCGGGGCCGGCCGCCGAGATCGATCACGTGAAGGACGCGCTTTCGGTGTTCGGCAAGATCTTCATCATCGGCGACCAGCCCGGCATGGCGCAGACCATGAAGCTCGCCAACAATTTCCTTTCCGCCGCCGCCATGGCGGCGACGACCGAAGCGGTGGCCATGGGCGTCAAAGCCGGCCTCGATGCGAGCGTCATGATCGACGTTATCAACGCCGGCTCTGGCCGCAGTCGCGCCTCCGACCAGAAGTTTCCGCAGGATATTCTGAACCGCCGCTTCCAGTACGGCTTCGGCACCGCGCTGATGCTCAAGGACGTCCGGCTCTGCTTCGAGGAATCGAAAGAACTCGACGTGTCGAACGCGGTCATGCGCACCGTGCTCGATCAGTGGGAAGCGACGAACACGGAATACGGCGGCGACAGCGACTTCACCAATATCGTCAAAATGATCGAGAAGCGCGCCGGCGTGGTGGTGGGAGGAGACCAGAAATGAGCGACGATATTCATGAAGTCTACGCTGTGAAGTATGCCGAGCATGCGCGCATGCGTTCCGAGAACTACATCTTCGGCGATCCCCACGACGAGCAGACCTCGATCGCCTATTACGTCTGGGTCATCAAGGGGCCGCACGGCACCTTCGTCTGCGACACCGGCTTCGACGAGACGGCCGCCAAGGAACGTGGCCGCAAGATCGTCCATCCGGTGGGCGAAGGCATCAAGGCGCTCGGGCTTCAGCCCGATAAGGTTGACCACGTCGTCGCCACCCACATGCATTGGGACCACGCCGGCAACTACGACCTGTTCCCCAACGCGCGCTACCACGTCCAGGATACCGAGATGGCCTATTGCACGGGCCGCTGCATGTGCCACCCGATGATGCGCATTCCGTTCAGCGAGGGCGACGTGCACGCTATGGTGAAGAAGGTGTTCGCCGACCGCGTCGAGTTTCACGACGGCGTCGAGGAGCTCGCGCCCGGCATCACCGTGCACAAGATCGGCGGCCATTCGAAGGGCCTGCAATGCGTGCGGGTGAAGACGCGGGTCGGCTATGTGGTGATAGCGTCGGACTGCTGCCATCTCTATTCGCACATGGACGAGGGCCGCGTGTTTCCGATCACCTACAGCGTCGGCGACACGTTGGAAGGCTATAAGACCCTGAAGAAGCTCGCCTCCGCGCGTCATCACGTGGTGCCAGGTCACGATCCGGAGGTGATGAAGCGCTATCCGTCGGCGGGGCCAAACCTGGATGGCTGGGTGGCCAGGCTGGATGTGGAGCAGAAGGGGTAACGGGCACGGCCGCGCCACAAGTCCCCCTCTCCTTTGTGGGAGAGGGGAAGAGAGATTGCCGCGCGCTCGGGGGCTACACCAGCCCCAAATCGCCGAACGCCGCCTTGTGGTGCTCGGCGCTCGCTTCCGAGAAACAGCAGAACACCACGCGGCACATGTCGCGCGGGTGGGCGGAAATCTCCGCCGCAACGGTGCCGACCGCAATGCGCGCGGCGCGATCGGCCGGGAAACCGTAGACGCCGGTCGAGATGGCCGGAAACGCGATCGACGTGAGTGCGAGGTCGGCAGCGAGCTCGAGCGCGGTGCGGTAGCAGCCGGCGAGCAACTCGTCCTCGTACTGGTCCCCACCGTGCCACACCGGTCCGACCGCGTGGATGACATGGCGCGCTTTTAGCCTGTAACCGCGGGTGATCTTGGCGCTGCCGGTCTCGCAGCCGCCTAACGTCTCGCACGCCTTCAGCAACTCTGGCCCGGCGGCGCGGTGAATGGCGCCGTCCACCCCGCCGCCGCCGAGCAGCGAGCGGTTGGCGGCGTTGACGATGGCGCCAACGTTGAGGGTGATGATGTCGGCGACGGTCACGCCGAGATGGGTGCTACCGATTTCGGCGGTGAGGGTGGTCATCTCAATCCGTCACCCTGAGGTGCGAGCGAAGCGAGCCTCGAAGGGTGACGGCCGCCATCCTTCGAGGGCCGCCTGCGGCGGCCACCTCGGGATGACGGGCCGAGCCATCCGGGACAAGCCGTCCTCACTCCGCAAACGCCTCCGTTTCAAGGTCGATGCTGCTTCGCACCCCGATATCCGCGTAATGCGCGTCGAGGAACCGCCGCGCCGCGCGTTCGCCCAGCTTGCGCAGTAACTCAAAAGATTCGTAGTCGTTGCGCAAGCGGCTCGCGGACGATAGCCGTTCGCCCAGGCCTTCCAACACGATGCGGTGCACGCGGATGTGGCGATAAGGCTTGCGGCCGGCACGGCTCGGCACTTGCCCCCGCGCGATCATGCGGTTGACGAGTTGAATGGTGCGCAGCTCGCCCAACAGCGACGAATTGAACGTGATCTCGTTCACCCGCGCCACGATCTCGCGGGTGGAATGCGGGATCTTGCGCCGCATCAGCGGATTGATCTGCACGATCAGCACGTCCTCGGTGTCCGTCTCGCGGAAGAACGGAAACAGCACCGGGTTGCCGAGATAGCCGCCGTCCCAATAGGAGACGCCGTCGATCTCCACGGCGCGGAACACGGTCGGCAGGCAGGCCGACGCCATCACCGCCTCGGCGGAAATCTTGTCGTGCGGAAAGACGTGCAGGCGGCCGGTCTGTACGGCGGTGGCGGCGATGAACAGCGGCCGCGTGTCGGCGCGCAGACCCTCGAAGTCGACGAAGCGCTCGATCAGGTCCTTCAGTGGATTGATGTTGAGCGGGTTGAAGTCGTAGGGCGAAAGATAGCGCGACCAGAGCGACAGCCAGTCGAGCCCCGGCGACCCGCTCTGCACCAGCGAGAACAGCTTGCTGACGACGTTGCGTTGAAGCTCGGGCAGGTCGCCGCCGAGGCTCGCCGCCTTCCAGAACTCGGCGAGCCGCCGGCGTGCTTCGTCGGCGCCGCCGCGCCTGAAGCCGTCCGCCACCATCACCGCGTTGACCGCACCGGCGGAGGTGCCGGAGATGCCGTCGAATGCAAGCCGGCCGTCCTTGATCAGATGATCGAGCACGCCCCAGGTGAAGGCGCCATAGGCACCGCCGCCCTGCAGCGCCAGATTGATGCGCTTGGGGCTTTTGGGACCGCCGCCCCCTTCGCCACGGAACGCACGGGTGATGAAGTCGATCATGCCGCGTTCACTCCGTCATCCTGAGGTGGCCGTCGCAGACGGCCCTCGAAGGATGATCGGGCGTCGCCCTTCGAGGCTCGCCGCGCTCGCACCTCAGGGTAACGGCGCAACGTCACTGCGCCGTCCAGCCGCCGTCGATCGAATAGGCCGAGCCGGTGATACTCACCGCCGCGTCGCCGGCGAGGAACACCGCCAGCGCGCCGATGTTCTCCGGTTTGGTGAAGTCGTGCATCGGTTGCTTCTCCGACACCAGCGCCACCTTGGCCTCGTCGAAGCTCTGGCCGCTCTCCTTGGCGCGCGCCTCGATCTGCTTGGCGACCAAGGGCGTGAGCACCCAGCCCGGGCAGATGGCGTTGCAGGTGATGCCGTCGTTGGCGCCTTCCATCGCCACCACCTTGGTGAGGCCGACGAGGCCGTGCTTGGCGGCGACGTAGGCCGCCTTCTGCACGCTCGCGACCAGCCCGTGCGCCGAGGCGATGTTGACGATGCGGCCGAACTTGCGGCGCTTCATGCCGGGCACCGCGGCGCGGATGGTGTGGAACGACGACGACAGGTTGATGGCGAGCACCGCGTCCCACTTGTCGATGGGGAAATCCTCGATGTTGGCGACGTGCTGGATGCCGGCGTTGTTGACCAGGATGTCGAGCTTGCCGAATTCCTCTTCGGTGTCGGCGATCATGGCGGCGATCTCGTCGGGCTTCGACATGTCGGCGCCGGAATACCGCGCCTTGATGCCGAACGCCTTCTCGAGCCCGCCGCGCTCCTTCTCGATCTCGGCCGCGTCGCCGAAGCCGTTGAGCATCACGTCGGCGCCGGCCGCGGCCATGGCGCGGGCGATGGCGAGCCCGATCCCCGAGGTGGAGCCGGTGACCAGCGCGGTTTTGCCTTTGAGCATGGGAATTCCTCTTCATGACCGGCGGCCAGGAAACGGGCCGGCAGGGACGTCGCCCGGTAAGCGGCCGGAAGCTGCCCCTATTTTTGCTGCGGTGCAATAACTATCTGGGGAGGCAATTATCCCCTTGAGACACGTACCGGCTTGAGGTACATTGCGGACCATAGAGGTTCGCCATGTCTGAAAAACACCTTGGAAAGCTGACCGTTCGCGAGTTTTTCGCCCGTTTCCCGGACGACGACGCCTGTTTGAACCACATTTTCGAGGTTCGATATGGCTTCCGCCACGTCTGCCGGAAATGTGGCGTCGAAGGGACGTTTCACAAGCTGGCCAACCGGCGCGCCTTTTCGTGCTCCAGCTGTGGCGACCACGTTTATCCGACCGCTGGCACGATCTTTCAGGACAGCCGGACGCCCCTCCAGGTTTGGTTCTACGCGATCTTTCTGTTTGTTACGACACGCCACGGCGTCAGCGGCAAGGAATTGGCGCGCACCCTCGGCGTGACCTACAAAACCGCTTACCGCATGGGAATGCAGATCAGGAAGCTAATGGCTAAGGCCGATGGCTTCGCGCTGATGCAGGGCCATGTGGAGGCCGATGAAGCGTATGTCGGCGGCTCCGCTTACCTTGGCGGTCGCCAGCACGGTCAGTTCGGGCGCGGTGCGAAAAAGACGGTCGTGTTGGGCCTTAAAGAGCGGGGCGGTCGTGTTCACGCCCAGGTCGTTCCGAACGCCAAGACCGACTCCCTGCGTGGCCCAATCTTGAAGCATG
>JARRQH010000115.1:0-8685 GCA_037381985.1 Pseudolabrys sp.
AACGACACGACCCGCTTCAGCACGCTGCCGCTGGCGCCGGGCGACAACGGCGCCGCCGTGCTGCAAGTGAGCGGCTGGAAGACCGGCTTTCCCATGCGTACCGGCTTCGGCCGCGGCTTTGCGGAACACGATCCCTGGCGGTTCGATGCAATGCGTCTGGTCGACAGCGGCGAAGCCGATTGCGCGATGTGGATCGCCGCGACTGGCGCCGCCGCGCCGCCCTGGCGCCGCGAGGTGCCGTTGATCATGCTTTCGGCAGAGCCGGACGCGAGCAAGGCCGAGGTAGCCTTCGCGGTCGGACGGCCCGGGATCGACCACGACGGCGTCGCGTACAACGCAGCCAGTGGCACGCTCGCGCCGATGGCGGCGGCCAAACCGCGTGAAGCGTGCACCGTCGCCGACGTCGTGACACAGATCGCCGCCGCCTTGCCGGAGGGCGCGCCATGCTGACCCGCCTGACCGGAGGACGCGTCATCGACCCGGCCAACGGCCGCGACGGCGTCGCCGATATCTGGATCCGCGACGGCCGCATCGTCGCCGCGCCGCCCGATGGCCGCGCCGATGAGACCCACGACGTTTCCGGCCAGATCGTGATGGCGGGCGGGATCGATATCCACTCCCACATCGCCGGCAGCAACGAGAACGCGGGCCGCCTGCTGCTGCCCGAGCAGCGCTATCCGGGCGATATCGTTCATCCCGGCCACGTGCCGCAGCCGCTTGGCGCCTGGAACACGGGCGAGACCGGTCGGCTCTACGCCGCCATGGGCTACACCACGGTGGTCGAGCCGGCGGTGCTGCCGCATCACGCGCTGCAGAGCCATCTCGAACTCGCCGACATCCCGATCATCGACAAGGCCGCGCTTACCGTGCTCGGCAACGACGATTACCTCCTTGACCTCTTGCGCAGGCGCGAGAGCGGCAATGCCATGCGAGATTACGTCGCCTGGTCGCTGGCGACCTCGCGCGGGCTCGGCATCAAGGTGATCAACGCCGGCGCCGCTGCCGCCTTCAAGGACAACGTGCGCAGCTTCTCGCTCGACGACGAGGTGCCGGAATACGGTGTCAGCTCGCGCGCCATCGTCAAGGCACTGCAGCACGCGGTGCAGGAGCTCGGCCTGCCGCATCCGCTGCACGTGCACTGCAACAACCTCGGCATCGCCGGAAATTTCGAGACCGCGTTAGCGACCATCGACACCGCCGAAGGCCTGCCGATGCACCTCGCCCACCTGCAATTCTACAGCTACGGCAAAGAGGGCCCGCGCGGGTTCTCGTCCGCGGCGCCGCGGCTGGCCGAGGCGGTCAATAGCGCGAAATCCGTGACCGTCGACGTCGGCCAGGTCATGTTCGGGCAGACCGTGACCATCTCCTGCGACGTGCTGCGCCAGTTCAACGCCCGCAACGGGGCGCGGCCGAAGAAATGGCTGATCTTCGACGGCGATTCCAACGGCGCCGGCATCGTGCCCTACGACTACCGCCGCACCGATTTCTACAACGCGGTGCAGTGGGCGGCCGGGCTCGAGCTGTTCCTGCTGACCAACGATCCCTGGCGGGTGTTCTTCACCACCGACCATCCCAACGGCGCACCGTTTACGAGCTATCCGGATATCCTGGCGCTGCTGATGGACCGCGACCTGCGCGCGCAGTGGATCGAAACGCTGCCCAAGGAGGCGATGGAAGTCACCACTCTGCCCGCCATCACGCGCGAGTATACGTTCGCCGAGATCGCCACCATGACCCGCGCCGCGCCGGCGCGCCTGCTCGGCCTCAAGGAGCGCGGGCATCTGGCGCCCGGCGCGATTGCCGACGTCGCGGTCTACCGGCCGGGCAACGACAAGGCCGAGATGTTCCGCCACGCGGCGCTGGTGTTCAAGGACGGCGCACTGGTGGTGCGCGACGGTGCGATCGTCGAGGAACGCTACGGCCGCGCCTTCGATAGCCGCCCCGGCCACGAGCGCGCCATCGAGCGCCACATGCGCGACTACTACGACAGCCGCTACGGCCTTTCGCCGGATTTCATGAGCGTGCCGGAAGAGGCCATCGGCCGGCCGGAAGCCTTCGAGCAGGTGCCATGCAGCAACTGACCGTCAACGGCATCCGCATCGACGACACCTTCGCCGAGGCCTTCGGCATGCGGGCGACGGCGCTGGTCATCACCGCCGACAGCGCCGCCTGGGCGCGGCAGGCGGCCACGACCATGACCGGCTTCGCCACCTCCGTGATCGCCTGCGGCTGCGAAGGCGGTATCGACCGCGAGCTCAAGCCCGACGAAACGCCCGACGGCCGCCCCGGCGTGCGCGTGCTGCTATTTTCGGTCTCGACCGTCGAGCTCCAGAAGCAACTGCAGAACCGCGTCGGCCAATGCGTGCTCACCAGCCCCGGCTCGGCCTGCTACGCCGGGCTCGAGGCGGACGAGCGCCTCAAGCTCGGCAATGCCATCCGCTTCTTCGGCGACGGCTGGCAGGTGGCCAAGCGCTACGGCACCAAACGCTACTGGCGCGTGCCGGTGATGGACGGCGAATTCGTTTGCGAAGCCACCACCGGCCTGACCAAAGCCGCAGTCGGTGGCGGCAACATCATCCTGATGGGCGCAAGCCGGCAGTCGACGCTAGCCGCGGCCGAAGTGGCCGTCGCGGCGATCCACGGCGTGCCCGATGCGGTCATGCCGTTCCCCGGCGGCATCGCGCGTTCCGGCTCCAAGGTCGGCTCCAAGTACAAGGGCGCCACCGCCTCGACCAACGACGCCTATTGCCCGACGCTGAAGGGCGCCGGCACCACCGAACTCGATGCCGATATCGCGTCGGTGCTGGAGATCGTCATCGATGGCCTGACGCCGGACGCGGTCGGCGACGCCATGCGCGCCGGGCTGGCGGCCGCCGTCAAGCTCGGGCCAAAAGACGGCCTGCTGCGCATCGGCGCCGGCAATTACGGCGGCAAGCTCGGGCCGCACCACTACCATCTGAAGGAGCTGTTGCCGTGAGCGCGCTTCACTTCAGCCTGCGCCAGGCGCCCGCCCAGCGGCTCGATCTCGCGCCGCTGACGCCGGAGCGGCTGGCGGGCCTGAGCGAAGCGGAGATCGCCAAGATCGAGCTGCAGACCACGCGCCAACGCGTCTGCGTCGGCGATGTCTTCGGCTTGCGCATGGGCGACGCGGCGCAAGTCCGCATCGACGGCCACGAACGCTTCGACCGTATCGGCTGTGCGATGGCATCCGGCGATCTCCATGTCGACGGCGACGCCGGCATCCAGGCCGGCCGGCATATGCGCGGCGGACGTCTGACGGTGACCGGCAATGCCGGCCCGTGGGCCGGCTCCGGCATGAAGGGCGGCACGCTCGAGATCAAGGGCGATGCCGGCGAGCGGCTCGGCGCTCCGCTTGCGGGCGAGATGGCCGGCATGCGTGGCGGCGTCCTCATCGTGCGCGGCAATGCCGGCGCGCGTGCCGGCGACAAGCTGCGTCGCGGCATGATCGTCGTCGAAGGCAACGCTGGCGACCATGCCGGCAGCCGCATGATCGCGGGCACGCTGATCGTAGGCGGCCGTGCCGGCGCCTTGCCCGGCTATCTGATGGCGCGTGGTAGCATCGTGCTGGCGGGCGGCCACGAGGCGCTCGCCCCCACTTTTGCCGATTGCGGCGTGCACGATCTGGTCGCCAGCACGCTGATGGCGCACTACGTGCAACCCCATAGCGCGCAACTTGGCCGGCGCCTGCGCCAGCCCTGGCGGCGCCTGCTCGGCGACATGGCCGCGATGGGCAAGGGCGAAATTTTCTGCCCACCGGCGTGATCGGCGGTCCCCGGACTCGCCCAATGGGAGTAGATTAGGCGTCCACGCGGAGACTCACGTCATGAGCTTCATTCAACTGGTCATCACCGTGTGTGCCATCGCTCATCCCACGCATTGCGAGGCGCGGCATCTGCAGTACGCCTCGGCCGGCTCGCTGCGCCAGTGTGTCAACGCCGCGCCGCCCTACATTGCGCAATGGATCGGCCAGCACCCCAAATGGCGCGCGGTGCGCTGGACCTGCGAGTATCCGCACGACTCGCATCACGCTTGACGGCGGCTGACCGCCGCGCATTTCGCGCCGCTTACTTGGCGCAGTCGGTGAGCTGCTTCTCTTCGACCACGAAAACGCCGCCCTGCTTGATCGCGACATTGCGCACGATGCAGTGGCGGCCGATCTTGTCGGCCAGCTTCACGTCGTATTTCCCGGTGGTGACCCCCTTCACGCTCAGGCGCTCGTCGTGATCGACCGTGCCGTCGTCGTCGCCCTTGCACAGATCGGGGCCCCAGTCGTTCTTGCCGGCCGGCGACAATTGCAGGCTGGTGACCGTGTAGAGGGTCAGGTTCCAAAAACGAGTGCCCTTGTTCTTGGCCATCGCTCCGGAACCCAGAAGCGCGAATGCAACGCCGGCAATCAACAATCGACGCACAAGATCCTCCCTACCCTTGTTCAATCCGCCCGCTCTTGGCAGCGGCCTAATCCACACCGCGATGACGGCTATTTCCGGAACATGCGGTCGCGGTTGATAGCCTTGTCGAAATTGCGCGCGCTCGCAAGGCCCTTCGGCTTCACCAGCCGCGCGGAAGCAAAATCGGCCTTATCGAAATCGGCATGCGTGACGTTCGCATCGATGAGCTCCGCGCCACTCAGGTTGGCGCCGACCAGTGAAGCCCCGGAAAGGTCCGTCTTGTTGAGCGACGAGAACTGCAGCTCGGCGTGCGACATATCTGCATCATGGAGATCCGCGCCGTCGAGATCGGCCGAGTTGAGCACCGCGTGCATGAGCCCCATGGACTGGTTCTTCATGTCGGCGCCAAGATTGGCGCCCACCAGCTTCGCTCCCTTGAGGCTAGCGTCGGTCAGATCCGCCACAATGCGCGCGTGCGACAAATCGGCGCCATCGAGCTTGGCATGCTGCATCTGGGCCGCGAACAGGTTGGCATGTTGCAGGTCGGCACCGCTCAGGTCCGCATTCAGCATCCAGGCCTGGTCGAACACCGCGTGATCGAGCTTGGCGCCGACGAACTTGGTCTTGTTCAGCAGCGCAGCGTGGAAGTTTGCACCGCTGAGATCGAGCCCCGAGAGATCGAGCCCATTGAGCGACTTGCCGTCGAAGTCCGCCGGGTGCCCCGGCGTCGCGGCCTTGGCGGCGGCTTCGACCTGGGCGCGGGTCATGTCCGATCTGGTCATCGCCGGCGACGTGAGATCGAGATGGCGCATCATGTCCTGCGCCGCCGCCGGCACGGCCACGCCGACGCCCAACAGCAACACCGCGAATGCGTAGGTCCAACGGCCCGGCATGGCGTCCCTCCCCGTTCTTGTCGGTCGATTGCCCCGGTAATGGCGCGGATGTTGGCGCAACGGCGCCACGCGAGGCAAATCACGGTCGCGTCAACCGCGCACCGTGACCAGCCGCTCCACGGTCGCCGGCAGTTCCGTCATTGCGTCTATAACGACGTCGGCGCCGGCCGCGCCGAGCCTTTCGCCGATGTCGCCGTTGCCGTGGCTTGCGCCGATGAAGCCGATCGCCGCCATGCCGGCGGCCCTTGCGGCCGCGATTCCAGGTACTGAATCTTCGACGACGATGCAGGCCCCCGGCTCGGCGCTCATCGCGTGCGCCGCGAACAGGAACAGGTCGGGCGCCGGCTTGCCGTACTCGACCCGGTCAGCGCTGAACACGCTGTCGCCGAACAGCGGCGCGAGACCGGTAACCTCCAGCGACACCCGCAACCGCTCCGGCGTCGACGACGAGGCGACGCAACGCGAATACGGCAAGGCTTCGATCGCCCGCCGAACGCCGTCGACCGGCTGCAACTCGCGGCGAAACGTCGCCAGCAATCGTTCGCCGGCGCGCGCGGCAACGTCGGGCGGGATCGGCGCACCCAGCCAGGATTCCGCGGCGGCGAGCGCGTCGCGCAGCCGCTTGCCGGAGAAGATTTTCAGTGCCTCCGACATCGGGATCGGCCGCCCCAGTTCGCTCAGGAGATCGGCCATGGCGGCGTGCGCCAACACTTCGGAGTCCACCAGCACGCCGTCGCAATCGAAGATCAACAGGGTCATGGTTTCACTGCGAATGCCGGCCCGCCGGTGCGCCGCCGTTGCCGATGCGGGTGGCGAGATCGCCGAGCATGGCGGCGATATCCGCCTCGCTTCGCGCCCGCCGCGGGATCGTGAGCGGAATTTCGGTGACCAGATGCGCCGGCCGCGCCGACAGCAGGAATACCCGGTCGGCCAGACGCACCGCCTCCTCCAGATCGTGGGTCACCAACAGCGTCGTCATGGCCTGTGTTTCCACGAGCGTCACGAGTTGCTCCCGCAGACGCCGCGCCAGCGCTTCGTCGAGCGACACGAACGGCTCGTCGAGCATCAAGAGCCCAGGCTCGACGGCAAAGGCCCGCGCCAGCGCGACGCGCCGCGCCAGCCCCAACGACAGTTCACCCGGAAAATGCGCACGATGCGCATCAAGCTCGAGCACATCGAACAGCAGGCTCAGCGCGGCGTTGGAAACGGCCGGCGCCACCAGCCGAACGTTCTGCTCGACGGTGCGCCACGGCAGCAGGCGCGGCTCCTGAAACACCATGCCGAGCCGCCCGGTGCCCGGGCGCTCCACGCTGCCTTCGAAATCGGTTTCGAGGCCTGCGATGATGCGCATTAGCGTGGTCTTGCCGCAGCCGGACGGGCCGACCACCGCCCCGACCTCGCTGCACGGCAGGCTGAAGGCGATATCGCGCAGCACCTCGAGGCGCCCGCCCGTGGCTGCCGTAAACGACTTGCGCGCGATGCGGACCTCAAGCGGCCCGGGTTCGCCAGCGGGAGACGCGTCGTTCAAGGGGCTGCACCAGGAATGTTTCGATCGCCATTATGACGACGACGAAGGCCAGCGCATAGGCAAGAATACGGGTCACGTCAAACAGCTGAAACGCGATACCGATCTCAAAACCGACGCCGTTCGGCCGGCCGAGCAATTCGACCACCAGCACGATCTTCCACACCAGCGACAGGCCGGAACGAGCCGCCGCCGCGATATAGGGCGCAAGCTGCGGCAGCACCACGTGCCGCAGCGTCTTGCCGCGCGACAGGCCGAACACCTGAGCCATCTCGTCGAGGCCGGGATCGAGCGCGCGGGCGCCTTCGCGCACCGTCACAACGGTGTTCGGCAGCTTGTTGATCGCCACCGCCAGAATGCCGGCGATCTCGGTAAGGCCGCCCCAGATGAAGGCCAGTACAATGATCACCAGGGCCGGCAAGTTGAGCAGCACGATCAACCACGGGTCGCCGATGCGGTCGGCGAGCTTGACCCGCCCCATCAGCAACCCGATGACGGTCCCGGCCAGCATGGCGAGGCTGAAGGCGGCGAACACCCGCAGCAGCGTAACGCCGATCTGGAAGAACAGCTCACCGGTGCGGGCCGCCGCAATGACCGCGGCGACGACCGCCTCCGGCCCCGGCAGCAATTGGGCGCCGGCGTACTGGGCGCCGATCCACCACACCGCGACGAAAACGACGATCGAAACCACCCGCACCATGGCAACGGCTCACTTCGCGGCCGGCGGGCGATAGAACGTGCCGGGCGCGAGCCGCGTGCTGTCGCCGACCAGCGCCTTACCGCCGAGCTTGGCCAGCACGCGATAGAGCTTGCCGGCGTCGGCCTCTTCCGCGACAATCGGCCGGGTCGGAATGCCGGCGCGGTAGTAGTCGCGGTAGGTCTTGAGCGCGGCGTCGCTCTTGACGTGGACCAGCGGGGCGATGCGCTTCCATTCGGCATCCGAGCTCGCCAGCACCTGCTTGGCCTTCTGGGTGGCCCGCAGGAACGCGGCGATGGTCTTGGGGTGCGCGGCCGCCCACTTGCCGTCGAACACATAGCCGACCATCGCCAGCGGTCCTTTGACGCCGAACTTCGGCAGCATGTCCTCGACGCCGATGAGGCGACGATAGCCTTGCGTCTCGAGCCGGGTGCAAAAATTCCAGAAGTTCAGCATGGCGTCGAGCTCGCCCTGTTTCATCTTGGCGGCGAGCAGCGGCGGCGCGCCATAGACGACGTGGGTGTCGCGCTTGAGATCGACGCCCTGCCGCTTGGCATAGGCCTGCAGCAGCAGCCAGCTCTTGTCGATGGGGCCGCCGGCCACACCGATCCTCTTGCCCTTGAGGTCGGCGAGCGTGCGGATCTTCGACTTCGCCGGCACCATGACCGCGCCGAGCGCCGTCGAATAGGGATAGAACACCAGGTCAGCGCCGAGGTCGCGCTCGCGCGACACCCACAGCCAGTCGCTGACGATGACGTCCGCCGAACCGCCGCGCAGCGCGACCTTGCCGGCCTGCGGGCTCGCCAGCGAGGTCTTGTCGATGGTCAGTCCGACGGCCTTGGCCAGCCCATGCGCGGCGATGACGTTGAACTCCCACTGCACGGTGCCGGTCTTCAGCACGGAAATCCGCACGGTACCTGCGTCGGCGCGGCCGGCGCCCAGGCAGATCGCGCACGCAAGACACAATTGGGCACAGACGGACAGAACACGCGAGATTGACATGGCGCTTCCCAGCATGACGGAGGAATGGCGGCGCATCGAAAACGCCGACGCACGTGTTACCAGTGCCCTTGGTTTCCAGTGTCTTGATTTCCAGTGCCTTGGCGCGGCAGCCTAATGCCATGTTTCGCGCGCTGACAAGGGATCAAAGACAAGGGATCA
>JARRQH010000115.1:8720-11088 GCA_037381985.1 Pseudolabrys sp.
GGGAGGCGCGTTAATGAACGTGCAAAAAACGATAAGGGCCGCTTTGATGCTAACCGCACTCGGCGTCATCGCCGCGCCGGCTATCGCCGCGCCGCTCAACGACTATCCGACCGAAGCGCGCGCCAACTACGTCTTCGCCTGCATGCAGACCAACGGCAACACGCGCGTCGCGCTGCACAAGTGCTCCTGCTCGATCGACGTGATCGCCTCGCTCCTGCCCTACGACCGCTACGTGGCGGCGCAGACCGTGCTGAGCCTGAAGCACGTGCCGGGCCGTTTCGGCGCCATGTTCCGCTCTCCGGCGCAGTCGCGCGACGCCGTCAAGGAGCTACGGCGGGCGCAGGCCGAAGCGGAAGTGCGCTGCTTCTGACCGCCGGCGGCGGCGCGTCCGGCGTCACATGCCGGACGCCGTAGCCGGCCACTGGCGCTTGAAGACGTCCTTCTTGGTGTCGACCGCCTCCACGCGGTACGGCGCCGCGCCATTCGGCTGGTAGTCGAAGCGGATGCTCGGATTTTCCGAGATCGAGATGCCACCCTTCATGGCGAGCAGAAGTTCCTTGCCCTGCCAGATCTTCAGGTCTTTGACGAAAAAGGCCGGGATGTACAGGTGCGTGATCTGGTCCATCTGCAGCCCGGAATTGTTGGGGTGGCGGATCATGATCTGCGCTTCACGCGACATCTTGGCCTTCGGATGCGGCGCGAACTGGCGGAACTTCATCTGCCCGAGATGGATATTGGCCTCGTCGGCGACCTTGAGGGCCGGCGCCGAGCAGCCACCGGACGCCTTCACGAACCGCTTGACCACGTAGAGCTTGCCGTCGCTGAACTCGGCCACCGCGTGCACGTCGGTGTAGGAATTCACCCGTACCCGCGTGGCGAGCCCGGTGACATGGGCCTTGCGGCCGAAAGTGAAGCGCGCCGCCACCGGCGACGGGTTGTTATCGATCACGATGGTGAGCCCGGTCATGCGACGTTTGTCGCCCGCCGGCAGCGTGGTGCGCACTTCGAGCGGCACGACCGCGGCGTCCGCCGCCCGGTAGGGCACGGTGAGCGTAAACAGGCCGGCGCCGTTCGCCAGCGGCCGGTTCTTGAACACCTCGCGCGCCAGCGCGGGCCACGGATCGTCCGTGCCCTGCCCGGCCGCATGGCCGGCAACCGTTCCGATACCGAGCATCGCAACCGCCATCCCGGCGATGCAGATCATGCGTGCGGTCTTTCCCATCATGCGAGCCTCCATCGGTTTCCAGCGCCGGCGCCGACGCGCGGGGGCATCCCCGTCTACTCCCATTCCAGTTCGGCATACGCCGCGGTCGCGTTGCGAGCATTATAGGCATCGAACAGCTTCCAGCGATCTTTTTCCGATTCACCCGCCTCTTTTGCGGCCACCGCGATCGGAACGCCGCGCTTGATCATACCGCGCACGTCGCTGGCCAACCGCTCGAGGTAGCGGCGCTCGTCGGCCAGCCCCTGCGGCCATTGGGTCACCAGCGGCCCATGGCCGGGGACCGCGCGCCGCACCTTGAGCTTCGCCAGACCGTCCAGATCCTTGAGCCAGCCCACGATACTGCCATCCAACACCGGGATATGGCGCACGAACAGCAAACCGCCGGTGAACAGCGTCCCGGTGGCCTCGTCGAAAACTGTCAGGTCGTTATCGGTGTGCGCCGGCGGCCAGGCGCGCAGGCGCAGTCGACGGCCGCCGAGATCGAGTTCGAGCGTGCCGGATACGACTTTGGTCGGAGGTATGATTCGCACGCCCGCCATCAACTTTGGCCCCAGCAAATGCCGAAAATTGGCGATGTAATAGGGCCCATGCGTTGCCAGCGCCCGCGGCAAGTTCTTATGGCCGACAAATACTGCGCCGCGAAATGCTGCGTTCCCGAAGACGTGATCGGGATGCATGTGCGTGTCGATCACGTAGCGAATGGGCTTAGCCGTATGTACACGAACGGCTGCGCGCAGCCGGCGCCCTTCGCGCAGGCTGCCACCAGTGTCGATCACCGCCACCGATTCCGCGCCGATGACGAAGCCGATATTGGCGATCGCCCCTTCGTTCGCGCGGTTCATGAGCGAGATCGCGCCGAAATGAACGAAGACGCCTGGCGCGATCTCGGTAACCGCAAGGGGCGTTAACCGTTCATCGGCGCGAACGATACCGGTCGATACCACGGCGAGGCAAACGCAAGAAATCGCGAGACAAAAGGCGATTAGACTGTAGCGGCGCACTGTCGTCGGGATCACGGTAGGGACGCGTCCCACCGAACAAAGCACGTCCATCAGATGGGAAAAGCTGCGGTGCATCATCTCCTCCACGCGTTGCAGCACGATTGTAACTACATTTTTTGTTGCAGGTCGGAACGGCTCAGAA
>JARRQH010000116.1:0-8567 GCA_037381985.1 Pseudolabrys sp.
CGGCCACGGCAACATCGAGACCGCCGTCGCCGCCATCAAGCACGGCGCCTACGATTTCATCGAAAAGCCATTCAAGGCCGACCGGCTGGTGCTGGTGGCCGAGCGCGCGCTCGAGACCTCGCGGCTGAAGCGCGAGGTCAAGCAACTGAAGCAACTCTCGCCGCAGCCGGCAACGCTGGTCGGCCGCTCGCCGGCGATCTCGCAGCTGCGCCAGACCATCGAGCGGGTGGCGCCGACCAACAGCCGCATTCTGGTGGTGGGGCCTTCCGGCGCCGGCAAGGAGCTCGCCGCGCGCACCATTCACGACATGTCGGCGCGCGCCAGCGGCCCCTTCGTCGTTATCAACGCCGCCGCCATCACGCCCGAGCGCATGGAGATCGAGCTGTTCGGTGTCGACCAGTCGAACGGCAGCGAGGGCCGCAAGTCCGGCGCGCTCGAAGACGCCCACGGCGGCACGCTGTTCATCGACGACGTTGCCGACCTGCCGCGCGAGACCCAGAACAAGATTCTGCGCGTGCTCGTCGACCAGACCTTCCAGCGTGTCGGCGGCAGCGGCAAGGTGGCGGTCGACGTGCGCGTCGTCTCCTCGACCGCGCGCAACCTGGAAGCCGAGATCGCCGAGGGCCGCTTCCGCGAGGACCTCTATCACCGGCTCTCGGTGGTGCCGATCCGCATCCCCTCGCTGTCGGAGCGACGCGAGGACATTCCGGACCTGGTCGACTACTTCATGGACCAGATCTCGTTCGCCACCGGCCTGCCCAAGCGGCGCATCGGCGACGATGCCATGGCGGTGCTGCAATCGCACAACTGGCCCGGCAACGTGCGCCAGCTGCGCAACAACATCGAGCGGCTGATGATCCTCGCCGGCGGCGATCCCGACGCCGTGCTCGATGCGTCCATGCTGCCGCCCGACGTGGGCTCCATGGTGCCGGCCATGCCCAACGGCAACGGCGGCGAGCACCTGATGGGCCTGCCGTTGCGCGACGCGCGCGAGGTGTTCGAGCGCGAATACCTGGTGGCGCAGATCAGCCGCTTCGGCGGCAACATCTCGCGCACCGCCGAGTTCGTCGGCATGGAGCGCTCGGCGCTGCACCGCAAGCTCAAGGCGCTCGGGATCGGGTAGCGCGTGATCCCGAAAAGTGGAACCCGGTTTTCGGACAAGATCAGGCGCCAGAAAAAGAAGACACCCATGCCCCACATCGCCTACGTCAATGGCCGCTATCTGCCGGCCGATCACGCCGCGGTCTCCATCGAGGACCGCGGCTATCAATTCGCCGACGGCGTCTACGAGGTCTGCGAGGTCAGGGGCGGCAAGCTCATCGACGAGCGCCGCCACATGGCGCGCCTCGATCGTTCCCTGAACGAACTGGGCATCGCGCGCCCGATGTCGGCGGCCGCGCTGTCGCTGGTGCTGCACGAGGTGGTCGCCCGCAATCGCGTGCGCCACGGCACCGTCTACGTGCAGGTCACGCGCGGCGCGATGCGGCGCGACTTCCCGTTTCCGCCCGCGGGTACCCAGCCGACCGTTGTGGTCATTGCCCGCTGCGTCGACCCGGCGCGGCTCGCCAAGCTCGCCGCCGACGGCATCGCGGTCGTCACCATGCCCGATATCCGCTGGGGCCGCGTCGACATCAAGTCGGTGGCGCTCCTGCCCAACGTGCTCGCCAAGCAGGCCGCGGTGGAGCAGGGCGCGCGCGAGGCCTGGCTGGTCGATGGCCAGGGCCGTGTCACCGAGGGGGCCTCGTCGAGCGCCTGGATCGTCAGCCCCGACGGCGTGCTGATCACCCGGCCGCTCGGCACCGACATCCTGCCCGGCATCACCCGCGCCGTGGTGATGGACGTGCTCCAGGCGCAGGGGCTGACCTTCGAGGAGCGGCCATTCACGGTCGCGGAGGCCCATGCCGCGCGCGAGGCCTTCATCACCTCGGCGAGCCAACTCGTGATGCCGGTGGTACGGATCGACGGCCGCCCGGTCGCCAACGGGGCGCCGGGGCTGGTGGCGACCGCGCTGCGGCGCGATTACCACCGCCACGCCGAGGAATCGTAGCGCATCGCGCCCGGGCGGCAAGCGCGAGCGGGGGGCGTGACACTCGCAATGATCGTATGTAAATTTGGCGATACGACTAAAATTCCTACCCAAAACCAAGATCTTATGTGCCGCCCCTAACTCGGGCTTGCACCCGGCGCCGGCCTGCCATCTAATAGGGCCCGGTCTGCGGAAACCGCTTCTGCACGGGGCGAAGCGGCGCATGTTGATGCGTGCATGCGGGGGTAACCGCAGACAAAGAAAGGTCTCGCGCGCCAGACGCGAGCAAAAAAATGGAACACGGCCATGGCAGCCGAACGGGCGCAAAATCTACAAGACACTTTTCTCAATCACGTTCGCAAAGCAAAAATTCCGCTCACCATCTTCTTGGTGAACGGCGTCAAGTTGCAAGGCGTGGTCACTTGGTTCGATAATTTCTGTGTGCTGCTGCGGCGGGACGGACATTCCCAGCTCGTCTACAAGCACGCGATCTCGACCATCATGCCCGGACACCCGATCCAGTTGTTCGAAGGCGGCGAAGAGCCGCCGGCAGAGAAGGCCTGATTGGAAACGCGTCAGCGAGATCGGCAAGCACACGGCTTGAGCCTGTCCGAGACGGGTGACGAGACCGGGCGCGTTATCGTCATCGAGCCATTCGTGAGACAGACCGTGGCGCGCGGCAGCGCGCGCGCGGCCGCTGACGCGCGAACGCCGGAGGCGCGGCTGGCGGAAGCCGCGGGGCTTGCCCGCGCCATCGATCTCACCGTGGTGGAGGAGGGGCTGGTGCCGCTCTCCGACATCCGCCCGGCCACCTATATCGGCAAGGGCAAGGTCGACGAGATCGCCGGCCTGGTGAAGTCGCTGGAAGCCTCCGTCGTGCTCATGGACTGCCCGGTGTCGCCGGTGCAGCAGCGCAATCTGGAGAAGGCGTGGAACGCCAAGGTGCTTGACCGCACCGGGTTAATCCTAGAGATATTCGGCCGGCGCGCCCGCACCCGCGAGGGTTCGCTGCAGGTCGAGCTCGCGCATCTGACCTATCAGAAGGGCCGGCTGGTGCGCTCCTGGACGCACTTGGAGCGCCAACGCGGCGGCCACGGCTTCCTCGGCGGCCCGGGCGAAACCCAGATCGAGGCCGACCGCCGCGCCATCGACGAGCGCATCGCGCGCATCGAGATCGAGCTCGACAAGGTCAAGCGCACCCGCAAGCTGCACCGCGACAGCCGCAAGCGCGTGCCGTATCCGATCGTGGCGCTGGTGGGCTATACCAACGCTGGCAAGTCGACGCTGTTCAACCGCATGACCGCAGCCACCGTCTTGTCCGCCGACATGCTGTTCGCGACGCTGGATCCCACCTTGCGCGCGGTCGAGCTGCCACACGGCATGAAGGTGATCCTGTCCGACACCGTCGGCTTCATCTCCGATCTCCCCACACAGTTGGTCGCCGCCTTCCGCGCCACGCTGGAGGAGGTGATCGAGGCCGACGTCATCCTGCACGTGCGCGACATCTCGCACGAAGACGCCGAAGCGCAGTCGCAGGACGTCGAGAAAGTGCTGGACGAGCTCGGCATCGAGCCCAGCGATCCGCGCTTGATCGAGGTGTGGAACAAGCTCGACCGGCTCTCGCCGGACGAGCGCGCACGGCTCATCAATCTCACCGAACGCCGGCCGGCGGAGCGCCGCCCGGTGCTGGTGTCGGCGGCCAGCGGCGAGGGGCTCTCTGCCCTGACGGACGCCATCGAAGCGCGCCTGGGCGAGGGCCGACTGACTTTCGATCTCACGCTCGACCCGGCCGATGGCGCTAGCTTGAGCTGGCTCTATCGCCACGCCGAGGTGCTCGACAAACACCTCGAAGACGACGGCCATCTCGCCGTCACCGTGCGCGCCGCGCCCGACAAGGCGGCGCAGGTACGGGCGCGGTTTGGGTGATGAGCGCCGCCGACGACCTAATGCGGCCGGCGCGATCTCGCGACCTCGCGGCGGTGCGACGGCTGATCGTCGATGCCATCGATGAATCGCCGTATTACAGCGCAGGCTTCAAGGAGCACGAAAAGGCACGGCTCGACCTGGCATTCCTGCGCGTGCTGATCGAGATCGATCCTTGGCACGTGGCATTGCTGCATGACGGCGGTGCGATAAGCGGGTTAGCGCTCACCATCCCCGAGTTCGGAAATCTCTGGTCGCCCTGGGTCTATGTGTCACGGGCGGCGCGCCAAAAGGCCCTGGGTCTTACGATGGTGCGCACCATGGTGCGCCACTGGGACCACGGCCGCTTTCACAAGGTCTCGTGCTACGTGCGGCCGGACAACCGTACGGCGCGGGCCGTTTATAAGCGTGTCGGTTTTGCGGAGGTGGCGCTGCTCAGCCGCCACATCCTCGGCGACGACGTCATCCTCATGGAGCGTCCGCTCACCAAGATCATCGACGGCTACGACCGAGGTCTGTCGCTTACGCGCGGGCAACGCCTACGGCTGCGCATCGTGAGGCTACTCGGTCGCTGACCGCCGCGCTCGGCCCTGCGCGGCGCGTTGCCCGACCAGCAGGTCCTTGAGCCGCGGCACGATTGACACGTCGATGTGCACGTGATGGCGGGCGGTGACCCACAATGCGACAGACCACGCCGTCGTCGCCACCAAGGCCGCCACGGCTGCGCCCGCAAGCCCGAAATGCGGCACCAGCGCCAGATTGCCGACGAGTAGTCCGACCAGCGCCACCGCCGCTGCCGTCAAGCTGGCGTAGGGACGATCATGATAGGACAGCACGAGCGAAGCAGGGCCGAGCGCGGCACGCGCGACCAAGCCGAGCGCCATGATGCCGAGCGGCCCGGCGCCGGACGAGAATGCGTGGCCGAACAACAGACCGAGAAACGGCCCGATCGCAAACATCGCGGCTGCCATAACCGTGGCCAGGAGCGTTGCCATCAGGTTGGCGTCGCCGATGCGCCGGTGGAACTCGACGTCGTTGCGGCGCGCGCCGGCTTCCAGGATGTCCGGCATGGTCACCGTGTAGATGGTGGCGACGCCGAAGGCGAGCAGCGCGTAAATTCGCGCGCAAATGCCGAAGACGGCGAGATCGTCGCGTCCCAGCATATGCGTCAGGACCACGAGATCGATATCGAAGAAGAAATCGGTCACCAGCGAAATGACCGCCCACGGCAGGGCAAAGCGCCACCAACGGCGGCTTTCGTCGTCCCGGGCCGCCATTGCCGTCGCGGGGATCGTGCGCACCGTTACCAGCACCGCGAGGCCTTGTGCGGCCGCTACCGCAACGTAGCCGAGCGCCATCCACCACAGCATCGGCACGAGCGGCGTCGCGCCGCTATAGACCGTCGCGGCCAGCAGGAATCCGGAGAGCGCGAGCATAGGCCGACACAACGTGTCCGCGATGAGGCCCGTGACCGGCCGCTTCAGGCCGACCAGCAGTGCACCGTTCAGGTAGACGAGGGCGGTCGCCGCGGCCATGACCAGCGCGGGTGGAGCGAGCGCGGCAAGCGGGCCGGAAGGGCGTAAAACATGGAACGCGGCGGCCCCCACCAACGCCACGCCGAGCGCGGCGAGGGTAGCTTGTCCATAGGCCTGCCGCATGAAGGCGCGCAAGGACGGACCGGCTTCGTGCGCGCGGTATTCGGCCGCGAAATAGGCACCCACCGTCTGGAAGCCGAGCGGCATCACCATCGCGCCGATATTGATCGCCGCCACGGCCACCAGATAATCGCCAAGGACGTGCGCGCCCCACCGGCGCGCGATCAACGCCTGGACCGCAAAGACAACGGCCGCGCCCAGCAGGCGACCGCCGAAGATGGCGAGGGACTGCGAGGCGAGCTTGCGCCACATCACCGTCACGTCCGCTCGTTGACCAGGTCGGGCTTGGCGCGATCGCTCCACCGGGTCAACAGCCATTGGCGCACGTCGAGCAGCGCATCGCGCGCCGCGAACGCCATCCGGCCGGCCATGAGCGGAAATTTTCGCGCGGCGTAATGCATCATCGGCGGAAGGGGAACGATGGCGCCAGCGTCCCCGATCATGCCCTTCTTGAACTGATGCAGGCCCAGGAATCCGTCGCTGCCGCCGAGGTCATACCACTGAGCACTCGTATTCGCCTTCAGCCAGCGAACGATCTGCCAGTGCATGAAATAGCCCGCGCGCAAGGGCAAGGCTTGCTCGTTGGTCGCGCCATAGAGATACATCGCGGTGTTGCCGGCCTTGAAGATGATTGCGCCGGAGACGACCTCGCCGCCGTGGCGAACGAAAAACAGTTGCGGCCGCATCTCCACCGCGTCCATTGAGAGCAGATCGGGCACCGTGTCGTAGGCGGAATAGTCGGGAAACTTCTTGCGTTCACTCATCGCCTCATAAAGCCGGGCGAACGTCGGCAGCGTTGAAGCATCGCCGACCTCGAACGTGAGCCCGTTCTTCTCCGACTTGCCGAGATGATAGCGCCACTTTGAGCCCAAACGTTTGCGGTGAACGTCGTCGGCGTCACGGAGATCGACGATGTAGCGGTTGGGGAAGGCAACGTTCGAGCCCGCGGCGAAGCCGCGCCGGCGCAGGTAGGCGGCCTCGTCAAAGCGTCCAGGGCAGCGCGCCCGCGGCAGCATGACCAGCATCATGCCGCGCCGCTCGGCATAGTTGGCAATCAGCGCCTCGATCATTCCGCGATAGAGGAAGGGAGCGTTGGCGGCCGCGGCATCCCGGAGCATCGGTGCCCATTTGCCGATGGCGACCGTGCCCAGCCGGAGCGGCAGTTGCTGCAGCATGATCAGCGCACCGCCGACGATGCGCCCGTTGCTGCGAAACAGCCAAGGCTCGTGCTGCAGGAACGGCCAGCGCATTCGGCCGAAGGCATAGGTCTGCTCCGGACAGACGTCGTCGAACAGGGAAAGTGTTGCGTCCCAGGCCGCGCACGCCACCGGTTCCATGGTAAGATCGCAGACCATGTCGAACACGGCAGCCTCGGACCGGGTTTCGTGAACCGCCGTCAGAATTTCCCCCGTTATCAAGTCGCCAGGCATTTTCATTTTCATTTCGTCGTCCCACGCGGTGCCACAACCGGGACCCACCCGGCCTCGACAATAGTGCAGGATTGTAAGCGAAGCGTTTCAGCGCCACCCTTCTGGCGCGCAAATCGGCTGTGACACGTCAAATCATGCGCCCATAAGGACGGTCGTCGTTAACCAATCGTTGTCCGATTGAATCAAACTTGAAGGGAATATGGGCGAACCTTAGCGCCCACCAAAACAATACGGGAGATGGAGCCGTGCGCGCGACCCCGAAAAATGGGAACCGGTTTTCGGACAAGGTCACGCGCAAACCAGAATCGCTGTTTGACAATCGAATGGGTGAGGGCACAAGCGACGCGGCATTCTCACCTCTCTCGCCCCTAAAGAACGGGGAGAGGGGAGAAGCCTCATTCGCCCGCCTTCTCTGCTTCCTTTTCGGCGACCTTGGCCGCGTCCCACAGCGCGTCCATTTCGGCGAGCGTCGACTCCGTTGGCGTCTTGCCGCGCGCGGCCAGCGCGCGCTCGATCGAGGCGAAGCGCCGCTCGAATTTCGCATTGGTGCCGCGCAGCACGCCTTCCGGGTCGGCATCCATGTGGCGCGCCAGGTTGACGACTGCGAACAGCAGATCGCCGACCTTGGCGCCGGCCCGCGCCGTATCGCCGGCCTCGATCTCGGCTTCGATCTCGTCGGCCTCCTCACGGATCTTCGCCAAGACAGCGCGCGGATCGTTCCAGTCGAAGCCGACGCGGCCGGCCTTGTTCTGCAACTTCAAGGCGCGCGTCAGCGCGGGCAGGGCGACCGGCACCCCGGCCAGCGCGCCCTCGGCGCCTTCGCCGCCGTGCCTGGCCTTGGCTTCGGCCTTTTCCTCGGCCTTGATCTCTTCCCACATACCCTGGACGTGTTCGACCGTCTCGCCCTCGGCGTCGGCGAACACGTGCGGATGGCGGCGGATCATCTTGGTAGTGATGGCCTCGACCACGGCGCCGAAATCGAAGCGGCCTTCTTCCTCGGCCATGCGGGCGTGGAACACCACCTGCAGCAAGAGGTCGCCGAGCTCGTCCTTGAGGTGCTCCAGGTCGCCGCGCGCGATGGCGTCCGCCACCTCGTAGGCTTCCTCCAGCGTATAGGGCGCCACCGTCTCGTAGGTCTGCTCGAGGTCCCATGGGCAGCCGCTGCCGGGCGTGCGTAGCGCCGCCATGATCTCGATGAGCCGTTGGATGTCGCGGGAAGGCTTCACGGGATCATTTCTTAAACGCCGCCGGGGCGGCGCGCCATGGCGGCGTGACGCCGGCTGGGGCGCCTGTGGAGACTTTCCGGGACCCGGCGCACGCCAGGCCCGGAGCTGGCGCCCATACGCCTCCAGGAACCGGGATTCGTCATGACGTGATTCGCATAAGACATATTATGGAATATTCTCCGTGCCGACAATTTGAAGGACTTTGGAACGGCCGTCGGTCCTGCGGGCTTAGCGGCAGCCTCAAGCGTTGTCGATGGTCATGCCGTCGTAGGACGTCTCCACGTTGGGCGGCATCTCGGCGCTGAGC
>JARRQH010000117.1:0-8537 GCA_037381985.1 Pseudolabrys sp.
GTGGAAGAGGGCCTGCCCGGGGCCGACCAAAGAATACGGGCGGTGGTGCGCGCTCACTTCCCTCGCCCCGCGCGCGCCCCAAAATCTTTCACTATGAGACAACGAAAATTCGCGATGTTGAACTTTCGGAGCTCCGATTGCATCGCCCGTCCCACGCGCCTAGTGTGCTCTCGAGCGACGGGCGGCCGTCACGGCCGAGACGCCAACCCAATTCCACCTAATTCCAAGACGAACGACGGAGCTGTTGCATTATGCCGGCCTATAAAATCCTGATCATGGGCGCGTCCTATGGGTCGCTGTTGGCATCCAAGATCCTGTTCGGTGGGCATTCCGTCCATCTTATCTGCCTGCCCGCGGAGGCCGACCTGATCAACGCCGAGGGCTTCCGCGTGCGCATGCCGGTCAAGGGCCGCGAGGGCCTGGTCGAGATCGACTCGCGCAAGCTGCCCGGCAAGGTCACCGCCGGCGGCACCGACGGCGTCAATCCGGCCGACTATGACCTCGTCTGCCTTGCCATGCAGGAGCCGCAGTTCGGCGCCCCCGGCGTGCGCGAGCTGCTCGACAAGGTCGCCCAGGCCAAGGTGCCGTGCATGTCGATCATGAACATGCCGCCGCTGCCCTACGTGAAGCGCATCCCCGGCCTCGACTACAAAGAGCTGGAGGCCGCCTTCACCGAGCCGCGGGTGTGGGACAACTTCGCCGCCGGGCTGGTGACCCTGTGCAGCCCCGACCCCCAGGCCATCCGCCCGCCGGACGGCCAGGCCAACGAGCTGATGGTCACGCTGCCGACCAACTTCAAGGCCGCCGGCTTCGCCGACGACAAGCACACCAAGATCCTGCGCGATCTCGAGAAGGACATCGACGCGGTGTGCTTCGATCCCGGCGACGGCTCCAAGATCGAGCTGCCGGTCAAGCTGCGCGTGCACGATTCGATCTTCGTGCCGCTCGCCAAATGGGCGATGCTGCTCGCCGGCAACTACCGCTGCATCACGCCGGACGGCATGCGCACCGCGGCGGAAGCGGTGCATTCCGACCCGGAAGCCTCGCGCGAGGTCTACAACTTCGTGTTCGACGTCTGCGTCAAGCTCGGCGCCTCGCCGAACGACCTGGTGCCGTTCGAGAAGTATGCGGCGGCGGCCAAGAGCCTGACGCGTCCGGCCTCGGCCGCGCGCGCGTTGCAGAACGGCGCCAAGAACATCGAGCGCTCCGACAAGCTGGTGCAGCTGCTCGCCAAGCAGAAGGGCATGAGCAACGCCAAGGTCGACGCCATCGTGGCGCTGGTCGACAAGCGGCTCGCCGACAACCGCGCCAAAGCGGCGGCTTAAGCCGAACGTCCTTAGCGAGGAATAAGGCGAGGGCGCCGGCGCCGGTCGGCGCCCTCTCTTTTGTATACTTTGCCTCTCGTGCCGCTCACTAAAGAGGCGCGCGTTTATTATGATTTTATGCGCGGGTTAATCGCGCGCGTTCTTTGTTAAGTGTCCGCGCCGTTCGGCTTTGTCACTTTTCTGCAACATAGAATCCGCTTCGCGCCAAAAGTCGCTTTACGCAGGCCCGTTTGCCCAAAGAGGCACCACATGGCGCTGCTTTCGCCTTGCCGCTTCAAACGTTCGAAGCTGAAACTTTTCCCGTGAACGCATGTCCTGTCGCGTCCGGATCTAATCGAAAGCCGGGTCGAACGACGAGGTTTCGCGGGGATGGCGGACTAGCAAGCAGACCGGCAGCACGCCGGTCGCATCTAGCAAGGGGCAGGGTCAATGAAGAAGAAGTACGCTTTGTCTGTTGTCGCGGCGTTGGCGCTTTTCGGCGCGGCGCCCGCTTTCGCGGCGGACATGCCGGTGAAGGCCGAGCCGGCGCCGGCGGCGGTGCCGAGTCCGTTCGACATCGCCTTCGGCACCGCTTTCACCAGCGACTACGTCTTGCGCGGCATCTCGCAGACCATGCGCAATCCGGCGGTGCAGGGTTATTTCGAAGGCGACTACAAAGTCACGCCCTGGCTGACGCTCTATGCCGGCCTGTGGGGCTCGAACGTCAAGTTCGCCAACTCCGGCGCCACCGCCGAACTCGACTTGAGCGGCGGCGGCCGCTTCAGCTGGGGTAACTTCGGCCTCGACGTCGGCTACGTCTATTACTTCTATCCGGGCGACTCGAGCATCGAATACGGCGAATTCTACGGCAAGCCATCTTACAAGGTGACCGACTGGCTGACCTTGAACGCGCAGGTCATCGGCGGCGACAACTTCGGCAACGCGGGTATCACTGGTGTCTATTACGCGGGCGGCCCATCCATCTCGCTGCCGAACTTTCTGCCGATGGGGATCACCTCGAGCATTTCCGGCAACTACGGCTACCAGTACGTTCAGGGTGGCGGCTCGTACAGCACGTGGGACGCGGGTATCTCCTTCACCTACAAGGCGATCACCCTCGACCTGCGCTACTTCGACACCAACGGGCAGGGCAACACGACAGGCGGTTGCGCGCTGCCGAGCGGCACTAAGACGTGCGATGCGAGCTTCGTCGCCACGCTCAAGTTCGACACGACGCTTTCGGCTCTCAAGTAGGCTGAGACAAAGCGCGGAGGATGGTTTCGATCCTCCTTCCACGATCGGCGCGGGCGACGGCTTTCATCGGGAGCCGCCGCCCGGCATCGTTTCCATCTATTTGCACACGTAGCCGTAGCGGGTCTTGTCCGCGCCCGGCAGTTTGATTTCGATGTGGTTGACGTGCACACCGTAGCCGACCGGTACGATGACGATCGGCGGCGCATTGTCGCGCTCGGCGATCACCTTCTTGCCCGCGACCCGGTAGCGCACCGGATAGCTCGCGCGCTGCGGCCGGCCGGTGCGGATGTTGCCGTCCTGGATCACCACGTCGTCGAGGCAGATCGGCGGCACGTAGGCGTCGTCCACCCGCAGCGGCTTGTCGTGCAGCGCCCAGCGCCCGATCAGGAACGGCGGCGCCTCGGTTTGCGGCGCCTGACCTTTGAGAGCGGCAAACTGACGCAAGTATGTGCGGAAGCCCTCCGCCTGCCGGATCCGTGTCAGGTAGAGATCGGGGTCGCTGACGCGCAGCGCCGCATAGGTACGCTCGGTGGTGTGCTGCATCTGCGTCAGCGCGATCACGTAGGCGCCGAACGCCAGCAGCAGCCCGGCGGCGAACCAAGCGTTGATGCGTAGCCTGCGCGCACGGCGCGCGAGACGAGAACCGACCATCAGCGGGCTCTTTGCTGATTGGTATTGCCGGAGCACGGCCGGAACCTGGGCGGGTTCAGCGCATGGCCGCGCCCGGCAAGTGAAGATCTGGAAAGTCGCCCTCATGGCAGCGGCGCCGGAAATTCCGCCAGCCGTCTGTCCATATCCTGCTTAGGCCGCTCGCGTTGCTTGCGCAAGCCTTGCGGCGAACGAGCAGGCATGATGGGATTGCGCTGCGCGAGGATTCAAGCGATGGGCCTCGCGTTGTGTAAGGGGCGGAATTCTTGTTGTCGCAAGCAACTACCGGTTCCGATCCGGCAGGGGGGCTGCCGGCTCGGCGCAGCGGGCTCGTCGCGCTGTGCTTTTACGCCCTCGTGGTCGGCATGGTCACCAGCGTCGGCGCTTTCGTGCTGCGCGCGTTGATGGCGCTGTTTCACAACCTGTTCTTCCTCGGCCAATTCTCCTTCATCTACGACGCCAACGTCTTCGACGTGGAGGACCCGTTCGGGCCCTGGATCATTCTGGCGCCGGTCATCGGCGGCCTGGTCGTGGTCTGGATCGTGCGGAACTTCGCGCCCGAGGCGCGCGGTCACGGCGTGCCCGAGGTCATGGACGCCATCTATTACAAGAGTGGCCGCATCCGCATGGCGGTTATCTTCGTCAAGTCGTTCGCCTCCGCCCTGTCGATCGGCTCGGGCGCCTCGGTCGGCCGCGAGGGCCCGATCATTCAGGTCGGCAGCGGCATCGGCTCGACACTCGGCCGTATCTTCCAGCTTCCGCCCTGGCAGACCATCACGCTGGTTGCGGCCGGCGCCGGTGCGGGGATCGCGGCGACCTTTAACACGCCGCTCGGCGGTGTCATGTTCGCGCTCGAACTGATGCTGCCGGAGGTTTCCTCGCGCACATTCCTGCCGGTGGTGATCGCGACGGGTGCTGCGACCTACTTCGGCTGGCTGTTCTTCGGCTTCGAGCCGGCGTTTCTGGTGCCGGTCACCGGCCTGCCGGAGTCGTCGTTCGCGGACTCGATCGCGTTCTTTCCCTTCTACATCATCCTCGGGGTCATCTGCGGCGTGGCCGCGGCGGCGTTCGTGCAGTTGCTCGCCTGGATGGACGAGCTGTTCGAGAAGCGCATCCCCGGCAACGCCTATACCGCGAACATCATCGGCATGTTCGTGGTCGGCCTCTTGATCTACGGCCTGCGGCTGACCACCGGCCAGGGTCATATCGACGGCGTCGGCTATGCCACCATCCAGGCGGTGCTGACCAGTGACATCAACGTGGGCTGGGTTCTGGCGATCCTGTTCATCGCCAAGCTGTTCGCCACCACGCTCAGCCTCGGCTGCGGCGCCTCCGGCGGCATCTTCTCGCCGTCGCTGTTCATGGGCGCGACGCTCGGCGGCTCGCTCGGCTGGCTCCTGCATGCGCTGTGGCCGGGCCTCGGCGTCAATACGGTGATGCTGGCGGTGATCGGCATGGCCGCGATGGTCGGCTCGGGCACCGGTGCCGCTATGACGGCGATCCTGATGATCTTCGAGATGACGCGCGACTACGCCGCCGTGGTGCCGTCGATCGTGGCGGTCGCGATCGCCTTGGGCATTCGCCGCACGCTGTCTTATGAAAACATCTACACCATCAAGCTCGCCTGGCGCGGCCACCACATCCCGCGCGAGCGCCATTCGCACATGTTCATGATCCGCCACGCCGGCGACATCATGAAGCCGGTGCACGGCATCGTCACCGAGGATCAATTGACCGAGGCCGTGCACAAGGCGCAGGGCGGCGAGGACGGTTATCTGCTCGTGCGCAAGGGTAACATCGTCGACGGCCTGGTCCGGGTCGGCGGCACCATCGACGCCGGGGAAGAGGCCATCACCCGCAACTTCGTGGTCGCGCGCAGCGACAGCTTCATCCGCGACGTGATGGCGCGCATGTCGCATTCGCCGCGCGGCGCGCGGCTGGCCATCGTGGTCGACCGCAAGGGCGTGCCGCGGCCCGGCGACGTGCTCGGCGTGGTCACCCGCTCGAGCATCGCCGAGACCATCATCGGCGAGCTCAACAAGTAGCCGCCGCGCCCCGCGCGCTCACGTGGCCGATGCCGGCGCCTCGCCGGCGTCGATGCTGGCATCTTGCAGCCGGTAACCGTCGCCGGCCGGCGCAAGCGCGAGATGGCGCTTGTGCAGCGCGAACAGCGTCGAGCGATGGCCGATCGAGACGATCGCGGCTTGCGGCAGTTGCTGTTGCAGCAGGTGGTAGAGCTTGGCCTCTGAGGGTTCGTCGAGCGAGGCCGTGGCCTCGTCGAGGAAAAGGTAATCGGGCGCGTGCAGGATGGCGCGGGCGACGCCGAGGCGCTGCTGCTCGCCCGGCGACAGCATGCGGTTCCAGTGTTCCTCCTCGTCGATGCGCGCGGCCAGCGCCGGCAGTCCGACCGCCGCGATCAGCTCGGCGATGCGGCCCTCGTCGAATTCGCTGGGCTCGGCCGGATAGGCGACCGCCGCGGCGAGCGACGCGATCGGGAAATACGGCCGCTGCGGCAGGATCATCACCTTGGCGTCCTTCGGCAGTTGGATGGAGCCGCTGCCGAACGGCCAGACCCCGGCAAGTGCGCGGAACAGCGTCGACTTGCCGGCGCCCGACGAGCCGGTCACCAGCACGCGCTCGCCGAGCTTGATCGAGAGACTGTCGGCGTTGACTAGCGGCACGCCGTTCGGTAGCCGCACCGACAGGTCCTTGAAGCTGACCGCCGCGCCGTCGCCGGGCGCCAGCGCGACCGAAGGTGCGCTCGCTGCCACCGCGCGCGCGGCGGCGATCGACTCGTCGAAACCCGACAGACGTTCGATGACCGCGCGCCACTCCGCCAAGCCAGTGTAGGCATTGATGAACACCGACAGCGCGTTCTGCACCTGGCCGAAGGCGTTGGCTGTCTGCATCAATCCGCCGAGCTCGATCGCGCCGGCGAAATAAGCGGGGCTGACCACGATGTAGGGAAATATGGTGGACACTTGGCCGTAGCCGGCGGTGAAGAAGGTGAGCTTTTTCTGCCGCGTCATGATCGCGTACCAATTGGCGACCACGTTGCCGAACCGCTCCAGCAGGCGCTCGCGCTCGGCGCGGTCGCCTTCGAGCAGTGCGATTTGCTCGCCGTTCTCGCGCACCCGAACCAGGTTGAAGCGGAAGTCGGCTTCGTAGCGCTGCTGCTGGAAATTGAGCGCGATCAACGCGCGGCCGATCAAGTGTGTAAAGAGCGTGCCGATCACGGCGTAGATCAGCGCCGCCCAGAACAGGTAACCCGGAATGTTGACCGGCGCGCCGAAGATGGTGAGCGGCGCCGCCGCCGAAAGCGCCCACAGGATCGCCATGAACGAGCCGAGCGTGACCACGGCGTTGAGCACCTGCAGGCTGATGCCGAGCGTGAGCTGGATGAACGAGGCGATGTCGTTGGCGATACGCTGATCGGGGTTGTCGGCGGCGTCGCCCATGAGCTGCATGCGGTAATGGTTGGCGCCGGCGAGCCAGTGATCGAGATAGGTCGCGGTCAGCCAGCGCCGCCAGCGAATCTGGAGCCATTGATTGAGATAGAGTTGGTAGACGGCGAGCCCGATGAAGATGGCGGCGAGCACGCAGAAGTAGCCGAGCTGATAGATGAACTGGTTCCAGTCGCGCGCCTGCAGCGCGTCATAGAAGCGGGCGTTCCATTCGTTGAAGAGCACGGTAATGCCGACGATCGACAGCTCGATGGCGACGACGGCGGCGAGCAGGATGCGGCCGGGCCACCGGTCTTCGGCGCGCAGGAAAAAGGGGCTGGCGATGCGCCAGACGGTGGCAAGGGTCGCGAATATGCCTCTCACGGAAGGGGACTCCTGTAGGGCAGGTAAACGAGGGAGATCGCCCCCATCATTTGACGATGTGCCAATCGGGCCCGGCACCGCAACGGATTTGCGAGCGATTCGCACCAAAAAGGGGCGGATGCAGGGCCGTGGATCGCTTGTTCTGTTGCGTCCTACCGCGTCACACCCTACGATTATGCCCAAGGGCGATTAGGTCGGTACGGAGAGAGCTAGGCTATTGCCGTCAATTAAGAGCTAAAAATGTTAGGCTTTCGAAGACCGGGTAGATCCGAAGGAGTTCTAGGGAAGAGACCAAGTCAAGGGAGGGAATTCCAATATGGCAAACGCAGAGCTGTCTAAGGCGACGACCCGCCGTAAGTTTCTCGGTGGGGCCGCGGTAGCGGGTGCAGCGACGATCGCTATGCCGCAGATTTCCCGGGCGCAGACCGTGACGTTGAAGATGCAGGGCGCCTGGGGCGCAGGTGACATCTTCAACGAATATGCCCAGCAGTTCGTCGACATCATCAACGAACTGGGTGGGGGCCGGCTCAAGCTCGACTACCTGAAAGCCGGCTCGGTCGTGAAGACATTCCAGGTGCAGGACGCCGTCAGTAAGGGCGTGCTCGACGCCGGCCATCTGGTTCCGGCCTACTGGTACGGCAAGAACCGCGCCGCCTCGCTGTTCGGCACCGGCCCGTGCTTCGGCTGGGATACCCATGGCGTGATCGCATGGACCCGCGGTCCCGGCAAGGCGCTCTACGAAGAACTCACCCAGAAGATTCTCGGCCTCAACATCGTCGGCTGGTTCCTCATGCCGCAATCGCCGCAGCCGCTCGGCTGGTTCAACAAGGAGCCGAAGTCGCCGGCCGACATGAAGAACCTGAAGTACCGGACGGTCGGCCTGGCCGCCAACGTCATGCAGGAACTGGGCTGCAAGGTGACCCAGCTTCCGGGCGGCGAAATCGTGCCGGCGATGGAAAAGGGCGTCATCGACGCGTTCGAGTACTCCAACCCGACGTCCGACTTCCGCTTCGGCGCGCCCGACGTCGCCAAGATCTACATGCTGAGCTCCTATCACCAGGCGAGTGAGTGCCTCGAGGTCGAGATCAACAAGACCAAGTGGGAATCGCTGGCCAAGGAGCAGCAGGCCATCGTCAAGCACGGCATCGAGGCGGCCAATACGACGAACTTGATGCTGGCCTACTCGAGCTATGCCGAGTATCTGGGCAAGATCAAGAAGGCGGGCGTCACCGTGAAGCGCACGCCGCAGTCGATCCTCGACGCGCAGCTCAAGGCCTGGGACAAGGTCGTCGACCACTACGGCAAGGATCCCTTCTTCAAGAAGGTGATCGACAGCCAGAAGTCGTGGGCGCAGGACAAGACCTACTGCCACATCATGATGAACAACGACTTCCGGCTGGCCTATAACCACTACTACGGCAAGACGCATCCGCTCGGCTGAGCCGGCGTGACATTCCCGGACGAGGTTCGGGTAGTGGCAAGGGGGACGGCGCATCGTCGCCGT
>JARRQH010000118.1:0-8533 GCA_037381985.1 Pseudolabrys sp.
ATAGGGCCGGGTGGATTCCGCGCCGATATCGAGGATGTCGGCGCCAAATCCGGTCTCTTGGTCGATCATCTCGCGGGCGTGGGCGATCGCGGTCGCTGGATCGAAGAACTGGCCGCCGTCGGAGAACGAATCCGGCGTGACGTTGAGAATGCCCATGACCAACGGCCGCCCGCGACCGAGCAGGCGGGCCAGCGTGTCGGCGTTCTGCCCGGTTCCGGGCTTTTCGGTGAGGGAGACGCTCATGCTGGTGGCTTTGCGCGGTCGCCGCCGGGCTGTCAAGCAGCGGCCCGGAGCGCTTCCAGGCGAAGTAGGAACCGGTTCGCCGTCCGGAAGCACGACTAAACGACACTAAGAGCTAATCTTGAGCGGCAGCTTCTTGGCGTGCTCGATCCAGCGCGTCACCACCTTCTCCGAGGGCAGCAGGTGCACCAGCTTGCGCTTCCGGTTGGCGTCGGCCATTGCGTTGGCGAGGTTGCAGGGGTTGCGGTACTTGAGCTCCTTGACGGTATCGACCCCGGCCGCCTGCAAGAGCTCGGCGTATTCCCGGCTGACGCCGCGGATGCGCATGCGGTCGGCCTTGTTGGCCCAGCACAGGAGTTGCTTCTCGCCGAAGCCGGTCTTTTCGGCCAGGACTTTGCGGCCCTTCACGGTGCGCGCCGTCTCCAGCAGCCGTTCGGACGACCTGATCCCGGCCTTCTTCAGGATGGCGGCTTCCTCCTCGCCGATCCCTTCGATTGCCGTAATGGGATAGGACATCGATGCTGCCTCCTCGCCGCCTGTCAATCGCACCGCCGCGCCGGCGGTGGCCTCAAATGAATTGCTCCAGCCCCGGGATCGCGCCGACGACCTCGCCGACCGCCTCGTCGCCGGCGACTTCGCGGGCCTGGGCGATGAATTCGCGGGTGACGCCCTGGATCTGGTCCATGGAAAGACCGGCGGCCATCATTTTCGTGCCGGCGCCCATGATCCCGCCCATCGAGAAACCGCCTTCTCCGCCGCCTTGCGCCTTCACCAGCTCTTCCGCGCCCGGAATGCGCGCCATCAGTTCCCGCACCTTGTCGGCCGGGCCGTCGCTGAGCAGGAATTCGAAGATGATACCGACAGCTTTTTGCGCCGCTTCGCGATCGACGCCGACACTGGCGACGATCCGCGCAATCAATTCATCCATGATGATGCAAACCCCTCATGCTCCACACTGCCGGCGGATTGACTCAATATTGAACGCGGGTCGTGCCAATGACAAGCGGAATACGTCAAACTTTCTCGCGCATCATGCGACGCCGATTGTCGCGGCGCATCATAACGGCCGCGTGTTGCGCACGACGTGCGTGCATTGTTCTTGTTTCCTTGTCGGCCATTGCGGTCGGAGTCGACGTCATGGAGGTTCGTCTTTGGTTTGCAAGACGTGGCGGTAGTATCAAGGTGGACTATATCGCGCGCTTCCAGGCCAATCCGGAACGATCGGGCCGCCCTTGATCCAAAGATCGCGATCCGGCCCTTCGGGGCGACGATGCTTTGATATTGCTGAAAACAATACATAAAGAGATACCGTCCATAACCGGCTCACTGCGCCTCCGGCCGGCTCTCACGATGCCGCACGACCGCACGACGCGCGGAGCCGTGCCGCGCCTTTTCAGCCCATGAGCGCGTTGCTAGGTTGAGCCTCGTCTCACAGGAGTCCCATCATGAACACTATCGAAGCGGTGTTGGACCGCATCGACCAGGACATAGATCAAAGTCTCGAACGTCTTTTCGCGCTGTTGCGCATCGCCTCGATTTCGACCGATCCGGCCTACGCCGACAAGTGCCGGGAGGCCGCGAATTTCGTGGCCGACGACCTCAAATCGATCGGTTTCGACGCCGACGTGCGCCCGACCGACGGTCATCCGGTCGTGGTGGCCAAGTCCAACGGCGCCAATGGCCCGAAAGTGCTTTTCTACGGCCATTACGACGTGCAGCCGGTCGATCCGCTCGAACTCTGGCAGTCTCCACCGTTCGAGCCGCGCATCGAGACGCTCCCCGACGGGCGCAAGATCATCGTTGCCCGCGGCGCTTGCGACGACAAAGGCCAGGCCATGACCTTCATCGAGGCCTGCCGTGCCTATCACGCGGTTACCGGCAAGCTGCCGTTGCAAATCACCACCATGATAGAGGGCGAGGAGGAGTGCGGCTCGCGCAACCTGTTCGATTTCGTCAAGAACAACGCCGACGAGTTCAAGCTCGACCTGGCGCTGGTGTGCGACACCGCCATGTGGGACCAGGATACGCCGCAGATCACCACCTCGCTGCGTGGGCTGGTGTACGAGGACGTCAAGATCACTTGCGCGGATCGGGACTTGCACTCCGGCCTGTTCGGGGGCGCGGCGCGCAACCCGCTGCACGTGCTGTCGCGCATCCTCGCCGACCTGCACGACGCCGACGGCCGCGTCACCATTCCCGGCTTCTATGACGGGGTGAAGGACCTGCCGCCGGACATTCTGGCCGACCTCAAGGGCCTGAACCTGACGGCAGAGGAATTTCTCGGCCCCATCGGGCTGAAGGAGCCGGCCGGCGAGAAGGGCCGGCTGCTGATCGAGATGACCACCACGCGTCCGACCGCCGAGATCAACGGCGTCATCGGCGGCTATACCGGCGAGGGCGCCAAGACCGTCATCGCCGGCGAAGCCAAGGCGAAGGTATCGTTCCGCCTGGTCGGCGAGCAGGATCCGCGGAAAATCCGCGACGCCTTCCGCGCCTTCGTGCGCGAGCGGGTGCCGGCGGACTGCAAGGTCGAATTCGGCAATTTCGGGCTGGCGCCGCCGATCCAGCTTTCCTTCGACAACCCGGCGCTCAACAAGGCGCGCGCGGCGCTGGCCGAGGAGTGGGGCCACAAGGCCGTGACGGTGGGGGCCGGCGGCTCGATCCCGATCGTCGCCGACTTCAAGACCGTCTTGGGGATGGATTCGCTGTTGGTCGGCTTCGCGCTCGACGACGACCGGGTGCACTCGCCGAACGAGAAGTTCGACCTGAAGTGCTTCCACAAGGGCATCCGCTCCTGGGCGCGCATCCTGCACGCGCTGGCGGAGCAATAATTATGCTTCCGGGACGCCCGCTCGCGCGGGCGTCCCGGAATTGACGTGATCGTGGGAGAGGCGCTTCCGCCTCAATACATCGCGAAGGTGCCCTTGCGGCGCGCCTTCTTGGCCGCCTTGCGGGCGGCATAACGGGCGTCGCGCGCGGCCTTCTGCTCGGCGGCGAGCTTGGCGGCCTTCTCCGCCTCTTCGGCGGCGATCAAGGCGGCGAGCTGCTCGGCTTCGCGGCGCTCCTTCTCGAGGCGCTCGGCCTCGCGGGCGGCCGCGGCGGCCAGTTCGGCCTCGCGGGCGCGGCGGGCGGCCTCACGCTCAGCCTCACGCTGGGCCTGGCGCTCGGCGCGGGCCTTGGCGATTGCCTCGCGTTCGGCCCGCTTTTGGGCGAGCGCGGGATCTTCGGCGGCGGTGCGGAATTTTTCGAGGAGAGCTTTCTTGGCGGCGGCGGCTTCGTTCTGACGGTCGTGCAGGTTCGGCGTATTGAAACTCATCGGTTCTCCAGAAAGTGGCGGGAGCCAATTCGCGTCGGGGCGGTTTGGGGTGAGAACCGCTATATGGCGAAGGATCGCCCCAAATGCAAATGCATTGTCCACATGGCTGCGGTTCACGGGGGGGCGGTTCAGGTCTTCAGCCGGTAGCCGGTCCGGAACATCCACCCGATGATGGCCAGGCAGATGACCAGGAAGGCCAGCGTCATGCCGAGGCTGATCTGCGGGCTGACGTCCGCGATCTCGAAGAAGCTCCAGCGGAAGCCGCTGATCAGGTAGACTACCGGGTTGAACAGGGTGATTTTCTGCCACAGCGGTGGCAGCACGTGGATGGAATAGAAGGTGCCGCCGAGGAAGGTGAGCGGCGTGATGATCAGCAGCGGGATGATCTGCAACTGCTCGAAGCCGTCGGCCCAGATGCCGATGATGAAGCCGAGCAAGCTGAACGTAAACGCCGTCAGCACCAGGAAGGCCAGCATCCAGAACGGATGCGCGACGTGCATGGGCACGAACAGCCAGGAGGTCGCGAGGATGATCAGCCCGAGAATGATCGACTTGGTCGCCGCGGCGCCCACGAAGCCCAGCACGATCTCGAAATAGGACATCGGCGCCGACAGCAGCTCGTAGATGGAGCCGATGAAGCGCGGAAAATAGATGCCGAACGAGGCGTTCATGGTGCTCTGGGTGAGCAACGTCAGCATGATCAGCCCGGGCACGATGAACGAGCCGTAGGCGATACCGTCGATGTGGGAAATGCGCGAGCCGATCGCCGCGCCGAACACGACGAAATAGAGCGCGGTCGAAATGACCGGCGACACGACGCTCTGCGCCAGAGTCCGGCCGGTGCGGGTCATCTCGGAGGCGTAGATCGCGTAGGCGCCGCGCCAGTTCATGTCCGCTCCTTGACCAGTCCGACGAAGATGTCCTCCAGCGAGCTCTGCGTGGTGTGCAGGTCGCGGAAGCGGATGCCGGCGCGGTTGAGGTCATTGAGCAGTGCCGTGATGCCGGTGCGCTCGACCTGGGTGTCGTACGTGAAGATCAACTCGTTGCCGCCGTCGGCGAGTTTCAGGTTGTGGCCCGCGAGTTCCTCTGGCAGCGTTTCGAGCCTTTTCTGGAGCTGCAGGACGAGCTGCTTGCGGCCGAGCTTGCGCATCAGCTCGGCCTTGTCCTCGACCAGGACGATCTCGCCCTTGTTGATGACGCCGATCCGGTCGGCCATCTCCTCGGCTTCTTCGATGTAGTGGGTGGTGAGGATGATGGTGACGCCGGAATCGCGCAATTTCCGCACCACCTCCCACATGTCCTGGCGCAACTCGACGTCGACGCCGGCGGTCGGCTCGTCGAGGAACAGGATCTGCGGCTCGTGGCTGAGCGCCTTGGCGATCAGGACGCGCCGCTTCATGCCGCCGGACAGCGCCACGATCTTGGAATCGCGCTTGTCCCACAGCGACAGGTCCTTGAGGACCGTTTCCAGGTAAGCTGGGTCCTTCGGTTTGTTGAACAGCCCGCGCGTCATGCTGACCTCCGCCCAGACGGTGTCGAACGGCGCCATCGTGATCTCTTGAGGCACCAGGCCGATCAGCGAGCGGGCCGCGCGGTATTCCTTGACGATGTCGTGGCCGTCGACGGTCACCGCGCCGGTGGACGCATTCACGAGTCCACAGGTGATGCCGATCAGCGTGGTCTTGCCGGCGCCGTTGGGGCCGAGCAGGGCGAATATCTGGCCGCGGTCGATGTTGAGATTGATGTCGTTGAGTGCCTTGAAGCCAGAGGCGTAGCTCTTCGACAGGTTTTTGATGGAAATAATGGGCGACATGGATCCGGCGGCAAAGGGGTAGGGCGAAGCCGCATATAGGCGGGGGTGGCCGGTCCTGCCACCCCTTCCGCCTGCATTCCCTCAGGTGTTGCCGTCAGGCCGCGGCGACTAGTGGTCCGATTCCGACATTTGCTAGCCGTCGCCGCGAGCTCCGGAGCAAATGTCGGAATCAAAGGACCACTAGCAATTAATTGTTTCTAGTGGGCTTTGAACTTGACATTTGATGAGCGTACCCGCTGCAAACGGGTATCAAATGTCAAATTCGCTCCACTAGCGCGTTAAGATCGGCAAGCTTCTTCGCCGGGGGAAAGTCGAGATATTCGTCCGGCATGCCGCTGCGGTTGACCCAGAGGGTGCGGAAGCCGACCGAGGTGCCGGCCATCACGTCCCAGCGGTTGGATGATACGAACGTGACGTCCTTGGCGGCGCATTTGAAGTGGTCGGTGACGAGCGCGTAGACCTCGGGCCGCGGTTTGAACATCTTCAACACGTCGACCGACAGCACCGCGTCGAGCACGCCGCCAAGGCCCGCGCCGTCGACCGCACCCGTCAGCATGTTGGGCGAGCCGTTGGAGAGGATGCCGGTCTTGTGGCCCTTGGCCTTGAGCGCTTCGAGCGCCGCGCGCGCGTCCGGATAGGCGTCGAGCTTGAAATAGGCGTCCAGCAGTTGGGGCTTCAGCCCCTTGTCGACCGACGGCATCCGCGCCAGGGCGTGGTCCAGCGCCCGCTCGGTTAGGGTCCAGAAATCGGCGTAATGGCCGGCCAGCGTCAGCGTCCAGGTATATTCGAGCTGTTTGGTGCGCCAGATCTCCGACATGCGTTGGGCATCTGGCCCGGTCTGGAAGCGGGCTATGGCCGCATGGACGTCGAACAGCGTGCCGTAGGCGTCGAAAACGTAAGTGGACGACATGGAATCTTCCCGATGGGGCCGTTATGGTGGTCAAGAGCACATTGCCGGGGCCAAGGAAAGCGACCCCGTGATCACAATCCGATGTGCCGGAATTGATGCGTCAGGAGTGAAGTGGAATGGCCGATCAGGGTTTCTCTAAAACGTGGACTTTTTTCGAAGGCGATTGGCACGAGGGCAATATCCCGATCATGGGCGTGCGCTCGCACGCCACTTGGCTGGGCTCGCTGGTGTTCGACGGCGCCCGCGCCTTCGAAGGCGTGACGCCCGACCTCGACCGCCATTGCGCGCGGATCAACGCCTCGGCGACGGCCATGCACCTGAAGCCGGTGACGCCGGTCGACACCTGGATGGGGCTCGTCGCCGACGGCCGCAAGCGCTTCGACAAGGACGCCGCGCTTTATATCCGCCCGATGTACTGGGCCGAGCAGGCCGGCACCATGCTGGTGGCGCCCGATCCGGAATCGACCCGCTGGGCGCTGATGCTGAGCGAATCGCCGATGCGCGAGTCCGCCGGCTCCGCCATCACGCTCTCGCCCTACCGCAAGCCGAGCGTGGAATGCGCCCCCACCAACGCCAAGGCCGGTTGTCTCTATCCCAACAACGCGCGCGCGATGCTCGAGGCCGGCAGCCGCGGTTTCGACAACTGCGTGATGCAGGACCTCATCGGCAACGTGGCGGAGCTCGCCACGTCCAACGTGTTCATCGCCAAGGACGGCGTGGTCTATACGCCGGCGCCCACCGGCTCGTTCTTGAACGGCATCACCCGCCAGCGCATTATCGCGCTGCTGCGCGAGGCCGGTGTGAGCGTGGTCGAATGCACCCTTCGCTACAGCGACCTCGTGGTCGCCGACGAAATCTTCGCCTCGGGTAATTATTCCAAGGTGGCGCCGATCACTCGCATCGACGACCGCACGCTGCAACCTGGCCCGTTCTGCCGAAAGGCGCGCGAGCTGTACTGGGCGTTTGCGCACGGGTGAGAGCGCTAAGCCTCGCCCTTCGCCGGCTTGATCGTATGCAACGCGTGCAGCAGGTCGATCGGCACCGGGAACACGATGGTCGAGTTCTTTTCACCAGCGATGTCCTGCAGGGTCGAAAGATAGCGTAACTGCATCGACTCCGGATGCTTGGCCAGCATCTCGCCGGCTTCCACCAGCTTCTCGGCCGCCTGCTGCTCGGCCTCGGCGCCGATAATGCGGGCGCGGCGGTAGCGCTCGGCTTCCGCTTGGCGGGCGATGGCGCGGATCATGCTCTCGTCAATGTCGACGTGCTTGATCTCGACATTGGCGACCTTGATGCCCCAGGTGTCGGTCTGCCGGTCAAGGATCTCCTGGATGTCCTTGTTTAGCTTGTCGCGCTCGGCCAGCATCTCGTCGAGCTCGTGTTTGCCGAGCACCGAGCGCAGCGTGGTCTGCGCGAGCTGACTGGTGGCGGCGAAGAAGTTTTCCACCTGGATCACCGCCTTGTCGGGGTCGACCACGCGGAAATAGACCACCGCGTTGACTTTCACCGACACGTTGTCGCGTGAGATCACGTCCTGGCTCGGAACGTCGTGCACGATCGTGCGCAAGTCCACCCGCACCATCTGCTGGATGACCGGGATCAGGATCATCAGCCCCGGGCCTTTCACGCCGGAGAAGCGGCCAAGCGTGAAAACCACCGCGCGCTCGTATTCGCGCATGACGCGGATCGACGAGGCGATGATCGCGATGACGATCGCGGCGATGACGACGTACCAGACGAAGTCCAAATCGGTCCCGGACATAACAATGTTCCTTATGGTTGCTTACGATTTTGTGGACCCTGCGGGTTCCGGTTCGATCAGGAGGAGAAGATCGCGGCGCGCGACCACGCGCACGCGCTGGCCGGGCGATAGCGCCGCGCCGGCGGGCTCATTCGAGCGCGCGCGCCAACGCTCGCCAAGGACTTGCACGTCGCCTTCCTCGCCGCTCCAATTCAGCACCTCGGCCTCGCGGCCGACCAGGGCGGAGTCGCCGGTCGTCACCGTGCGCCGGTGCGAGCGCAGCACGGCGGCGAGCGCGATGGCGAGGAAGCCGATGCTGACGATCGCCGCGGTCGCGACCACCTTCCAGGAGACCTGGAAGCCCGGCACCTCGGTATCGAACAGGAACAACGAGCCGATGACAAAGGCGGCGATACCGCCCAGACCCAGGGCCCCGAACGAAGGTACGAAGGCCTCCGCCGTCATCATCGCCATGCCCAGCAGCAACAGGCCGGCGCCGGCATAGTTCACCGG
>JARRQH010000119.1:0-8531 GCA_037381985.1 Pseudolabrys sp.
GGTGATCGGCAACATGCGCCATGGCTCGCCTCCCGCGATTCAGGGCGCCCCACTTTATCTGCGTCGACCCACCCCGGGAATCCTCCGAGTCATTCACCCGGAAAGCGTATCAGACACCTTCACCGTTCCCTGAAACAGTGAAGGTGGCGGCAGGCCGCATCTATTCGCTGCGGCGATATGGCCGGTAGACCGGCGTCCAGATTTTGGCGCGTATCTTCTGACCGATATCGCCGCAATCGGCGGCTTCGGCCAATCCGTCCTGGCACGCCTGGCGGGCGACCGCCTCCGCCACCCGGATCGACACGTCGCGCAGCTCCGACACCGGCGGCAGCAGATGCGCGCGGGGGTTCGACCGCGCCGGCGACATATTCGCCAGCGCGCGCGCGGCAGCCATCAGCATGTTGTCCGAAATACGATTGGCCCTCACCGCGATGGCCCCGAGACCGACGCCCGGGAACACGTACGAATTGTTCGCCTGGTCGGCCCGCACATATAATCCGTCTTTCAGGAACGGCGGAAACGGACTGCCGACTCCGATCACCGCGCGCCCGTCCGACCAATTCATGAGATCGGCGGGCGTCGCCTCGGCCCGCGAGGTGGGGTTCGAGAGCGGGAAGATGATGGGGCGCTCGATCGGACCCGCCATGCCCCTGACCAGTTGTTCCGTAAACGCGCCCGGCTGTCCCGACACACCGATCAGCACGGTCGGCCGGGCATTGTGCACGACGGTGGCGAGCCCCACTTTGCCCGCGTCTTCGGGCCGCGGGACCCATCCCGCGACCGCCTCGCGAGCTTGCGCAAACGCCTGTTGAAACGGCAGCAGGTTCGGCATGCCGTCGACCAGCAGGCCGTCACGATCGACGAGGAAAAAGCGCTTGCGGGCCTCGGCTTCCGACAAGCCGTCATCCGTCATGGCGCGCATGAGAAGAGAGCTTATGCCGCCGCCCGCGCCGCCCGCGCCGAGAACGGCAATCCGCTGCTCGCGCATCGGAATGCCGGTCACATTCACCGCGGCCAGCAAAGCGCCCGCGGCAACGACCGCCGTGCCCTGGACGTCGTCGTTGAAGGTGCAAAGCTGATCCCGATACCGGCCCAGCAGCCGCGTGGCGTTGTCGCGCGCGAAGTCTTCCCACTGTAGCAGGACATGCGGCCAGCGATCGATCGCCGCTTGAATGAACGCCTCGATGAAGTCGTCGTATTCCGGGCCCCGCACGCGTTCGTGCCGCCAGCCGATATAGAGCGGATCGGCGAGGCATTGCGCGTTGTCGGTGCCGACGTCGAGCATGACCGGAAGCGTCGTGGCGGGATCGAGGCCGCCGCAGGCGGAATACAGCGACAGCTTTCCGATCGAGATCGCCATGCCGCCGGCCCCTTGATCGCCAAGCCCCAGAACGCGCTCGCCGTCGGTCACGACGATGGCCTCGATACCGTCGAAGCGCGGGTGATTGAGAATGCTGGAAATCCGTGCCTTGTGCGGAACGCTCAGGAACAGGCCACGCGGCTTTCGAAAAATCTGACTGTAGGACTGGCAGCCGGCGCCGACGGTCGGGGTATAGACAATAGGCAGCATCTCATCGAGATGACGCACGAGCAAAGCGTAAAACAGCACTTCATTGGTGTCCTGCAAATTGCGCAAGAACACATAGCGTTCGAAATCGCTCGAACATCCGCGAAACGCCTGAAGCCGGCGCGCTACCTGATCGTCGAGAGCTGAAACCGACGGCGGCAGCAGACCGTGTAGGTCGAACAGGTCGCGCTCCGCCTCCGTGAAGGCCGTGCCCTTGTTCAAGAGCGGATCGTTGAGCAGCTGATACCCGCTGAGCGTGGTGGAGACGCAGGGCACAGACTCTTCTTGCATCGACTTAACCTACCCGGCTGCGCGTCGTAGTCGTTTCCTTGGACCCGAACGCGCCTTCGACGTAGCACGGTTCCTGAAGAGATGCGTGGTGGCGGACGTAATTGCAATCGAACCCATCTCCACTTGTATATTCCCTGCCAACAGGGAAAAAAACTGGGAAAAACAGAAGAATTGGAGACCGGACCCTCTTTGCTAGCCAAAAAGTGACTGCCTTACAATTACTTAGAGGAGAATACCCTAGAACGGCCAACAGGGGTTTTTGCGCCGACAACAGGGATTTTCGGTCGGGTATCAGGGATCCAAATATGGTTGGCGCGGCAAGTTCCTATTTGGCGAATGTTAGGGGCGGGTCAACTCCACCTGGAATGACCGACGCCACGCGCACCGAAGACCGGCGCCGTGTCGGAACTCAATTCCGGCCTTTGGCCTCGTCGGTCACCCGCCCGAAGCGAATCCCAGGCTCACCCGTACGAGAGCCGGACTGGGCCAACTTCTGACCGAACCCGCCCTCCATCGCTGGCATGGCCAGAACAGGCCCTCGCTAAAGATGGGGACAAGCCGGGTGCGGGTCGTTGGACAGGCGGTTTGTCCGCCTGACTCACACCGCACGGACCCAGCGCGTTGGCCACATCCGGCGTCCCCGCGTCAAGCCGTCGGATCCGCATACATCCCTGGGGTACACTTCGCATAAGCATACACACTCGGCCCGTCGACGAACCCCAACGGGTCCGGCTGCGTGTAGCGCCCCAGCGTCGGGTCGTAGTGGCGGTACCGGTTGTAGGCGAGCCCGCTCTCCAATTGGAAATACTGTCCCGGGAAGCGCAGGGGTCACTCATCTACTCGTGCCGTGTCCACAGGGAGTCGGCTTGCGCCCCGCAACCTGCCTTAGCCACAGGCATGCACGGGCGGCGGCAACGGGCCATTTGCGGACTCATGCATCGCACCAATCTGACTCTGGTATTGGATTTAAGTCTTTGAAATTTTGCTCATTTTTCGAACATCGCGGACGCTTTACAAATCGGCGGCGGCTCATGCGGCGGGACCGGATGGTCCCTCTTGTATCGAGCAAGGATCGGCCCGAGCGTTTGCTTTGGCCAAAATTTTGGAGAATGAATATCTCTCAAGCAGGACGCGTTCCAATACAATCCGGTGTGAGAAAGAGACTGGCGGTCTCTCACTGCACGCGCCACAGCGTCAATATCGGCGGCGTCGGGATAGATATACAGCGTTGTCGGATTATCCTTCACCATCGCGACGATCTTCCGAGCGTCCGGGCGCGACCAACTAGTGCAGCCGTTGCTGCGGCCGCCGGCGTAATTCACCAGCTTGCCAAACGGTACGTAACCCTTGTCGTTCGCGAGCGGACTGTCTGGGTCTTTTCGAAGACAAACGCCTCTCAATAGGACGGCAGCATGCCCGCCGATCGCACGCTGGCGCGCATTCGCGGTCTCTCCTTGGCCGTTGAATTGAATGAATGACCGCATCAAGGCCGCGTCTTTGTGCGCCGAGACTCGATAGTAACCCTCGAACGATGTTCTCGTCTCACCCGTCACATAATCTCCGCCGGCCGTCAGCTTGGAACCGAGTGCATTGCTGAAATTCTTGGCGCATCGTCTTCCGTTTCTGAAGTTGACGATGCCTTTCAGGTGGCGACCGCCGCCGTGACCCGCCGCGATCGCACGGAACACGCGATCGGCTTCGCAGATGATGTAGAACCGCCGGCCCGGCTTGCCGTTCCTCAAGTTGTTGGGACGCGTGGCATCCATTGCGAAATAACAAGGATTCTTGACACTGCCTTCGCCGACTTTCTTTTCGTAAAGCGCGCGCGCCCTCTGAAGGACTACCAGTGCGATTTGACCTTTGGCTAGGCCGACGTCGGGCTTCAGCCAAGTCGGAATATGCCATGCGGCAAGCGATAGCCGAGCCGCGGGAGCCCCTGCCTGCCGACCTTCTCCGAGTTTCCTCATTGCCGCTGGCTTCCGCCGCGGCATTAGTGCCTCCATGACGACGGGTGCCGCCTTGGCGGGTGCCGGGAAAGTGGCCGCGCTCGGAGCCTTGGTGGTGCCGACAACGGGAGAAGACACGGCCGCTCTTGACATATCGCCGGCCGGCGCATGGACGGCTGGCGTGACCCTAGCAGCGGAGACCGGTGCTGTTACTCGTGACTTAAGGGCCGGTCTAGCGGTTTGATCAGCGGCCCCCTCGGGCGGGGTTCGGTTCGGTTTCGGGAGGCTGCTCGCGGCTCTTGGGGGCTGCGTGGTGTCGCCTTCCTTCGGCGGCTGTGGCGCTACGGCCTTCTGATCTGGAATCTGCGCAATTGTTGATTGCGCGCACGCCGTGAACCCACCGGCCACGCAAAGGAATGTCAATCCGCAGAAGGCCATGACGCGGCAAAGCATGATTGCAAATCTAATGCTCCCCCGCATGAACGTCACGTGAATTAACGATTTTTGGTTTAGATGAATGGATCTTAACGAATTTCAGGAACTGACGGCCGATGGTGGCTTTTTGGGCCGGCCGCAAAATCCACCGTGAATGGGCCGCTTGTAGGAACACCCTAGGGGCAATCGACGAGGATAACATTGGCAAACTGCGAGCCCCAGTTTTGCGCGGCGGTGAGCGCGTTGAAAAACTGTTCACCAAGAGATTGTGATTGCATGGCGGCGATCGCCGGCGGCAGAACCACATTGAATTTGCAGCCCTTCGGCGCACCGACGAGTTCAACTGGAGATTCCTTCATGTATTCGAAATCGATGAAAAAGGTCGGATCGTAAACTTCGACCTTGAGACGCTTCGCTTTCACCGGATGCTTGAACGGCAGAGTGAAGTTCAGCACCAGGATAGAGTCCTTATAGTCCAGCCAATACCCCGGCGGCGGATCGGCGAATGCTACTTTCTTGCCGTCGGCGGTCGCGTAGGTAAAATATTTGTATTCCTTGATCGCATTGACATTGATCTTGGCGAGCGGAGCGAGATCCTCGCGCGTGAACTGACCTTCCACGCTGCTCTGAATGCCCTGCACAGCGAAAGCCGAGAACATTTCGTCAAAAGCCCAATGATGACTAACGCCCGTCACGCGACCGTCGGGGGCATAGACAAGCTCGCTCTTCATCGTAACCCAGACGTGGGGGTGGGCCGCGGCTCGCGCCGCAAGTACGATCACCGTCAAAATCGCGAGAATGACGCGAAGCAGAGCATTCATGGGAGCGAGCATATCACCGACTATGGCGCCATGGTGGTCGGCTTTCATCAGATATGGTAATGTCCTAATTGGCACCCGCGCTATGCCATAGTGACGTGGGGCGACAGAGTTGGGCGCGGAGCGACGGCGGCGATGCCCTCGATGGAAATGACTGCCCGCCGCACGGCGGGTCTGGCGGTTGTGTGTCACAGCCTGGGAATGCTGCCTGGACCCGCCTCTGCCCATATCATTATGGGCCAACAGGGAGGCTTCGGCGCCGGCTTTGCCCATCCGCTGACCGGTCCGGACCACTTCCTGGCCATGTTCGCGGTTGGCTTGTGGGGCGCCCAGATGGGCGGGCGGCAGGTGTGGACCCTGCCGGTCACCTTTCCGCTGATCATGGTGGTCGGCGCCATCATCGGCATGGCAGGTTTGCCATTGCCGGCCGTCGAGGTCGGAATCGCGTTATCGATAATGGCGCTCGGGCTTGCAATCGCGCTGGCCTGGCATCCGGCCGAATGGATTGCGCTCATCCTGATCGCCTACTTCGCGCTTTGCCACGGTTATGCGCATGGCGCCGAGCTGCCGCTGTCGACCGATCCGGCCGATTATGCCATCGGGTTTGTCCTGGCGACCGGCATGATCCACCTGCTCGGCATCGGCGTCGGTCTGGGGCTCAACAAGTCTCTCGGCGGTCGTCTATCGCGTGGACTCGGCGCCCTCATCGGCATCGGTGGAATCTATTTCCTTGTCGCCGTCTGAATCGTCCGCTCGCGGCTTCGCGGCGATGTTGAAATGGGGCGGTCCGGCCTTGCTTGCGCTCGGCCTCGCCGTTGCGACTACGATTGCCGTGTCGGCAATGACGTTCCCGTTTGCCGGATGGATCTTGCTGAAAGTCCTCGCGCCCGAGAGGGTGCTGCCGCTCGCCGGACTCGGCGTCGCCTGCGGCCTGGTCGACGCGCGCATCTTTGGCTCAACCCTCCTGCTGTTCGCTCTCGGTATCCTCGGCGGTACGATCGAGCAGGATCAACTGCCTTTGATGATCTACGGCTTGACAGGAGGGCCGACCCACCTGTTCCTGACCGGCCCTATCTCTGCTCTCGCTATCGGTCTTGCACTTGTGCCCGGCGTGCTGCTGTTGCCATGGCTGCTGCTGGTTGCGGCGGTCGTCATGGGCGTCATGCTGGCGCTTGCAATTATGCTGACCAATCCTAGCCTGCACGACCCGATCTTTACCTGGACGCCGCTGTTGGCCGCATTCTGGATCGTCGTCGCTGTGGCGCAGACGCTGCGCGCATTTCGGCAACGCTGGTTTCCGATCGTCGCGCGCATTCTCGGGAGCTGGCTGATAGCTATCGGGCTGCTTTATGGTGGCGCCGAGTTGGCACGGGTGTTGAGGCCCCCACCGCCACCGTCCGATACGTCGCAGGAGTCGACGCGCGGTGCTGAAATGCAGCGCTTGGCCCCCCGTTCGCCGCCGCCCGAACTCAATCGCGAGGTTCCCGGCACGCTGCCGCGCGAGCAGCCTGGATTCCTTCCGGGCGGCATTGAACGACCGCCGCAGCCTTGATCCCCGGGGCGCCGACCGTAGCACCTTCTTCCTTCAAATATTGTCTGTTTGAACGCTCGAATTGCATGGCCGCGCCCAATAGCAGATCTTCTACTCGGGGCCTTTGAATTGGTGCAATCTCGCCTAAGACGGGCGCGACCTGGGAAATGATGCAGTCGCTGCCGCCAACACTTGCAACCAAACCAGACGTGGAACACGGCGCTTCCTGAGCGTCTCTACCATACGCCGCAGACGCCTGAATACAATCAGCCGATCAGATCGGCAGCTGCGTCTGGCCATCTAAGGCGCGGACTTTCTGGCATGCAGAGCCCTTCTCTGTCCTAGTGTGCTTGTTGGCTATTGCCGGCAACGCGTGGGGCAAAGAACGCGTTGACAGCGCGGGTGAGAGCCATGGCGGTGCGCGCGCGCCAAACCGGCGAGGTCAGATTCTTGAGATCGGCAAGCGATGAAAGGTAACCGAGTTCCACCAACACAGACGGAACATCGGGATCTTTCAATACGACGAAGCTTGCTGATTTGATCGCGGGATCGTGAAGCGGCACCGGGCCCCGAAATTTGCCGACCAAGTCGCGTGCGAATTTCACCGAAAAGACCTTGGTCTCATGCTGCACGAGGTCGAACAGGATGTTAGCGACATCATCCGGCTGCTGGCTGAGATCGACGCCCGCGACGACATCGGAATCGTTTTCCTTCTTCGCGACTTTGGCTGCGGCGGCGTCCGAGGCTTTCTTCGACTCCGTGTAGATTGTTGCCCCGGTCGTGTAGCCGGCACCGGGTGGAAGCGAGTCGCAATGGATCGAAATGAACAGCGAGGCGTGGCGCCTCCTGGCAAAACGCACGCGCGCTTCCAGCGGCACGAAGGTGTCGTCGCTGCGTGTCATCGCCACACGGTACTTGCCGCCACGTTCCAGATCTTTGCGCAGTTTGAGCGCGAAGGCGAGGACGATATTCTTCTCTTCGACTTTTCCGTCACGCGAGCGCGTTCCGCTGTCGATTCCACCGTGTCCTGGATCGAGTACGATCAATGGACGCGAGTGCTTTTTTGTCGACCCTGAGATCGCTTTTGCGCTCATCGTAAGCGTATTGCGATCAAGACCATCTTGGACCATGAGAGTGTGCATGAATTTGGCCCGGTCCGTGGCCGAAAGTTCAAGCACCAGTCGCGCTGGCTCGCCCTGGGCAGGCGGAAGCGTAAAAGCCTTTCTCACCCGCACCGGGCCCTTGGTATTGAGCACAATGCGCGAGCCGCCTTCCATAACGAGACCGTAGCGGAAGGCTTTGATCAAACCCCGACCATGCTCACCGGTCCCTGCCGGCAGCTTGAAGACGACCTGCGGCAAATCGACGACCACTCGGTACGGATTAGCCAGCGTGAATGTCGCGACGTCGATCCGGCGGGAGAAATCCATGACAAATCGAGTCTCGGCGTCGTCAGCCCCGATCCTCACCGTGTCTGCGACGGGAAATGAGCCGGCGATAGAAGCCTTCGTGCGTACCGTCGCTCCGACGCAGGCCGAGGCGGTCAGTACTGCCCCAACCGAACAGATGAGCGCACAGGTCGCGCGAGCAAAGCAAAGTGGCATGAGAATACACCCTCTTTTAGCGAATCTAACCCATGGACAACCGATTCGAACAGCGCGAGTCGGGCGAATCCAGCAGCGGGCGGCAGCCCATGGATCGACATCGCGCTACTCTCTCAAGGGGAGCGCGGCCACGCCAGGAGGTTCCTATCGTCGTCACCATCCGGCCAGCACTGATCGTCAGTAGGTGCAATGTCATTTCTTGGGGCAGGATATCTTAATGATATTGGCGAGTTCAGCCGCTGCACCTTGAAGCGCCGATGGAAGATCGTGCTGGGTTATCGGAACCGCTGCCAGCGCCGTCATCGTACCTATGCCGAGCGGTTGAGGTGGATGATAAGA
>JARRQH010000120.1:0-2460 GCA_037381985.1 Pseudolabrys sp.
TGCACGTGCGCGGCGACCGCTGGGCGCGCCTGATCGAGGAAGTCATCACTTTGCCGATCGCGATTCCTGGCCTGGCGATCGCGCTCGGGCTGTTGCTCACCTATAACCAGTTCAGCGATTTCCGCCGTTCGTGGCTGTTCATTCTCGCCGGCCACGTGGTGTTCACCCTGCCCTTCATGGTGCGCGCGGTGATCGCAGTACTCGCGGCCATCGACATCAAGACGCTGGACGAAGGCGCTGCCTCGCTCGGCGCTTCGTCCTGGCGGCGTTTCCGCGACGTCATCGTGCCCAACGCCAAGCCGGGCATCCTTGCCGGCGCGCTGATGGTGGTGACGCTCTCGCTCGGCGAGTTCAACCTCACCTGGATGCTGCACACGCCGCTGACCAAGACCCTGCCGGTCGGCCTCGCCGACAGCTACGCCTCCATGCGGCTGGAAGTGGCTTCGGCCTATACGCTGGTGTTCTTCATCATGATCATCCCGCTCCTGGTCGCCATGCAGATGCTGGCGAACCGCAGCGAAAGGACCAAGCCATGACCGTCACTCATGGTGTCGGCGTCCACGTGGCCGATTGCGGCAAGACCTTCGCCGACGGCACCCGCGCGCTCGAACCGGTCAATCTCGACATCGCCAGCGGCGAGACCGTCGTGCTGCTTGGGCCCTCCGGCTGCGGCAAGACCACCATGCTGCGCATCATCGCAGGGCTCGAACAGCCGGACTCCGGCGGCCGCGTGCTGTTCAACGGCGAGGATGTGACGCCGGTGCCGATCGAGCGACGCAAGGTCGGCATGGTGTTCCAGTCCTATGCCCTGTTCCCCAACATGACGGTCGCCGACAATATCGGCTACGGCCTCAAGGTCCAGAGCGTGAGCAAAGCCCAGCGCAAGGCGCGCGTCGCCGAACTGGTGGCGCTGACCGGCATCGAAGGCCTCGAGCAGCGCCGCATCGACCAGCTTTCCGGCGGCCAGCGCCAGCGCGTGGCGCTCGCCCGCGCCGTCGCGGTCGAGCCGCGCGTGCTGTTGCTCGACGAGCCGCTGACCGCGCTCGACGCCGCGCTGCGCGAACGCCTGCGCGGCGAACTCGACCGCTTGCTGCGCAAGCTCGGCATCACCACGGTCTACGTCACCCACGATCAGGCCGAGGCGATGGCGCTCGGCGACCGCATCGTTGTGATGCGCAAGGGCGCCATCGCGCAGATCGGCAGCCCACGCGACATCTATTTCGAGCCAGCGAGTAGGTTCGTCGCCGAGTTCATCGGTACCGCCAATATCCTCGAAGCACTATGCGAGAGCGGCGCCCTCAAGTTGCCCGGCGGACATTTGCTGGCGAACGGCGCCGCCAACGGCCCGGTCGCGGCCATGATCCGGCCGGAGTCGATCGCTGTCGTCGAGCCAGCGGAGGCAAGCCTGTCGGGGGTGGTCGAAGAGGTGAACTTTACCGGCGACCGGCAGAAGCTGACGGTCAGTGGCGCGGCCGACAAGCCGATCCAGATCGACATCCCGAACTCGCTGGACCTGACGCCCGGCCAACGGGTCGGATTATCGGTCGAGCCCAACGCCATTCGCATCCTGCCGGCAGAGGCCCCGTGAGCAAGCGCCCCATCCTGATTGCCCAGATTTCGGACCTGCACATCAAGGCGCCGGGCGAGCTCGCCTACGGCAAGGTCGATACCGCGGCGGCGCTTGAGCGTTGCGTCGCCGAGCTCAACCGCCTGTCGCCGCGGCCGGATTTGGTGGTGATTTCCGGCGACCTCGCCGACACGCCCACGACCGCCGAATACGAACACCTCGTGAAGCTGCTCGCGCCTATGGAAATTCCCCTTGCCGCCATCCCCGGCAATCACGACGACCGTTCGTCGCTGCGCGCCGCACTGCCGCAGGACGGCGCCACGCCGCAGGGCGCACTCAATCTCGCGCGCTCGGTCGAGGGCCTCGACGTGGTGCTCGCCGACTCGTCGGTGCCGGGCGCATCGCACGGCGAACTCGACGACGACACGTTGCGCTGGCTTGACGCCATCCTCGCGCAATCGGCCACGCGCCCAGCGCTTCTGTTCCTGCACCACCCGCCCTTCGTCACCGGCATCGGACACATGGACGTCCAAAACCTCCACAACGCCGGCGATCTGGCAAATGTGCTGCATCTGCATGAGCGCGTGCGCCTGGTCGCCGCCGGTCACGTGCACCGCGCGACCGTCACCGGCTTCGCCGGCGTGCCCGCTACCATCTGCCCGGCGCCCAACCACGCCGTCGCCCTCGATCTCGAAGGCCGCCTGCCGCCCTCGTTCAAGATCGAACCGCCGGCGTTTCACCTGCACGTCTGGTTTCCGGGCGAAGGCTTCGGCAGCGTGGTGACGCATTGGGTGCCGATCGGCGACTTCGACGGTCCGCACCCGTTCTTCGGCAACGACGGCCGCCTGCTCTGAACGCTCGCGTTCACACCAGCCCGATCAGCCGGCGGCCGA
>JARRQH010000120.1:2479-4253 GCA_037381985.1 Pseudolabrys sp.
CGAAGTTCTCGCCGCCGTAAAGCCCGGCGATGGCGTCGGGCGCCGCTTCGAGACCGGGCAGGATCTCCTCGCGATAGCGGATCTTGCCGACGCGCACCCAGTCGGCGAGTTGGGCGATGGCCTCGTCGGCGCGGTGCATGTGGTCGAGCACCAGGAAACCCTGCATGCGCGCGCGCTTGACCAGCATCGTGCGCTCGAAGCGCGGGCCCACAGGCCACGGCCCAGTTCGCGATAGACGCCGTGTCGCACCTGACGCACGCCGGCGCCGTCGGACACGGCGTATTCCTGCCAGCCGAACATGCCGGTGACGTGCGCGCCGACCTCGAAATCGGGATGGCGCGACGCCACCACCTCGCCGACGGCGAAGGAGCGCATCACGCCGCTAAGCGGCACCGGCTCGGCGTAGTTGGCCACCGCCGACACCCAGCCGCGCATGGCGGGCTCGACGCCGAGGTAATGGTTGCGCACCAGGAATTCGCCATCCGCCAACCCCGGCACCGGCGCCTCGGCAAGGGCGAAGTTCTCGGACTGCGGGATGCCGGTCGGCCGTGAAATTAGCAGCACCTGACGATTCATCGGGGACATGGATCATCTCCCGAGGGCGGACGGCGGCGGGCCGGCGTGCGTTTCCAGGCCCGCCCCGGACGTTGTAGACTTGACGGCGGCAACGAACACGCGCACCTCATCGAAAGAGTCCGACCGAAGGAGAGCCTATCATGCCGGCCGCCCGCTTCACGCCCCCGCGCCAATGGGAAGACTGGCTGAGCTGGGGCCTCGGTATCTGGCTCTTGATCGCGCCCTGGACGCTGCACTTCGACCTTCATCCGGGCGCCACCCGCGCCTCGGTGATCACCGGCGTGCTGCTGCTGCTGGTCGAGGCCATCACGCTGTCGGCGTTCCGCGCCTGGGAGGAATGGCTGAACGTCGTGCTGGGCGCCTGGCTGATCGTGGCGCCCTGGGTGGTCGGAGCGAGCGGCGCCGCGCGGGTCAACTTCATCGTGGTCGGCGTGCTGGTGCTGGCGCTCGCGCTCTACGAGATGCGCAACCCCGCGCCGGCGATCAGCGAAGACTAGATGGCCGGCGCCCGATCGGCACGCCGGTGTTTCGATGCGCGCCCGCTCAGGGCGCGTATTCGGGCCGCTTGGGCGTGAAAACGTCAAGGTTCAGCACCGGCTCGTCGCCGAGCACCTCGCCCCAGTGCTTCACGTTGGGCGGGATGACGACCAGGCCGCCGAAGCGACGCGTCACCCCTTCGAGGCGCAACAGGCTCATGCTTTGCTCCCCCGGCGTTTGGCAAACAGGTCGGGCAGGGAAGCAAGCCCGCGCGGCGCGTAGATGAGGATGACGATCAGCGCGACGCCGCAGGCCAGATCCTGGTAGGTCTTGAAGTCCCGCAGGGTTTCCGGCGGCAGCGACACGATGATCGCGCCGAACACCGGACCCGACAGCGTGCCGATCCCGCCGATGTAGAGCATCGTGAAGGTCAACACGACCATCTGCAGGCCGAAGACCTCGGGACTGACGAACCCGATGGCGTGAACGAACAACGAGCCGGCGATCGCCGCGTAGGCGGCCGAGATCACGAACGAGATCAGCTTATAGCGGGCGACGTTGATACCGAGCGCCTGGGCCGCCGCTTCGCTGCCCGCGAGCGTCGCCTTGGCGAGGCAATGCCCGCGCAGGCGCAGGACCGGGTAGCCGACGATCGGGGCGCAGGCGAGCGCGCCGACCGGTCCCAACGAGGCGCGTAAGATCGCGATTGCAGCCGGACGAC
>JARRQH010000120.1:4289-13091 GCA_037381985.1 Pseudolabrys sp.
CGCGGCGCGATCAGCCGGTCCAGCGTGATCGGGAATTCGCGCACGCGGATGCCGGTGGCGTGCCAGACCGCGTTGGCGACGGCGCCGGCTCTGCCGGTGATGCCGATCTCGCCGACACCCTTGATGCCGAGCGCGTTGACGCGCTCGTCGTGCTCCTCGACCAGGATCGCTTCGAGCGATGGCACGTCCGCATTCACCGGAATGCGGTACTCTGCCAGATTGGCATTCATCAACCGGCCGGACTGCCGATCCATAACAGCCTGCTCGTGCAGTGCGAACGACACACCCCAGATCATACCGCCGTAGAGCTGGCTCTGCACCATGCGCGGATTGATGATACGGCCGGCGGCGAAGGCGCCGACCATGCGCGTGACGCGCATCTGGCCAAGATCGGGATCGACTTTGACCTCGGCGAACACCGCACCGTGCGCATGCATGGCATGGTCCGGCTGGGCATGCGCATCCATGGGGTTGGGATTGCCCCCGGCACCGCGGCCTTCGATCTCGGCAAGCCCGGCGCGGGCGAGAATGTCGCCGTAGCTTTCGCTGCGGCTTTCGTCGTCGCGGCGGAAAAGACGGCCGCCACGCGCGACCACACCCGCGTTGCCGGCACCGAACAGCGGCGACCGCTCGTCGTTGGTCGCCATATCGGCGAGCTTCGCGATGACGTCGGCGCCGGCGTTATGGATCGCCATGCCGGCGGTCGCGGTATGGGCCGAGCCGCCGGCGATGCCGGCATCTGGCAGGTCGGAAGTGCCGGAGCGAAAGTCGAGTTGCTCGAGTTCGAGACCCAAGCCGTCGGCCGCGATCTGCGCCAGCGCCGTCCAGGCGCCCTGCCCCATATCGTGGGCGCCGATCTCCACGACGCCGCTGCCGTCACGACGCAGCACCGCCCGCGCCTGCGCCGCGAACATGAGGGCCGGGAACGCAGCGGTCCCCATACCCCAGCCGACCAGGAAGCCGTTGGCATCACGCATCTGCCGCGGCGCCAGCGGGCGCTCCTCCCAGCCGAAGCTTTCGGCGGCTCGTCGGTAGCACTCGCGCAGAGCCTTCGACGAAAACGGCTTGCCGGAGATCGGCTCGACCTCGGCGTAGTTCTTCAGCCGGAAGGCAAGTGGGTCCATGCCGTGGGCTTGCGCCATCTCGTCGATGGCGCTTTCGAGCGCGATCGAACCAGACGCTTCGCCGGGCGCCCGCATGAACAGCGGCGTGCCGATATCGGCGCGCACGCCTTCGTGCGAAGTGGCGACCGCCGCGCTCGCATAAAGCGTCTGCGAAGCCCTGGAAGACGGCTCGTAGAAATCGTCGAACGTGCTCGAAATCGTCCGGGTGCGATGATCGAGCGCGACCATGCTTCCGTCGCTGTCGGTGCCGACGCGCAACGTCTGCCGCGTCGCTCCGCGATGACCCACGGGCCCGTACATCTGCTCGCGCCGCAGCACCAGCTTGACCGGCCGGCCGACCATACGGGCGGCAATGACGCCGAGCACCTGCGGCCCCGACATCAGCGCCTTGCTGCCGAAGCCGCCGCCGAGGAACGGGCTGCGGATGTGGATGTTTTCCGGCGCGATGCCGAAGATGCCGGCAAGCCGCCCCTGTGCCATCGCCATGCCCTGGCTCGGCGTGTCGATGGACAGCGTATCGCCGTCCCACGCGGCAACGATCGCGTGCGGCTCCATGGCGTTGTGATACTGCGCGGGGGTCTCGTAGGTCGCGGTGATGGCCTTATCGGCACCGGCGAGTTCCGCCTCGACATCGCCGCGATGCTCTTCGCCCGGAAAGCCGGGACCGACCACTGCCAGCGGCGTGCTGTCCATGGCATCGAGCCCGCCCCGCACCGGTTCGACCTCGTAGCGCGGCGCCAGCAGGTTGGCGCCCTCGGTGGCGGCCTCGAGCGTCTCGCCGACGACAACCGCAATCGGCTGGCCGGCATATCGGACCTTGTCGTTCTGCAACAGGTCGAGCCGGAACATGAATGGATTCGATTTCTCGTCCGGGTCCGAGGCGAGCGGCAGCCGGTTCTCCGGCGTGATCACCTCGACCACGCCCGGCTGGGCCTTCGCCGCCGCGACGTCGAGAGACGTCACGCGACCGCGCGCAATGCTCGACGTCGCCAGCACCGCATAAAGCATGCCGGGTGGATGATGGTCGGCCGCGTAATCGGCGGCGCCGGTCACCTTGAGGACACCGTCGCGGCGGGTGAGCGGCTGACCGATATTGGAGCCGTGGCGGGCATGAACGGGGTTTTGCGTGAGGGCGATATCATCCATGAGCGGAGACTCCGGAAACAACGGCGAAGGGGGAAGCGGGCAGCGCCGGCATGCGCGCCGGGGTGCCGGCGGCGGCGGCCGCGAGCGCCCGCGACACGACGCGGCGGGCGAGCTCGACCTTGAAGCCGTTGTCGCCGGCCGGCCTGGCGTCGGCGAGCGCCACTTCGGCGGCACGGCGGAACAGCGCCTCCTCGGCGCGCTCGCCATGCAAGACCTGCTCGGCTTCGCGCGCACGCCACGGCCTCAACGCCACGCCGCCGAGCGCAAGCCGCGCCTCCTGAACGACGCCGGCCTCGACGCGCAAGGCAGCCGCGGCGGAAACGATAGCAAAGGCATAGGACGTGCGGTCGCGCACCTTCAAATAACGGGCATGGGCGGCGAAACGCTCCGCCTCGGCAGGCAGGCGCACCGCAACGATGATCTCGCCGGGCACGAGCACGCTTTCATCGTCCGGCGTTTCGTCGGGCAAATGGTGAAAGGTCTCGAGCGGCACCTCGCGCCGGCCCGCGGGCCCCTCGGTTTCCACGACGGCGTCGAGTGCCACCAGCGGCACGCAGAAATCGGACGGGTGCGTGGCGATGCAAGCTTCGCTCCAGCCCAGGATCGCATGATGCCGGTTCTCGACCGCACGCGCCGCGCAGCCCGAACCGGGCGCGCGCTTGTTGCAGGCGCTGGCGGGGTCGTAGAAATAGGCGCATCGCGTGCGCTGCATGATGTTGCCGCCGACAGTCGCGGCGTTGCGGAGTTGCCCCGACGCGCCGGACAACAAGGCTTCGGCGACAGCCGGAAAGCGGCGCGCGAAACCGGCATCGTTGGCGAGATCGGCGTTGCGCACCAGCGCGCCGATGCGCACGCCGCCGCCGGGAAGATCCTCGACGCTGTCGAGACCGGAAAGATGCGTGATGTCGACGAGCCGCGTGGGCTGGCTGACATTGCCCTTCATCAGGTCCAGGAGGTTGGTGCCGGCAGCCAAATAGGCGGCGCCGGGTTGGGCCGCGGCCGCGACGGCCTCGCGGACCGACGTGGGCCGCACATAATCGAACGGTTTCATGCGACCTCCTTGCGGCCCGCCGCGGCGAGCGCCTCTTGCGCCGTCAGCACGGCTTCGGTGATGCCCTTGTAGGCGCCGCAGCGGCATAGATTGCCGCTCATCCCCTCACGCACCCGCTCCGGATCGTCACCGACCTGGCCTTCCGCGATGAGGCCGATGGCGCTCATGATCTGTCCCGGCGTGCAGTAGCCGCACTGCAGCCCGTCGCAGGCGATGAACGCCTCCTGCACCGGATGAAGTTCATCGCCTTTCGCCACGCCTTCAATGGTCAGGACGTCGGCGCCGTCGAGACTGATGGCGAGCGCAAGGCACGAATTGATGCGCCGCCCGTTGACGAGGACAGTGCAGGCGCCGCATTGGCCGCGATCGCAGCCTTTCTTGGTTCCGGTGAGGTCCAGCCGCTCGCGCAGCAAGTCAAGGAGGGTCACGCGCGGGTCGTCGAGCGCGATTGTGCGCTTGACCCCGTTGATGGTGAGGGTGGTGGGATAAGTCATGAGCGCTCCATATGAGCTTAACGAGACACCGCCGACGAGGGACTTCGACGACGGTTGAGATCCGGGAGACACCTCTCCCGGCGTTGTGGCCCTGCCCGGCGCCAAAATGCTATGTGTCGAGGCTGCCACTCGGGCAGATACGGAGGCATCCTCCGTTTTTCAAGGGGGCGATCGTGCCGAAGGCCAAGGCCTTGGACGAAAAAATTGCGGGCAAAAAAACGTCCGGTCGGGCTGCCGACAAAAAGCCGTCACGCAAGCCGCGCGCCGACGCCGCGCGCAACCGCGAGCGGGTGCTGGAAGCGGCGCGCACGGTATTCGGTGCGGGGGCGGCGGACGCGAGCCTGGAAGCCGTCGCGCGCACGGCGGGGGTCGGCATTGGCACGCTCTACCGCCATTTCCCGACCCGCGAGGCGCTGTTCGAGGCGGTCTACCGCAACGAAGCCGAGCAAATGGCCACGCTCGCCAAGCGCCTGGAACGCGAGGCGAAGCCGATCGATGCACTGCATCAGTGGATGCACTCGTTTGTCCGGTTCGTCGCCACCAAGAAGGGCATGGTGGGGGCACTGGCCCTGGTCGTCAGCAAGGACTCTGCCCTCTTCTCCTATTCATCCGATTTGCTCACGCGCGCGATTGACGAACTGCGGACCCGGGCCGTGAATGCCGGCGAAATCCGTGACGATATCAGCGCCGAGGACCTGCTGCACACGCTCGTGGCCATATGTTACGCGCACGATCATTCGGGCTGGCAAGAGAGTGCGCTGCGGCTGGTCGACGTGTTCGTCGATGGCTTGCGCAAACGCCGCGCAATCCGCTGAACGGAAAAAGGCCGCCGGTCACACCGCGCGCGACCGGTCAGACGCGGGCACGTTAAGTTTGGCGGAAGACTAGAAGGGAAATGGTGCCCAGGGGCGGGATCGAACCACCGACACCGTGATTTTCAGTCACGTGCTCTACCAACTGAGCTACCTGGGCGACCGACCCGCCTGACGGCGGGAAAGCAGAGCGCGGGGCGTTATAGAGGCTGGATTCCGCCCTGTCCAGAACCGGCGAAACCGGGGGTTCCGGCCCGCCGCGCCAACGAAAATTCAGGCTTTCACCCCGATTGCCGCGCGAAACCGTTCCTTCAGCGCCACCCCGTCGCGCAGGGGCAGCACCCGCGGCGGCTCGTTGGGGTCAATGAGCACACAGGCGAAAAGCGGCCCCTTAAGGCCCTTGAGGCGACCGGCGAGGTCCGCGAGGCCGGCCTTGTCGCTCACTTCGAGGCAGGTGCCGATGCCGCAGGCCCGCGCAATGCCGGTGAGGTCGGCGCCGTTGCGGGTGTGGCTCGCCTGCCCGCCGGTCTCGCCATAGGCCTGGTTGTCGAACACGATGACGGCGAGGTTTGCCGGATGCTGCACGCCGATGGTGGCGAGCGCGCCCATGCCCATCAGCATCTCGCCGTCGCCGGTGATCACCGCCACGCGGCGGTCCGGTTGCGCCAGCGCCAGCCCGAGGCCGATCATGGCGGCGCCGCCCATGGCGCCCCATAGGTAAAAGTTGCGGTCGTCGTCGCCGGCGGCGGCGAGGTCGTAGCAGGTCGAGCCGAGCCCCGGCACGACCAGCAGGTCGTCGCCGCGGTCGGCAACGAGGGTCGCCATGGCGGCGCGGCGATCGAGGCTCATTTGGTCCACACCTTCTTGCCGATCAGCTCCTGCGACAGCAGCACCGCGACGACGCGCTCGTCGCCGTAGGCCTGCTGCACGGCGCGCTCGGCCAGGCCCTTGACCTCGTCGGCCTTCCGCGCGCGGTAGATCTCCGTCTCGCACTCCTTCAGCACCGGCTCGACGATCGAGCCCATGGGCACCTGCCAGGGATTGAACTCCTCCCACTCGCCACGCATGGTGATGAACATCAGCATGGGGAAGCGGCAGCTGCGCGACAGCGACAGCATGTTGATGGTGTTGCCGACGCCGCTGGATTGCATGAGAAGCGCGCAGCGCTGACCGCCGAGCCAGGCGCCGGCGGCGAGCGCCACGCCCTCTTCTTCCGTGGTCAGCACCACGTCGCGGATGTCCTTGTCGGCGATGCAGCGCTGGATCAGCCGGCTGTGGCCGGCGTCCGGCACGTAACCAACCTGCCGCACGTCGGCGCGCTTGAGCACGTCGAAAATGTCATCGGGCCAAGTTGTATTTGCAGTGACGTCTTGCGGTCCGGCTTCGACTGGCGCCGTCATGCGCGCTCGTTCCCTTCGCCTTCGGGCGGCCGTTCGCCGTCCTCGTCTTCTTCTTCGCGCACGGGCACCGCATAGACGCCGGAGAGCCAGCGGTTGAGATCGATGTCGGCGCAGCGCTTGGAGCAGAACGGTCGGATAACCGCGTCTGTCAGCTTACCACAGATCGGACAGCGGGCGGCAAGCGTTTTTCGATCAAGCGCGTTCATGACGGCCATGCACTCGTTGTTGTCTGAAAACGCTCTATTTCATCACTGTGAAACGTTTGCCGCAACACGGGGTTCCGGTGGGTTCAGCCGGCGTCCTTGTGCAAGCCTGCATCCTGCGCGCGCAGCTCGGTCTTGAGGATCTTGCCGTAGTTGTTCTTCGGCAGCGCCTCGACGAAGACGTAGTCCTTCGGCCGCTTGAAGCGGGCGATGTGCTCCAGGCACAGCGTGTCGAGATCCTCGCGCTTGGCGTCGCCGACCACATAAGCGACCACTACCTCGCCCCACTCGCGGTCGGGGCGGCCGATGACGGAAACCTCGCGCACGGCGCCGTGGGTCAACAGCACCTCTTCCACCTCGCGCGGATAGATGTTGGAGCCGCCGGAGATAATCATGTCCTTGGAGCGGTCCTTGAGGTGGAGATAGCCTTCCTGGTCGATGATGCCGACGTCGCCGGTGTGCAGCCAACCGCCGCGCAACGACAATGCGGTAGCGTCGAGGTTCTGCCAATAGCCGGCCATGACCACGTCGCCGCGCACCATGATTTCGCCGCTCTCGCCGGGCGCGACCGCAACATCGTTGCCGTCCGCCACCATCACCTCGACGCAGGCGTAAGGCTTGCCCGCCGAGCCGAGACGCTCGCGCCAGCGCGGATGCTCGCGGTCGGCGATGTCCTCCTTCGGCAAGGTCGTAATGGTCATGGGCGCTTCGCCCTGGCCGTAGATCTGCGCCAGGCACGGACCGAAACGGTCGAGCGCTGCGAGCGCGTCTTCGACGTACATGGGCGCACCGCCCCACACCAGCGTGCGGATGTTGGCCGCGTTGCAGTCGGCGGGCGACGCGACCATGCGTTTGATCATGGTGGGCGCGGCGAACATCGACATGCGCGGCCAGCGATTGAACAGCGCGGCGATTTCGTCCGGCTCGAAGCCGCCACTTTCCGGCACCACCTGCACGCCGAGACGGGCCACGTGCGGCATGATGTAGAGGCCGGAGCCGTGGCTCATAGGCGCGGCATGCAGGATGGCGTCACTGGGCGAGATCGGGTCGACGTCGGTGGCGTAGGCGTGGCTCGCCCAATTGAGATTGCGATGGGTCAGCATGGCGCCCTTCGGCCGCCCGGTCGTACCGGAGGTGTAGAACAGCCAAGCGAGATCGCCGCCGTCGCGCGACACCACCTCGATGGCGTCGGCAGTGAACAGCGCGTCGTAGTCGGCGCTACGAATCGTGATCAGGTGCTCGAGCGTCTTCGGCGCGTGCGGCGCAATGTCGGTGTCAATGCCCTTCGACGCGAAACACACACGCGCGCCGGACTGTTCGAGGATATAGCCGAGCTCGGCGCCGTGCAGCTTGGCGTTGGCCGGCACCGCGGCAAGCCCCGCGTGCCAGATGCCGTAGAGCAGCGGGAGATAGTCGGGCGAATTCTTGGCGGCGACGGCGACGCGGTCGCCGGGCTTGAGCCCGAAGCGGTCGCGCAAGGCGCCGGCGAGCCGCGCGGCGCGCATCGCCGCTTCGCTATAGGTCATCACCACGCGCGTGCCCGACGCCGCAACCGGCATGCCGCCGTGGCTCAATCCCGCGCGTTGAAGCCATAGGGCGAGGTTCATGCTTCCTCCACGCCTGACATACTTCTTGTTGTCATCCCGATACGGCCCGAGAGGCCCGACCCGGAATGACAGAATAGCGGATTCAGGTCGCGTTCAGCCAGCCGAAGCGGATCGGGTAGCCCTCGCCGCCGAGCATGGTCACGGTCTCGTAGAGGGGCAGGCCGACCACGTTGGAATAGGAGCCGGTCAGCTTGACGATGAAGGTGCCGGCGATGCCCTGCGCGGCGTAGCCGCCGGCCTTGCCGCGCCATTCGCCGGAGGCGAGATAGGCCTCGATGTCCTCCTCCGACAGCCGCTTGAAGCGCAGGCGCGTTTCGACCAGCCGCTGGCGGAAGCTTTCCTTCGGCGTCACCAGGCAGATGGAAGTGAAGACCCGGTGGTTGCGGCCGGACAGGAGCCGCAGGCACTGCGAGGCCTCGTCGAGCAGCTCGGCCTTGGGCAGGATGCGGCGGCCCACAGCCACCACGGTGTCGGCGGCCAGTATGTAGGCGCCGCGCAGCTCGTCATCGAGCTTGACGTTGTCGAGCGCCACCTTGGCCTTCTCCTTGGCCAGCCGGATGGCGTAGGCGCGCGGGATCTCGCCCCGGCGCGGGGTCTCGTCGATGTCAGAGGGCTTGAGGGCGTCGGGCTCGATGCCGGCCTGGTTGATGAGCGCCAGGCGGCGCGGCGAACCGGAAGATGGCCATTCTTTACTCATTCCCGCTGGCCGCCCTACCGAACCGCTGGCGGATGTGGGCCATGAGCTCGTCGCGCACCGCCCGGTAGGCATCGAGCTTCTGCTCGCGGCTGCCCTCGGTGGCGGTCGGGTCGGGGGTCGGCCAGTATTCGACGTCGGCGGCGAGCGTGCGCGTCAGCTCGATCGCCCGGTGGTGGGCGGGCGGCGACAGCGTGACGATGAGGTCGAAGTTCAGACCCTCCAGGTCTTCCAGATCCTCGAAGGTCTTGGGCCGATGGCGCGTGACGTC
>JARRQH010000121.1:0-8507 GCA_037381985.1 Pseudolabrys sp.
CGCGCACTTCATCGCCGCCCTAGACCGCGCGCTACCGAGTCTTGCCTGAATAAGGATTGCCTGAAACGAAACCGGCCCGGCGTTGCCGCCGGGCCGGTACCGAAACGGCCGGATATCAGCGCCGGCGCCAGCGCCAGCGGCAGACGCGCTCGATGCGGCAGATCCGGCGGTGGTGGCGGGTGATGAAGCAGCGGCGCACGTTGTAGCAATAGCGAACGCGGTGTCGGTGGCGATAATGCCGATATGGCCGATACTGGATCTGCTCGATCAACGGCGCGGTGGCGGCCGGGGTGTAGCCGGCGGCTGCGGGTGCGGCCGAGGCGGCGGTGGTACCGGCCAGCCCGATACCGAGGGCAAACAGGGCCGACAGGACAATCTTGCGCATTCTCTTTTTCCTCCGTTGGGCCGCTGCGGCTCGGTACGGGTCTGGACGAGCCGTCCGTCGCAGCGGTTCCCGAGTGGTGCCTGAAGGTTACCGATTCCGCCCCAACCTGAGGTGTCTGGCCCGTTCATCGCTTGTTCATCTGCACGGCAGGCATTAGCTAGAAACCATGGGTGCCAGACTGATTCCCCCCGGAAATGGCGACGTCGAAGAGGTCGCCCTGCGCGAAGCGCTGGAAGAGCGTTATCTCGCTTACGCCCTTTCGACCATCATGAACCGGGCGCTGCCGGACGCGCGTGACGGCCTCAAGCCGGTGCATCGGCGCATCCTCTACGGTATGCGGCTTCTGCGCCTCGACCCCGGCTCAGCTTTCAAGAAGTCGGCCAAGGTGGTCGGCGACGTGATGGGTAATTTCCACCCGCACGGCGACCAGGCGATTTACGACGCCATGGTGCGGCTGGCGCAGGACTTCGCCCAGCGCTATCCGCTGATCGACGGGCAGGGCAACTTCGGCAACGTCGACGGCGATAATGCCGCCGCCATGCGCTACACGGAATCGCGCCTCACCGAGGTGGCGCGGCTGCTACTCGAGGGCATCGACGAGGACGCGGTCGATTTCCGCCCGACCTACGACGGCACCTCCGAAGAGCCGGTGGTGCTGCCGGCGGCGTTCCCGAACCTGCTCGCCAACGGCGCGCAAGGCATCGCGGTCGGTATGGCGACCTCGATCCCGCCGCATAACGTCGCCGAGCTGTGCGACGCCGCGCTGCATCTGATCGAGACGCCGAACGCGCGCAGCAAGACGCTGCTGAAATACGTCAAGGGCCCGGACTTCCCGACCGGCGGCATCATCGTCGATCCCCCGGACGCAGTCGCGGAGGCCTACAATACCGGCCGCGGCTCGTTCCGCGTGCGCGCGCGCTGGCAGAGCGAAGACAACGGCCGCGGCACCTACGTGGTGGTGATCACGGAAATCCCCTGGCTGGTGCAGAAGTCGCGTCTGGTCGAGAAGATCGCCGAGCTCATCAACGAGAAGAAGCTGCCGCTGGTCGCCGACGTGCGCGAAGAGTCGGCGGAAGACATCCGTCTGGTGATCGAGCCGCGCGCGCGCACGGTCGATGCCGAAGTGATGATGGAATCGCTGTTCCGGCTGACCGACCTGGAAGCGCGCATCCAGCTCAACATGAACGTGCTGGTGAAGGGCGGCCGCATCCCGATGGTGGTGGGGCTCGCCGAGGCCCTGCGCGAATGGCTCGATCATCGCCGCACGGTGCTGGTCAGGCGTTCCAAGTTCCGCCTCGCCAAGATCGAGCATCGCCTGGAAGTGCTCGGCGGCTACCTGATCGCGTATCTCAACCTCGACAAGGTCATCAAGATCATCCGCAGTGAGGACGAGCCCAAGCCCGTCCTGATGAAGACCTTCAAGCTCACCGACGTCCAGGCCGACGCCATCCTCAACATGCGGCTGCGCAATTTGCGCAAGCTCGAGGAGATGGAGATCCGCGGCGAGGACAAGGACCTGCGCAAAGAGCGCACCGAGCTGAAAGGCCTGCTCGGGTCCGAAGACAAGCAGTGGAAGACGGTCGCGGGCCAGATCAAGGACCTCAAGACCACCTTTGGGCCCAAGACCGCGCTCGGCCGCCGCCGCACCGAATTCTCGGAAGCGCCCGAGCACGACGTGGCGGCCATGGAAGAGGCTATGGTGGTGCGCGAGCCGATCACCGTGGTGGTGTCGGAGAAGGGCTGGATCCGTGGCTTGCGCGGCCATGTCAGCGACCTCTCCAACGTCTCGTTCAAGGCCGGTGACAGCCTCAAGTTCGCGTTCCCGACCGAAACCACCGCCAAGGTGCTCATCTTCGGCTCGAACGGACGCTTCTATACCATTGATGCATCTAAGCTTCCTGGCGGCCGCGGCCACGGCGAGCCGGTGCGGCTGTTCATCGACCTCGAGAACGCCGACGTGGTGGCGGCGTTGCCGTACGCCGGCGCGCGCAAGTTCGTGGTGGCGAGCTACCAGGGCAACGGCTTCGTGGTGCCGGAAGACGAAGTGCTCGGCACCACCCGCAAGGGCAAGCAGGTGTTGAACCTGAAGGCGCCCGACAAGGCGGCGGGGCTGACGACCGTCGAGGGCGACCACATCGCCACCATCGGCGAGAACCGCAAGATGCTCATCTTCAAGCTCGACCAGGTGCCGGAGATGACGCGCGGGCGCGGCGTGCGGCTGCAGCGCTATCTGCAGAAGGGCCTGTCGGATATCGTCACCTTCGACGGCAAGGAGGGCCTGAGCTGGACCGATTCGGCCGGCCGCAGCTTCAACCAGCCGCTGAAGGAGCTGAAGGAGTGGCGCGGCGACCGCGCCGCCGCCGGCCGCATCGCGCCCAAGGGTTTCCCGAAGAGCAACACCTTTAAGGCGCCCTTGAGCAACGGCAAGGCGAACGGCGACGAGTAGGGTGCGACCGGCCCCTGTTGGGCCGGGATGCGCGTCATTCAAGTGTCATTGCCGCATCCTAACAAGCGCGGCATGAACCACTTGATTCTGCTCGCCGGCATCGTCGGCGCTGTCGCGACCCTTGCCCATTTCATCAGCATCGCTGCCGTCATCGGGCGCTTCCGGGCCTCGCCAATGGTCGAGGCGGAGCCGGCAAGCGTGCCGGTGAGCATCCTGCGGCCGGTGTGCGGACTCGAGAACTACATCGAGGAAACGCTGCGCTCGAGCTTTCTCCTCGATCATCCGGACTACGAAGTGATCTTCTGCGCCGCCGACGCGGACGATCCGGTGCTGCCGTTGGTGCGCGCGCTGATGGCGGAATATCCGCACGTCGAGAGCAAACTGCTCATCGGCAATTCGACCGTCAGCCGCAACCCCAAGCTCAACAACCTGGTCAAGGGCTGGCATGCCGCGCGCCACCCCTGGGTGATGATGATCGACAGCAACGTCGCCATGCCCAAGGACCACGTGCGACGCATGCTTGCGGCTTGGCGCAAGGATACCGGGCTCGTCTGCTCGCCGCCGGTCGGCAGCGAGCCGGCCGACGCCGGGGCCGAGCTCGAGTGCGGCTTCCTCAACACCTATCAGGCGCGCTGGCAGCTATTGGCCGACGGCATCGGGTTCGGCTTCGCGCAGGGCAAATCGATGCTGTGGCGGCGCGACATTCTCGATAACGCTGGCGGCATCGAGGCGCTCGCCAATGAGATCGCCGAGGACGCGGCGGCGACTAAGATCGTCCGGGCGCGGGGCCTGCGCGTGCGACTGGTGCGCGCGCCCTTCGTGCAGCCGCTGGGTGCGCGGGCCCTGGCCGACGTCTGGCGCCGGCAGGTGCGCTGGGCGCGGCTGCGCCGCGAGACATTCCGGCTCTATTTCGTGCCCGAGCTTCTGGTCGGCGCGGTGCCGCCGCTGGCCGCCGCCGCGTTGGTTGCCGGTAGCATGGGCTTTCCGATCGCCCCCGTGCTGATCGCTTTGGCGACGACTTGGTATGGCGCCGAGGCGGCGCTTGCTTCTGCCGCGGGCTGGCAGTTGTCGTGGCGGTCGGTGCCGCTGTGGATGCTGCGTGACGCACTGTTGCCGCTGCTGTGGTGCGCGGCCTGGGCCGGCAACGACTTCGAATGGCGCGGCAACGCCATGTCGGTCGCGGTCGACGTGTTCGGGCAACAAGAGCTGACCGCCGAACCGTAACGATGATGGTGCGGCTTTTCGATCGCCTCGCCTTGCTCGTCATGGCCGCCTTTTTCTGCGCGGCGATCGTCGTGCTGGCGCGCGAATTCCACGATGTCAGCCTCGGTGACGTGCTGGCGCGGCTCGGCGCCACGCCGCCGTCGCGCATCGTCGCGGCGCTGGCGCTGACGGCCGCAAGTTATCTATTGCTTACCGGCTACGACATGCTGGCGCTGCATTACGTCGGTTACCGGCTCAAGCTGCGCGACGTCATCTTCGCGTCGTTCACGGCCTTCGCGCTCGCCAACAATGTCGGCTTCCATGCCCTGTCCGGGGGGTCGGTGCGCTTCCGCTTCTATTCGCGGCTCGGGCTCAATGCCGTCGCTGTCGGCGAGGTAGTGGCGTTCTGCAGCTTCGCCTATGCGCTCGGCGTGGTAACGGTCGGCGGGGTGTTGATGCTGTTGGATGCGGGCGCCTTCGCCGCGCTGCTGCACGTGCCGCGGCTGCTGGTGATGGCGGGCGGCGCGGTGCTGCTCGCGGTCAGCCTCGGCTATCTCGGCATCGCCGCGCTGTGGCGCGAGCCCATCGCGCTCGGCCGCTACCGCTTAAGGCCGCCGTCATTCGGGCTGGCGGTGGCGCAGGTGGTGCTGGCGTCGGCGGATGCCGTGTTGGCGGCCTCGGTGATGTACGTCTTGCTGCCGGCCGATCTCAATTTCAGTTATTGGTATTTCGTCGGGCTTTACACCATCGCGGCCACGGCTGCGATCGTGAGCCTGGTGCCGGGCGGGCTCGGCGTATTCGAGACGGCGGTCACGATCCTGGTCGCGCCGTCGTCGAAGGCGGCCGCCCTCGGGCTCTTTTTCGTCTACCGCATGATCTACTTCGTCCTGCCGCTCATGGTGGCGCTTGCCTGGTTCGGCCTGCGCAGCTTGTGGCGGCGCCAAGACAAACCTGCCTAGCTCGCCACGAACAGCAACGACTTGCCGGACTTCTCCATCAGCGCCGCGGCGGTGTCGCCGAAGAACAGCTTTTCGCCCGGGCGGCGGCCGACGCCCATGACCACCAGCGTGGCGCGCCGGCGGCCCATTTCTTTCAGGATGGCGTCTTCAGGCACGTCGTTGGCGCGCACCGCCGTGCGCGGCGTCACGCCGTAGCTTTCGGCCAGCGCGACGATATCCTTGAGGATCGCCTCCTCGTAATGGCGCGAGCGCGTCTTCTTGCCGCCGCCGGTGACGTAGAGCGCGGTGAGCGGTGCCTTGGCCGCGCGCGCCAGCACGATGGCGACCTCGGCGGCGTGGCGCGAGGTGGCGGTGCCGTTGATCGGCACCAGGATGTTGAACCGGCCCTTGATGGGTTCTGTCAGGTGCAGGTCGCGGGCGTCAGCGACCGCCAGTGGGCCCTCGAAACCGGCGGCCACCTCGGTGACGCCGTCGTGGAATTCGCTCTTGCGGATAATGGTCTTGCCGAGGCCGATGACCATCAGGTCGTAGCCTTTCTCGGCTTCGGCGGCGATGACTTCCTGCGTCGGTCCTTTTTTCGTCTTGGTGGTGACGTCGAGCTTCTTGGGCTCGGGCTGCTCCTCCGGCGTCTTGCTCTCGTCCATGGGGCGGGCGGCCTGCGCGGCCGTCTGCACGGTCTCGCCGGTTTCCTTGGCTTCTTCCTTCTGGGCTTCGGCGGCTGCCTTGCCGGTCCTCTTGTCGGTCTTGATCTGCATCACCGTGGTCGGCATGCCGCGCGAGCCCGCGATCATGCCGCCAATGCGGCTGGCGAACTTGCCGTTGACGCTGCCGTCGACGGCGAGCAGCAGCCGCTCCAGCTTGGGCACGAAGCCCTTGGCTTCCATCTCCTCGCGGTCGAGGCGCTGCTTTTCCTCCTTGCTCATGGGTAGCCGCGCCAGTGCCCAGCGCAAGGTGGGCGGCATGGCCATGGTGGTGATTACGGCCATGGCGACGATGACTTCGGTCGAGCCGCGCGCGTTCATGCCGGTGCCGAGCGCCAGGGATTCGCGGGCTGTCAGCCCGCCGGCGCGGCCGCCGATGAAGGCGCCGCCGAACTTGCCGAGGCTGGCGATCAGGATCAGCCCGATCGTGAGCGCCAGCAGGGCGGGATCCTTGAGGATGGTGAGGTCGGCGTGCAGGCCGGCGGTGCCGAAGAACACCGGCATGAAGAACGCGATGATCAGACCGCGCAACTGCTCGTCGATGTGGCGGGTGAGGATTGGCGATTCACCCACCAGGATGCCGGCGACGAAGGCGCCGAGCACGGTGTGCACGCCGATCAGATCGGTGATGATCGCCATGCCGCCCATGATCAGCAGGATGGCGGTAATGACGGCAAAGTCGCTGACGAACGTGTCGTTGACCCAGCGGATGATGAAGAACACCGCGCGGCGGCCGACGGTGAGGCTCAGCCCCATGAACACCAGCGTGCCGATGACGCTTTTGGCGATGCTGAAGGCGTCGACATGGCCCTGCAGCGCCAGCGAGAAGATCACCGCCGTGATCATCCAGCCGACGGTGTCGTCGATGATGGCGGACGCGAGGATCACTTGGCCGACACGGCGGCGCATGAAGTTCATCTCGCGGATCACCACCGCCACGATCTTGACCGAGGCGATCGACAGCGCGGTGCCGAGGAACAGTGAGGTGATCAGCCGCTTCGACGGATCGGGCAGCATGGCGTCGGGCAGCATCTCGCCGAGCGCGACGCCGCACAGGAACGGCACCACGATGCCGGCGATGGAAGCGGAGAACGAGGCGCGCCCGCTTTCGCGCACCAGCTTGAGGTCGGTCTCCATGCCGGTGAGCAGCAGCAGCACCAGAATGCCGAACTGGGCCACCGCGTCGAGCATCGCCGCCTGCTCTTTGGCGGCCGGAAACAGCGCGTGCTGGAAATCCGGGAGGAGGGCGCCCAGAACCGACGGGCCGAGCACCAGGCCGGCGATGAGCTGGCCCATCACGGCGGGCTGCTTGAAGCGCACCATGACCTCGCCGAGCAGGCGCCCGACCAGCATCAGCACGATGAGCTGGGCGACGAAGACGAGCTCCGAGGGGCCGCGGACGGCGCCGGTGGCGGCTAGGGCGCTGACGGGCAGGGCGAACGCACTTGCGGCGATCCAAAACCACCACGTTGACCAACACGAAGGCCAGCGGGGGCGGTTCACGGGCCACATTTCGGGTGCCGAATCGGCATTTCGGGCTGGTTTTAGGATTGGGGCCCCCTGAATCGCTGCCGCAGCATGCACCAATCCGCCAGGAGGGGGTAGGTTCCGCCAAAAATGCAATTGCAAATTATTCGCAATAAGAATATAGTGACATTTGCATCTAATACCCGCAGAAAGGCCAGAGTGCCGGAAAGATTCCTGCTTTATGGACGCCACGCCCTCGCGACGAAAAAACTCCCTGACTGAGCGCACTGTCGGTGCGGCGCAGGCGCTCCTGGGTGGGGGGCGCGGAAGCTGGCGCGGGTATCTCGCCTTCGGCGGCCCGGCGGTCATCGCCTCGATCGCCTACATGGACCCCGGCAACTACGCCACCAACATCCAGGCCGGCGCCAAGTTCGGCTACGGCCTGCTCTGGGTGGTGCTGGGCGCCAATCTGATCGCCATGCTGTTCCAGGCGCTGTCGGCCAAGCTCGGCATCGTCACGGGGCGCAATCTGGCGGAGATGTGCCGCCAGCAGTTTCCTGGGCCCGTGGTCGTGGTCATGTGGATCGTCAGCGAGATCGCCGCCATGGCGACCGACCTCGCGGAGTTTCTGGGCGGCGCCGTGGGCTTGGCACTCCTGTTCAACATGCCGTTGCTGGCCGGGATGATCGTGACGGCCATCGTCACCTACGGCATTCTGATGGTCGAGGGCCGTGGCTTTCGCCCCATCGAGCTTGTCATCACCAGCTTCGTCGCCATCATTGCGCTCTGCTATCTCGCCGAGATGTTCATCGCGCCGGTGAACTGGGGCGCCGCCGCCCTCGGCACGGTGACCCCGCACATTGCCAACGCGGAGGCGTTGCTGCTGTCGGTCGGCATCATCGGCGCTACCGTGATGCCGCACGCGGTCTATCTGCACTCCGGTCTGACGCAGGGGCGCATCCCGGCGCGCAACGAGCAGGAAAAGCGCCGCGTGGTGTGGATATCGAACCGCGAAGTCCTGATCGCGCTCGCCGCCGCCGGTCTCGTCAACATGGCGATGGTGATGATGGCGGCCAGCGCCTTCCACGCCGGCCACAGCAATGTGGCCGAGATCGAAACCGCCTATCACACGCTAACGCCACTCCTGGGCGCCGCCGCGGCCGGTTTCTTTCTTGTGTCGTTGATCGCTTCCGGCGTGTCTTCGTCGGTGGTCGGCACCATGGCGGGTCAGATGATCATGCAGGGCTTCGTCGGCTTCCGCATCCCGATCTGGCTGCGGCGGCTGGTAACCATGGTTCCGGCTTTCGTGGTGGTGGCACTCGGCGTCAACGCCACATCGGCGCTGG
>JARRQH010000122.1:0-8491 GCA_037381985.1 Pseudolabrys sp.
CGTGGACCTCATCAGCCAGAAGATGGGCATCCACGAATGGTCCTACGACAACGAGATCGAACCCGACAAGCGCTACAAGGTGCCGCACCGCGACACCGTGATCGCGCTCAAGGACATCAAGGCCGAGGTCGAGCTCGGCTACGACGAGATGCTGGCCTGGAAGGAAGCCGGGCGCTGCCTCAACTGCGACGTCGAGACCGTGTTCGCAGCACCCCTGTGCATCGAGTGCGACGCCTGCGTCGACATCTGCCCGATGGACTGCATCACCTTCACCGAGAACGGCGAGGAAGCCGATCTGCGTGAGCGCCTCAACGCGCCCTCGCTCAACCTGTCGCAGGACCTCTATGTCCAGGACGGGCTGAAGACCGGGCGCGTGATGGTGAAGGACGAGGACGTCTGCCTGCACTGCGGCCTGTGCGCCGAGCGTTGCCCGACCGGCGCCTGGGACATGCAGAAATTCATGTTGGAAATGACCCACGCGGGGAATTCATGTCGACCGTCACGCCGCTCAGCCGCGTAAACGACTTCGTCGTCCGCTTCGCCAACGTCAACGGGTCGGGATCGGCCAGTGCCAACGAGATGTTCGCCCGCGCCATCCTGCGCATGGGGATCCCGGCGGCGCCGCGCAACATCTTCCCTTCGAACATCCAAGGCCTGCCGACCTGGTACGAGGTGCGCGTCTCCGAGCAGGGCCATCTCGGCGCCCGCGGCGGCACCGACCTGATGGTGGCGATGAACCCACAGACCTTCGACAAGGACATCGCGGACATCGAACCCGGCGGCTACCTGCTCTACGACTCGACCAAGCCGCTGCCGAAGTCGAAATTCCGTGAGGATATTACGGTCATCGGCGTACCGCTGACCGCGATCTGCAATCGCGAGTACAACGATCCGCGCCAGCGCCAGCTGTTCAAGAACATCATCTATATCGGCGTCCTAACCGCCCTCCTCGGCATGGACATCGCGGTGGTCGAGGCGCTGATCGGCGAGCAGTACAAGGGCAAGGACAAGCTGATCGCGCCCAACGTCAAGGCGCTGCACATCGGCCGCGACTACGCCACGCTCAACATCGACGGGCCGATCGGTCTGCAATTGAAGACCAGCGATAAAGTCGGCGACCGCATCTTCATCGAGGGCAATGCGGCGGCGGCGCTGGGCGCGGTCTACGGCGGCGCCACGGTCTGCGCCTGGTATCCGATCACGCCGTCCTCGTCGCTCGCCGATGCCTTTACGCGCCACTGCGCCAAGCTGCGCGTCGACACGGAAACCGGCCAGGCCAAATACGCCATCGTCCAGGCCGAGGATGAGCTGGCTTCGATCGGCATGGTGATCGGCGCCGGCTGGAACGGCGCCCGCGCCTTCACCGCCACCTCCGGCCCCGGCATCTCGCTGATGCAGGAGTTCATCGGCCTCGCCTACTTCGCCGAGATCCCCGCGACGATCTTCAACGTCCAACGCGCCGGCCCCTCGACCGGCATGCCGACGCGCACCCAGCAGTGCGACGTGCTCACCTGCGCCTACGCCTCGCACGGCGACACTAAACATGTATTGCTGTTCCCCGAGGACCCGGCAGAAGCCTTCGAGTTCGGCGCCGAGGCTCTCGATCTCGCCGACCGGCTGCAGACGCCGGTGTTCGTCATGCTCGACCTCGACATCGGCATGAACCACCGGCTGTGCCGGCCGCTCAAGTGGGACGACGCGCGCGTCTACGACCGCGGCAAGGTGATGACGGCGGAAGAGCTGGAGGCCGGCAAGGAATTCGGCCGCTATCTCGACGTCGACGAAGACGGCATCCCCTACCGCACCTATCCGGGCACGCACCCGACCAAGGGCTCGTTCTTCACCCGTGGCACGTCTCGAGACAGGTATGCGCGCTACACCGAGGACGGCTCGGCTTACGTCGACAATATGCAGCGGCTGATCCGCAAGTTCGACACCGCCAAGGACCTGGTGCCGCGGCCGCTGCAGGCCAACGCCGACAAGCCGACCAAATACGGCGTGATCTATTACGGCTCGACCGCACCCGCCATGGACGAGGCCATCCATATGATCGAGGCGCGCGGCCACGCCGTCGACCGGCTGCGCATCCGCGCCTTCCCGTTCCATTCGAGCGTCGCGAGCTTCGTCGCCGACCACGATTTCGTCTACGTGGTCGAGCAGAACCGCGACGCCCAAATGCGCTCACTGATCGTCAACGAAATCGGCATCGACCCGGTGCGGCTGGTGCCGGTGCTGCACTACGACGGCACGCCGATCACCGCGCGCTTCATCGCGGAGTCGATCGGCGACCATCTCGACCAGATGGCGGTGAAGCCGGCAAAGGTGACGTCATGACCTATCTCGCCAAGCCCAAGTTCCACCATCCCGGCCTGCCGAAGAACGAACTCGGATACACCCACCGCGACTACGAGGGCGCCGTCTCGACCCTGTGCGCGGGCTGCGGCCACGACTCGATCACCGCCTCCATCATCCAAGCCTGCTTCGAGCTGTCGATCGAGCCGCACCGCGTCGCCAAGATTTCCGGCATCGGCTGCTCGTCGAAGACGCCGACCTACTTCCTCGGCAATTCGCACGGCTTCAACTCGGTGCACGGCCGCATGCCGTCGGTGCTGACCGGCGCCAACCTGGCGAACCGCGATCTCATCTATCTCGGCGTTTCCGGCGACGGCGATAGCGCCTCGATCGGCCTCGGCCAGTTCGCGCACTGCCTGCGCCGCGCCGTCAACATGACCTATATCGTCGAGAACAACGGCGTCTACGGCCTCACCAAGGGGCAATTCTCCGCCACCGCCGACCGCGGCTCGAAGTCGAAGCGCGGCATGATCAACACCGACAACTCCATCGACCTCGCGGCCATGGCGCTGCAGATCGGCGCCAGCTTCGTCGCCCGCTCCTTCTCGGGCGACAAGCAGCAATTGGTGCCGATCATCAAGGCGGCGATCGCGCACAAGGGCGCCGCATTCATCGACGTCATCTCGCCCTGCATCGCCTTCAACAACCATGTCGGCTCGACCAAGAGCTTCGATTTCGTGCGCGAGCACAACGAGGCGGTAAACCGGCTCGACTACATGTCGAGCCGCATGCCGATCGAGGTGCAGTACGAGCCCGGCTCGGTCGAGGTGGTGGAGCAGCACGACGGCTCCAAGCTCACCTTGCGCAAGCTCGCCGCCGACTACGACCTGCACGACCGCACGGCTGCCTTAGGTTTCCTGCAGCACCATGCCGCCCGCGGCCAAGTCGTCACCGGCCTGCTCTACATGGAGCCGGACTCGGAAGACCTGCATGCGCACCTGCACACGGTGGAGAAGCCGCTCAATACGTTGGGCGAGAAAGAGCTCTGCCCGGGCCAGGCCGCGTTGGACAAAATCAACGCCAGCTTGCGATAGGCCCTTCCCGCCCCGCCGCCATTGCCGGGCTTGTCGCCGAGAGCTTGGCACGCGCCTGGCCGGCCAATTGCAAGAAATCCTGAAGGTGCCGTCGCCCACGCCGCCCGGCGGCGGCGACCAGGAGCCGCGCCACGCGGCGCAGGCAGTCGTCGCCACGCTGGTGGCCGCAATGGTCGTTGAAGGCCTTGAAATGATCGACGTCGATCGTCAGACGAGGAAAACCGCAGCGTGATGATCGAAGAGATGCTCGTAGAAACGGCCGAGAAGGATCATCAGACCGGCGACCGCCATCAGCGCCATCAACAGCAGCAGCCGGCGCCTGCCGCCGGCGAAGCTATCCTGCCGGTCGGCGCGCTCGCATGCCGGATCGACCAGCCGCGCGGTCCAGCGCGTGACCGCGACCGGCCGCAGGCGGGGCGACAGATCCGGCGACGCAGTCGCGAATGCGGTGACGGCAGGGTCGGACGCGATGGTCATACGGATAAGAGGGCGAAGGCCCTCCGTATAACCCCCTAGCCGTTGACGAAACCCTAGCGCGGCAATGTGATTCAAGGGGCTTTCGCGGGCCACGTTGACGGTCTGCCAACCATCGCAAAGCGTCATTGGTTGATGCAGGAATTGATATAGGCACTGCGGTTACCGGCGGCGGGACCGTAGACGCCGGCCTGATGCGCGCAGCGCGCGGCGCGGTCCTGGAAGCTCTCGGTGCCGCGCGGGCCGGAGGGCGAGCGGGTCGTCGGCAGGTTCGGCAGCGCGCTGCCTGTTTCCGGCACCAAGCTGGGCGGCGGCACTTTCGGCGGCGTCGGGGCTGTCGGCGTCGCGGTCTTGGGCGCTTTGGGATGCGGCACCCCGCTTTGCGCGCGACTGCCGCGCGGCGATTTGTATTTCGGCGCCAGCCAAGGTTCGGGTTTCGGCTGGGGCGGGTGGTATCCCGGCTCCGGCACCATGATGCTGTAGGGATCGTGCGTGGCTTGCGCGTGCGCCAGCCGCGCCGAACCCAAAAGGGTCAGCATCAGCAAGGCCAAAGCGATCGGATAAGCGCGCGGCATGAGCCTTAGATAGGAAGCGCGCGAGCGCGCGGCTACTCCTCGGGGGCGTCCTCGATCGGGTCGTAGCGGCTGGTGTCGAAGCCGAGCAGGTTCCACGACTGCTGCATGTGCGGCGGCAGTGGCGCGGAGACGTCGATCACCCCGCCACGCGGATGCGGGACGACGATGCGCCGCGCCAGCAGGTGTAGCTTTTGCTGGATGCCGCCCGGAAACTCCCAATTTTCGATATTGAAGTATTTGGGATCGCCGACGATGGGGTGGCCGATATGGGCCATATGTGCGCGCAACTGATGCGTACGTCCCGTTACCGGCTTGAGCGACAGCCAGGCGAGCTTCTGCGCCGAGGTCTCCACCACCGCGTAATAGGTGACCGCGTGCATCGCGTTCTTGTCGCCGTGCTTGGCGACGCGCATGAACGAGTCCTCCTCGCGCTCTTCCTTGGCGAGATAGGTGGAGACGCGGCCCTGGCGCGGCTTCGGCACGCCGGCAACCAGCGCCCAGTAGGTCTTCCGCGTCGAGCGCGCGCGGAAGCTCTTGGCAAGCGCGGCGGCGGCAAAGCGGGTCTTGGCGACCAGCAGGCAGCCGGCGGTGTCCTTATCGAGCCGGTGCACCAGCCGCGGCCGCTGGGCGTCGGCGCCCGGCCCGCGTAACGCGCCGAGCATGCCGTCGACGTGGCGCACGGTGCCGGAGCCGCCCTGCACCGCGAGCCCCATGGGCTTGTTGAGCACCATGACGTCGTCGTCTTCGTAGAGCGTAATCGACTTCAGGAACGCGCGGTCCTGCGCGGCGCCGGGGGTGTCGGCGCGGGGCGCCGGCGCTTCCAGCTTGAGCGGCGGGATGCGCACCGACTGGCCGGCGGAAAGGCGCGCCTTCGGCTCGGTGCGCTTGCCGTTCACCCGCACCTCGCCCTTGCGGATGATGCGCTGGATGTGGCTGAACGACAGCCCCGGAAACCGCGCCTCGAAGAAGCGGTCGACGCGCATGTCGTTTTCGTCGGGGGTGACGGTGACGGTCTGGACCGCCGTGGGGAGGAGCGGTGCCGGCTTTGCCTCTTCTTGGGGCGCACGCGGCGGACGCACGGCCTTCGCGCCGTCATCCTGAGGTGGCCGGCGTAGCCGGCCCCCGAAGGATGAACGGCCCGAAACAGCGTCCCGGCCGTCGCCCTTCGAGGCTCGCTTCGCTCGCACCTCAGGGTGACGGGGCGATCCCTTGCCCACCGGACGCTTTCCGCCCGGCCGTTGCCGCGGGCCCGCCTGTTGCTTGCCCCCACCCGGCTGGCGCGGGCCATTCCGTCCACGACTCATTCTCCGCCCCGTTCTTTCCTCAGCTTGGCCCAGTAATCGAGCCGCTTGCGAATCTCGCGCTCGAAGCCACGCTCGGGCGGGTTATAGAACTGTTGGCGCGGCAGGGCTTCCGGAAAATAGTTCTGGCCGGAAAAGGCGTCTTCCTGGTCGTGATCGTAGGCATAGCCGCGGCCGTAGCCTTCGTCCTTCATCAGATTGGTCGGCGCATTCAGGATGTGCTTGGGCGGCAGCAGCGAGCCGGCCTGCTTGGCCGTGCGCATGGCGGCGCCGAAGGCGGCGTAGCCGGCATTCGACTTGGGCGCGGTGGCGCAATAGAGCACGGCCTGGGCGATGGCGAGCTCGCCCTCGGGCGATCCCAGGAAGTCGAAAGCGTCCTTGGCGGCGTTGGCGACGATAAGCGCCTGCGGATCGGCTAGCCCGATGTCCTCGATCGCCATGCGCACCACGCGGCGCGCGACGTAAAGCGGCGGCTCGCCGGCATCCAGCATCCGGCAGAGATAATAGAGCGCTGCGTCGGGATCGGAGCCGCGCACCGACTTGTGCAGCGCGCTGATGAGATTGTAATGGCCGTCTTGGCTCTTGTCGTAGATCGGCGCGCGCCGCTGCACGATCTCCTGCAGCTTGGCGGCGTCGAATACCTCGCCTTCGCGGGCCGCACGCCAGACTTCCTCGGCCAACGTCAACGAGGCGCGGCCGTCGCCGTCGGCCATGCCGACCAATGTCTCGCGCGCCTGTTCGTCGAGCGGCAGCGGCTTGCCCTCGATCTTTTCCGCCCGCGCCAGCAGCTTCCCGATGGCCGCCGCGTCGAGCGACCTGAACGACAGCACGCGCGCGCGCGACAACAGCGGCGCGTTAAGCTCGAAGGAAGGGTTCTCGGTGGTGGCGCCGACCAGCACGATGGTGCCATCCTCCATCACCGGCAGGAAGCTATCCTGCTGGGCGCGGTTGAAGCGATGGATCTCGTCGACGAACAGAAGCGTGCCCTGCCCCAGCTCGCGACGGCGGCGCGCTTCCTCGAACACTTTCTTCAGGTCGGCGACGCCGGTGAAGATGGCCGAGATCTGGTCGAAGTGCAGGTCGGTCGCCTTGGCGAGCAACCGCGCCACCGTGGTCTTGCCGGTTCCGGGCGGGCCCCAGAATACCAGACTGCCGAGCGAGCGCGTCGACAGCATGCGCGTCAACACACCGTCGGGACCGAGCAGGTGATCCTGCCCCACCACCTCCTCGAGCGCCTGCGGGCGCAGGCGATCGGCGAGCGGCCGCGGCGCGTCACGTTCGAGGCCCGCGGCGGCGAACAGCGTCGGCCCGGCAGCCTCCTTGGCACGCGGGCTCATGATGACTCGCTTGTCCCGGACACGGTGCAGCGTGAAACGGTGCACCGCGGATCCGGGACCGTTACGAATTCGGAACTTGAAACGGTCCCGGGCCTGCAGCGTATCCCCGACGTGCTGCGCTGCGCCCGGGACAAGAGGCTGTGCGAGCCGATCCTCACCCGTCGAACTCCACCCGGATGCTGCGACCGCCGCGCCGCACCACCATGCGCCAGCTATAAGCCTGCCGGTCGACGACGCGCGCCAGCTCGCGCGTATTGCCGATACGCTCGCCGTTGACCGCCACGATGATATCGCCGCGCCGGAAGTTGAAGCGGTCGGCGTAAGAGCCGTTCTCGATGCCGACGATGACGACCCCGCTCTCGTTGGTATCGAGCCCCATCTCGTCGGCCAGCGCCGGCGACAGGTTGGCGACCTTGGCGCCGCCAAGCGGCGAGCGCGAGCGGATGGTGACCTCGTCGCGCGGACGGCTGGGCGCCGTGCGCAACTCGACGGAGGCGGTCGTGGCGCGGCCCTTGCGCACCAGGTCGAGCTTGGCGGTGCCGCCAAGCGGCTTGGTGGCGAAGCGGTAATCGAACGCCTTGGGATCGCTGACCTGTTGGCCGTCAACCGCGGTAATGACGTCGCCCGGCTTAAGGCCGGCCTTCTCCGCCGGGCCGTCCCGATAGACGCTGGCAATGAGCGCACCGGACGCGCGCTTGAGGCCGATGCTCTCGGCGATGTTGGGCGTGACCGCCTGCAGCTTGGCGCCGAGCCAGGGCCGCCGCACCTGATGGCTGCCCGCCTCGGCGGACGCCACCACCACCTTCACCATGTTGGCGGGAATGGCGAAGCCGATGCCCTGCGAGCCGCCCGAGCGCGACAGGATCATGTTGTTGATGCCGACCAGATCGCCGTGGAGATCGACCAGCGCGCCGCCGGAATTGCCGGGATTGATGGCGGCGTCGGTCTGGATGAAGAACTGGTAATTGCTGGAGCCGACATCGGTGCGCGCCACCGCCGAGACGATGCCATGGGTCACGGTCTGCCCGACGCCGAACGGATTGCCGATGGCGAGCACGACGTCGCCGACCTGAAGGGAATCGGAGTCGGCGAACTGCAGATACGGAAACCGCTTGCCGCCGTCCTTGATACGCAGCACGGCGAGATCGCTGCGCTTGTCCTCGAGGACGACCTTGGCTTCGAATTCCTGCTTGTCGGCGAGCACCACCTTGATGTCGGTGGCGCCGCGGATCACGTGCACGTTGGTGACGATGAGGCCGCGTGGATCGACGATGACGCCGGAGCCGAGCGAGCGCTGCACCTGGCGGCCGCCGTTGCCGGGGATGCCGAAAAAGTGGCGGAAGATCGGGTCGTCGAACAGCGGGTTCTGGTTCCGCACCACCTTGGCGGCGTAGACATTGACCACCGCCGGCGCCACC
>JARRQH010000123.1:0-21701 GCA_037381985.1 Pseudolabrys sp.
ACACCAGCCAGATCGGCGTCGAGATCGCCGCTCGCCTGCGCGAGGAACTCGACTACATCCGCGAGGCCAAGCACGTCGCGCTCTACCAGGCCATGCTCAAGGACGAACGCGCCATCCGCGTGCCGAAAGTCTGGCCGGACCTGTCGACCGGCCGCTTGCTGACCCTCGACTGGCTCGAGGGCACGCGTATGCTGGCGCACAAGGATGCCTCGCTCGCCGAGCGCAATCGGCTCGCCAAGGCCATGTTCGCCGCTTGGTGGGTGCCGTTCTCGACGCCGATCTGGCTGGTGTCGATGGCGGAATCGAAGCGCTTGCGCAGGGTGAGCAGCAATTTCAATTGCTGCAGGTCGGCTTCGACCGCCGACTGCATGTCCGGGTATTGCAGCTTGCAGGCAAGTTCCTCGCCGGAGAGCGCGCGCGCCTTGTGCACCTGCCCGAGCGAAGCGGCGGCCGCCGGCTGGTGCTCGAACGCGGCGAACCTCGTCTGCCAATCGGGACCGAGCTCGGCGCTCATGCGGCGCTTGACGAAGCCCCAGCCCATGGGCGGCGCCTGGCTCTGCAGCTTGATCAGCTCGTTGGCGTATTCCGGCGGCAGCGCGTCGGGCACGGTGGCGAGCAGCTGCGCCACCTTCATGATCGGCCCCTTGAGGCCGCCGAGGGCGGCGGCGAGCGCCAGCGCGTTGCCGGCGCGATCGGACGGGCGGCGCATCACGCGCTGGCCGGCCATGCGCGCGGCCACCCCGCCGACGCTGGTGCCGACCCGCGCGTAGCGCCGGGCGCGGGCGGAAAAGCGGTTTTTTTCGCGGTCGTCGCTGGGAGGCATGGGCTCAACTTTCAGAGCCCAAGATGAGGACAAATCAGCAATAATCAAGGCGGGGTCATCAGGCCATGAAAGCCGGCGGCGCCCGGCGCACGTCAAATCCGTCGTAGCGAAGGCGCCTCAGGGATGCGTGCCGGCGGCGGGTTGCGACGTGGGCGCCGATCCCCGTCTGAGCACTCCCATGATTTCTGCCAACGCATTCGTTTCCTCGGGGGTGCGTTCAAGTTTTTCGAATTCCTTGTCCGGACTGAGCCGTGGCTGCCTGCGCGTCCTTGCCGTCCGCGACCGCCGTATCGGAGTCGAGCCAATCGGCAAAAGTCGCGTGCTCGCGCGGAGCGCAAGGGTCGTCTTCGGATTGCAGCGGGAACAGCCGATCGAGGAATTCCAGGTCGTCTCGTGTGCAGGGATTGACCGCGAGGTCGCGGTAGGCAAACGCGTCGCGCCGATCGAAGAAGCGATGCGTGGCGTGGAAACCGAGCGCACGATAGGCCTCGAATTGCTCTTCAGAGAAGAGCTGATCGAGCGTAGTCTCGTGCGGGAAACTACCGTAGCGTTTCTTATAATGGAAAATGTAATCGTTCTCGTCGCCGGTCAACGACGACTTGATGTAGACGAGAATGCCCCGGCGGCCGCCGGGATAATGGATCTGGCCGACCGCAACATGTGGCCCGTGGTTCTTCGTCGCATCGCCCTCTTCGTCGATCGCCTTACCTGTCGCTTTGGTCATATCGGCGATCTGCTGCCACGGCAAATCGATGCGCACGCCGAGATCGACCAGCGCGTAACGCTCCAGCACATTGAACGAGCCGAAGGCCATCTGCGAATCGGCTTCCGAATCGACGGCGATGATCACCTTGCAGCGACGGCGCAACAGTTCATAGATGCCCAAGTTCTCGATGTGGCCGCCATCGGTGAGATAGACGTAACGACGCTTCTCACTCAGCAGCCCGAACATTTCGGCGAGAAAATAGAAATTCGTTCCGGTGTCCACGGAGCGCCCTTCAGGCACCCGTTTGGGATTGCGCAACCAGTAACCGAGCCGAATATTGAGCAGCGCGAGCGTCGGCGCGAGCGGCTTGATGCTGTTCGCTCCCATATTGGACGAAGCCGCCGCACCGGAGGCCGACATGGCGGTTGCCAGGTCGAGCGTCGGTGCCGCCTGTTGCATTGCGGTCGTCTTGATATAGCCAGTGGCCCGGCTGCCCACAAAATTCCGGCTCAGCATGAAAAAATCGGCATTGCGCCCGCGCCGATTGACCGCCTTCGAGTCCTGGATGTTGAGCGCGGTATTGATGAGATGATAGGGCGCGGCGGTTTCCGAAAGTTTGCTCAATAAGGTCTCGTCCTCCGGCAGCGGCGAGAGCGGCGGCTGCACGCCCTCGCTGTTTCGGAGCACGATCTTCTCAGGCTTGAAGATAAAGGCCTTGCCGAGTCGGTCGCGGTAGAGCGGATGCAATGAATTCGCGTTCGGCCGGAAAAACACGGCAATGATCAGACAAACGACCGAAACAGCAACATAGAGCCATGCGATCGTATGCGGGGCCGAACTGGGCCAGGAGGGCGTCCAGCTCCCCGGAAAATGACTTGCCACGGAGAACAGCCAATCCGGCGCCCGGTAAAAATTGCACTCGCTGTCGAGGCAAATGCCCCAATAGCTGAACTGCAGATAGAGCAGCCACAACAACAACGGCACGATCGCCGCCGCGGCATAGATCGCAAACTTCACAGCATAGCCGGAGGCCCGAGAGCTCTTGAACTCCGACTCGAGCGAACTCTTAACAACGTCGCCAAGCTTTTCCGAGAGGAACGCGGCCGCTGCTGTCACGGGCGCCAATGCCAACACAATGCTTTTCACCCAGGCAATCAGCGATGGCAGAAAATCTCCCTGATTTTGTGCAAACATTGCGTCGAGGATGAAGGGCTGAATTTCGCAGAAGAGTACAAAGAACAAGAGCAGAATGAGCCAACCGATCCATTTCATCGCCCGGCTCGGGACTTCGCTGGCGCCGCGGAAATATTTCAACGACCGGCCCCAACCCCACAGGATGGTGACAAACAGCAGCAACAGCGCAAGATAGGTCGACACGACGAAATGATTGAGGCCGAAAAAATTCGGTATTGGAATGCCCGCGAAATTCGCCCCAGCGAGCCCGTTTGCAAACGGCTTGGAAAGAACGGTTATGGCCGCGCCTAGCAATAGGACCGGCAAGATCTGCACCGCATTGGCTACCAGGCCGCGCGCGTAGACCGACGCGTTTCGCAAGAGATCGGAGGCGCCTTGGGGAAACAGATAGTTCGAATAATCGCGCACGTGTTGCAGCGACGGCGACTCGTCCTCGGAGAGGTAGCTGGCAAAGGGAAAGTGGCCCTTGGTGGCGGTCATTCCCGAGGACAATGACGTGCCTATATAGCCGCCGCCGGATACGGTCGACATGTAGTCGATCTTGTGCAGGAGACGTGCTTTATAGAGTGCCTGCAGCGCGCCGAGGCAGAAGGCGGCGGAACGGATACCGCCGCCCGACAACGCCAGCCCGATCACATTAGAGTCTTCGGTGGGGCGCAACGGCGTCGTGCCGTCGCTCGTGGTCAGCCTCGTGCCGTCGAACGCTTCGTTTTCAAGCGCGATCTTCGAACCCTTAGGACGGCGCTTGTTGATCGAATCAATTTCACTGCCAAAGACGACGTCGAATTGAACAGGGCCTTCGTCCGGCATGGCTGCCTCCCCCGCTATGCCGAAAGACTAGCGGGAGGTCGGCCCTGTTTCAATCAAAGATTGAGAGCCTCAGGAAATCGCCTCCAGCTCCTCGATCAGGTTGGCAATAACGTTCAGGCCATTGTCCCAGAACGTGGGGTCGCGGGCGTCGAGCCCGAAGGGCGCCAGGAGCTCGGAATGGTGCTTGGTGCCGCCGGCGGCGAGCATTTCGAGGTAACGCTCGGCGAAGCCGGCTTCCGACTGCTCGTAGACCGCATAGAGCGAGTTCACCAGACAATCGCCGAACGCGTAGGCGTAGACGTAGAACGGCGAATGGATGAAGTGCGGGATGTAGACCCAGAAGGTCTCATAGCCGGGCTTCAGCTCGATCGCCGGCCCCAAGCTCTCCGCCTGCACCGACATCCACAGCTCGCAGATCTTGTCGGACGTCAGTTCGCCGTTGCGGCGTTCCAGGTGCACCTTGCGCTCGAAGGAATAGAACGCGATCTGCCGCACCACCGTGTTGATCATGTCCTCAACTTTGGCGGCGAGCATGGCCTTGCGCTGCTTCTTGTCCTTGGTCTCGGCGAGCAGCTTGCGGAAGGTCAGCATCTCGCCGAACACGCTCGCGGTCTCGGCCAACGTTAGCGGCGTCGGCGCCATCAGCGCGCCGTTGGGCGCGGCCAAGACTTGATGCACACCATGGCCGAGTTCGTGCGCGAGCGTCATGACGTCGCGCGGCTTGCCCTGGTAGTTGAGCATGACGTACGGATGCGCCGACGGCACCGTCGGGTGCGAAAAGGCGCCCGGCTGCTTGCCCGGCCGCACCGGCGCGTCAATCCAGCGCTTGTCGAAGAAATCCTCAGCCACCTCCGCCATCTTGGGCGAGAACGCGCCGTAGGCGGTGAGGATGGTGCCGCGCGCGTCGTCCCATGAGATCGTGCGCTGCGCCACCTTGGGCAGCGGCGCATTACGGTCCCAGTGCGCCAGCTTCTTCTTGCCGAACCACTTCGCTTTAAGCGCGTAATAGCGGTGCGAGAGCTTCGGGTACGCCTCACGCACGGCGTCGACCAGCGCGTCCACCACTTCGCGCTCGACCCGGTTCGCCAGATGGCGCGCGTCGGCGACGTCCTGGAAGCCGCGCCAACGGTCGGAGATCTCCTTGTCCTTGGCGAGCGTGTTGGTGATGAGCGTGAAGCCGCGCAGGTTGGCCTTGAAGGTCTTGGCCAGCGCTTCGGCGGCGGCTCTGCGCTTCTTGCCGTCGGCGTCCATCATCAGGTTGAGCGTCGGTTCGATGGCGAGCTCCTTGCCGCCGATCTTGAACTTCAAGCCGTTGATGGTTTCGTCGAACTGCCGGTTCCAGGCCGAATAGCCGGTCATCGACTTTTCGTGGAAGAGCTGCTCGACGCGGTCCTCGAGCTGATAGGGCTTCTCCTTGCGCACGTCCTCGATCCACGGCCGGTAATGACCGAGCGCGGGATCGGCCATGGCGGCTTCGAGCGCGGCATCGTCGACGCGGTTGATCTCGAGCGTGAAGAACAGCAGATGGATCGACGCCGCGGTCAGCTTCTCCTGCACGTCGCCGTAGAATTTGGCGCGCGCCGGATCGCTGCTGTCGCCGGCATAAAGCAGCCCGGCGTAGGAGATCAGCCGGCCGAGCGTGTCGTCGATCGCCTCATAGCGCTTGACCGCCTCGGCAAGCTTTTCGCCCGCCCCCTCGCCAGTGGCCATCACCTGCAGCTTGCCCTTGTAGGCCTCCTCAAAGGCCGCGCAGTCGGCCGCCGACTGTTCCAGGTCGCGCTTGAGCGCGGGGCTATCCATGCCGGGATAGAGGTCGTCCAGGTTCCACTCGGGCAAGGCACCGAGACGTCCGCCGGCGCGGGGCTTGGACACCTTCTTGGCGGCTTTGCCGGCGGTCTTCCTGGCGGCGGATTTGGACGCAGGCTTGGTCTTCTTTCTGGCGGCAGTGGGCATTGCAAATCCATGACTGGAGAAATGGGGGAAAACCGGCGGGGGGAACGCAGAAACTGGCATCGCCCGATCGATATCGACCGCGGGCGCAGCCGGATCAACCGGCCCGCGCCCACAATTACAACGTGTTGGCCTAAGTGATGCATGTAGCCAACCAGATCTGCCCGTCGGTTGGGGCGAGACCCACTGGGGAAGTCACGGGTAGAGCAACCTCTCTCTTCGTTAAGGGCGCATTAAGGCTGAGGAGCCAAAGTGCGCCAATTCGGCACAGTTCGCGAACCCGTTGCGCGCCGGATGGAGCCCCCGACCATGCCCGACACCGTGCTGATTGTCGACGACGACCCCGTCCAGCGCCGCCTGCTGGAGGCGATGGTCACGCGTTTCGGCTATGCGGCCGAGACCGCCAACGGCGGTGACGCAGCGCTCGCCCGGCTGACCGACGCCGGCGCGCCGACAATCGACGGCGTGGTGCTCGACCTGGTGATGCCCGACCTCGACGGGCTCGGCGTGCTGGCGCGCCTGCGCGAAGCCGGCATCGCGGTGCCGGTGATCGTGCAGACAGCCCACGGCGGCATCGACAACGTGGTGTCGGTGATGCGCGCCGGCGCCGCCGATTTCGTGGTCAAGCCGGTGAGCCCGGAGCGCCTGCAGGTCTCGTTGCACAACGCGCTCGCCACCCGCGCGCTCGCCGGCGAAGTGCAGCGCCTCAAGCGCCGCTGGGAAGGCACCCTGACCATCGCCGACGTCGTCACGCGCTCGGAAGCCATGCGGCCCGTGCTGCGCGCGGCCGAGAAGGCGGCGGCCTCCGTCATCCCGGTGCTGATCGAAGGCGAATCCGGCGTTGGCAAAGAGTTGATCGCGCGCGCCATTCACGGCTCCGGCGCGCGGCGCACCAAACCATTCGTAGCGGTGAACTGCGGCGCCATGCCAGAGAACCTGGTCGAGTCGATTCTGTTCGGCCACGAGAAGGGCGCCTTCACCGGCGCCACCGAAAAACACACCGGCAAGTTCATCGAGGCCGACGGCGGCACGCTGTTCCTCGACGAGGTCGGCGAATTGCCACTGCCGGCGCAGGTGAAGCTGTTGCGCGCCTTGCAGGAAGGCGAGGTGGAACCGGTCGGCGGGCGCAAGAATGTGAAGGTGGACGTGCGCATCGTCTCGGCCACCAATCGCGACCTGATCGCCGACGTGAAGGCCGGTCGTTTTCGTGAAGATCTGTTCTACCGCCTGCACGTCTTCCCGGTGTCGGTACCGCCCCTGCGCAAGCGCAGCGAGGACATCCCGGCGCTGGCGCGTCATTTCCTCGCGCGCATTGCGGCGGAAGAGGGAAAACGCGTGCGCAGCTTCAGCGCCGAAGCGATGGCACTGCTCGCGAATTTCAAGTGGCCCGGCAACGTGCGCCAGCTCGAGAACGCGGTCTTCCGCGCGGTGGTGCTGGCCGACGGCGAAGAGATCGGCACCGACGAGTTCCCGCAGGTTTCGGCGCTGCTCAACGAAGCGGGCGACACGGTGCAGCCGCTGATCGAGCCGGCGCCGGCGATGGCCGCAAGCCTCACCGACATCAATGACGACACCGTCGCGCCCGATGCGCCGGCGTTAACGCTGCCGGGCGAGGCGCTGGCGCTCACCGATACCGCGGGCGAGGTTCGCCCGCTGGACGAGATCGAAGGCGACGTCATCCGCTTCGCCATCAACCATTATCGCGGGCAGATGTCGGAAGTAGCGCGCCGGCTCAAGATCGGCCGCTCGACATTGTATCGCAAATTGGAAAGCCTCGGCCTCGACGACGCGAACCGCGGGCGCAAGGAACGCGTTTAGGGCCGAATTCGGCGCCTTAACCATATGCACGGCGCGCGTTAGCCGTGATGACAAGTAAGCATACATGAAGGCCGGAAAGCGGTCGTGAAACCGGCCGTCCGGTCGCATAATGCGACCACGCGCGGCGAAAGTGTCAACGGCATCACGTTCGACGCGCAACATACGATCGTGCTGCGTTGGGGTGAACTGGAATGCGCACTGGACGATTTGGCCGCCTGCTCGCCGGCACCGTGCTGACCTTGATCGTCGCCGCGCCGACACTGAGCGTCTCGGCACCGGCCACGCTCAACGGCCACCGCATCTATCGTCATCGCACCGACCGCCGGCGCGCCGTGCCCCTGCCGCGCTATGAACCCGCCGCCCGCAACACCCACGCGCGGCAAACGACCGAGCGCTACCGCGCCATCGGCCGCAACGCCCCCTACGCGCCGCCGCCCGCGTCGCAGGCGCGCACCGTCGTGCGCCGCGACGCAACGCCATTACCGACCTCGCCGCCCGCGCACCGCGCCAATGACGCAGTCCCGCCGGCACCCGCCCCCGCGCACGCGGCCGCCGCCACGGTCAAGGTGGACGTGCCGGCCAAGCCCGACAACGGCGCGCTTGCCGCCGCCGCCGGCCTCGACAAGCCGCTCGCCGGCAATGACGCCGCCATCGGCGCAGCCTTGCGTACCATCGTTACCGCCAAGACCTTTGGCCGCGGCATCGAACGCGCCGCCGAGCGCAAGGCGATCATGAATTTCTACGCCGCCCACAACTACGCCCCGCTCTGGATCAAGAACGGCGGCCTCACCGCCCGCGCCAAGATCGTGATCGGGCGGCTGCGGCATGCCGAGACCGAAGGGCTGATGCCGTCCGACTATCCGGTGCCGCCGTTCGCCACGCTGAGCAGCGCTGAGCGGCTGGCCAAGGGCGACATCGGCCTCACCTACTCGCTGCTGACCTTCGTGCGGCATCTCGCCACTGGGCGCATCGCGCCGCGGCGCGTGTTCGCGCAGGTCGAATACGGCAGCCATACGCCCGATCCGGACAGGATTCTGACGACGGTGTTCGCGGCGCGCGACGTTAGCGCCGCGATCGAAAGCTTCGATCCGCCGGACGCGGGCTTCCGCGCCCTCAAGCACGAGCTCGCCGTGCTGCGCAGCCAGTCCGACAACGGCAGCGCCAATCGCATCCCCGACGGGCCGCTGATCCACCCCGGCCAGAAGGACGCCCGCATCCCGGCCATCCGCGCGCGGCTCGGCGTCAGGAGCCGCAAGCCGGGCGACACCACCTACGACCGCCGGCTCGTCAACATCATCCGCGGTATGCAGCAGAGCGCGGGCCTGGGCGTCGACGGCGTCATCGGCGGCAAGACGCTGGCCAAGATCAACGGCCCGAGCCGCGCCAAGGTGATCGACACCGTCGAGGCCAACATGGAGCGCTGGCGGTGGCTGCCGCGCGACCTCGGCGATACGTACGTCATGGTCAACGTGCCGGACTTCACGCTCAAGGTCCTGCACGACGGCAAGACGGTCTGGCGCACCAAGATCGTCGCCGGCAAGCCGCAGACGCCGACCCCGCTGCTCAGCGCGTCGATGAACGAGGTAATCGTCAATCCGTCCTGGTACGTGCCGCAGTCGATCATCCATAACGAGCTGCTACCGCGCTACGAGACCGATCCCAACATCTTCGACCGCCTGGGGCTGGAGGTAAAGAAGGGCCCCGACGGCCACATCAACGTGGTGCAGCCGCCCGGCGCCGCGAACGCGCTCGGCCGCATCAAGTTCAACTTCAACAACAAGTTCCTGGTCTACCTGCACGACACGCCAGAAAGGCAGTTGTTCAGATACAGCATGCGCGCCTTCAGTCACGGCTGCATGCGCGTGCAGGACCCGACCAAGTTCGGCGAGTTGATCCTGTCGCTGTCGATGAAGGGCAAGCCGATGCCGAACGCACGGCAGATCCGGTCGATGTACGGCCACGAAGAGCACGACTTCAGGCTGATGCGGCGGCCCAAGGTGCACGTCACGTATCAGACCGCATTCGTCGACCAGAACGGCAAGCTGCAGATCCGCGACGACATCTACGGCTTCGATGCGCGCATCCACGCCATTCTGCACAGCCCCGAGCGCAAGGTGGCCGACGTCGCGCCGCCGCCGGACCCAACCCGCGACCTGGAGACCGCTCAGGCCAACCAGGAAATCCTGCGCCGGGTCGAGCGCCGCGAGGCCCACGATCCGTTCTCCTTCTTCGAGCAGCTGTTCCGCTGATCCCAAGTCGAGGAAACGGCCGGACTGGGGGAATTTCCCCCTTCGCGCCCCGTCATAGGCCTTTTTCCGCCATTTTCCCCTCCCATATTAATAAGCCTGTGACGGGGGCAACGCGCGCTAAGCGCGCGTTCACCGATCCCCACAAGACTGCTAAGGTCGTCGTCCGACGGCCGAAACCTGGGGCACGGCGGGGGCACGTGGGACGAAGTTTTGCACGATCGGTGGCGGTTGCCGTGCGTTCGCCGCGCGGGCTTCGTCTGACGGGGCGCGTCGCCCTGGCGGGCCTCGCGCTGCTGATCGCCGGCACCATGCTGCGCAACACCGCTGCGGCGGGCCAGACCCGCGCGCTGACCATGCGGCACGCGCACACCGGCGAAACCATCACCATCACCTATAAGCGCGACGGCCAGTACGACCAGGCCGCGCTCAAGAAACTCGACTGGTTCATGCGCGACTGGCGGCGCAACGAAGAGGTCCACATGGACCCGCGCCTGTTCGACATCCTGTGGCAGGCCTATCGCGAAACCGGCGCTACCCAGCCGATCGAGATCATCTGCGGCTACCGCGCGCCCGCCACCAACGCGCTGCTGCGCGCGCGCTCCGGCGGCGTCGCCAAGTTCAGCCAGCACATCCTTGGCAAGGCGATCGACTTTTTCATTCCCGGCGTGTCGCTCGCCAAGTTGCGCGCGGTCGGCCTCAAGCTGCAGCGCGGCGGCATCGGCTTCTATCCGAGGTCCGGCTCGCCCTTCGTGCACGTGGACGTTGGCACAGTGCGGCACTGGCCGGGCATCTCGCGCGAGCAACTGGTGAAGATTTTCCCCGAGGGGCGCACCGTGCATATCCCGAGCGACGGCAAACCGCTGCCCGGCTATGCCGAGGCGTTGGCCGAAGTCGAGCGGCACGGCAACGTGCCGAACGCGCGTTCGCTCAAACTGGCGCGTGCGGCAGGCGCCATCACCACTCACGAAGAGCGCGTGGCCGAGCAGGTAGCGCAAGGGCGCAAGGAAACGCTGGTCGCGCTGGTCAATTCCGGCCGCGACAACGGCAAGAGCAAAGCGCGCGCGGTGGCGCAGGCAGCGTCGCCGACGCTGGCGAGCCTGACACCGGGCGAGCCGCTGTCGCTGGCGCCGCCGGTGCAGACCGCAAGCGCGGCACCGACGCCCGAAGCGCGGCCGTCGCAGGAGTCTCAAGTCATGACGCTGGCGTCGCTGGAATCCAAGCCCGCGTCGACGCCCGCCGCGAACGGCAAGACCGGCGACGGCGTGTTCGCCAAGCGTTTCTGGCCGGAGCCGGTTCCGACCGAGGCGCCGTCCGCTTCTTCGCTCAAGGTCGCCAGCGCCGACATGAGCACGACCGGCAGCGCCGGCGACGGCAGCGAGGCCCTCGCCTATGCCGCCGACGAGCCGGCGCTCAGGCCGACGCAACAGCCGATGGGAAGCCTGAGCGGGCGCCTCATGCCGCGGCTGGTATCGACGGCCCACGCCACAACGGCACCGCAGCCGCTCGCCCTGGGCACCAAGGCCGTGCTCGGCGCGCCGATAATGGCCGGCGGCCAGCGCTTGTCGAGCCCGTGGATGCGCGCCGCCGTCATGACCCCGAGCGTCGCCCAGGCCATGACCGTCTCGCAACTCCGCCAGAACGATCCGCGCCTGCTGCGCGGCCTACTTCATAAGCCGGCACGCGCGGTGGCGATGCGTTTTGCCGAGAGCCCGCAGGCCGGCATGGCCAGCGATCATTTCAGCGGCCAGGCGGTGGTGTTCGTGGCGACCGAACGGTTCGTGCCGCAGCAGACCGCGTCGCTGGAGTAGTTGTCCGGCCTATCGCGGCGTCATGCGCGGGCTTGACCCGCGCATCCATGATGAACTTCCGCGGATAACGCGCTTTCAATACCGCTGTTATTTGTTGAGCAGCCTCATGGATTGCCGGGTCAAGCCCGGCAGTGGCCGAGTGCGCGTGCGCCGCGCCGCATCCGGGAAGAGCCGGGCTCTTATTTTGTCGCGTTTCCCGACAGCGAACCGGTTCCCACTTCGCCTGGAAACGCTTTAGTTCAGCATCCCGAGCGCATGCATGTAGGTTTCCAGCACCGCTTCCTGCTCCTTGCGCTCGTCGGAATCCATCTTGCGCAGGCGGACGATGGTGCGCAACGCCTTGACGTCGAAGCCGTTGCCCTTGGCCTCGGCGTAGACGTCCTTGATGTCGTCGGAGGTCGCCTTCTTCTCCTCCTCGAGCCGCTCTATGCGCTCGATGATGGCCTTGAGCTGATCCTTCGCGAAGCGGGTGTTGGCTTGTTCTGTGTCTTGTTCAGCCGCGGCGGTGGCAGGCATTGAAGTCTCCTCAAAGCGTTTCCAGGCGAAGCGGGAACCGGTTCGCCGTCCGGAAACGCGACAAAAATAAAGACTCAGCGGCAGAGTCAGGCCACCGTCTCTTTGCCAAGGAGCTTTCGGAATTACGCGGGCCAAGGTCAAGCAAAAGGCCGGCGCCTTCCACGTTGTTCACATAGGCTTCGCAATCTCAGTGCTGGGGTCTTGCCTTTTCGAAGGCTGCCTTCTTCTCGGGTGAGGCTTCCGTCTGGTATTTCTCGCGCCATTCCGCGTAGGGCATGCCGTAGACGATTTCGCGGCTCTCGTCCTTGCTCATGGCAAGGCCCTTCTCGTCGGCGGCGTCCTTCATCCAGTTCGACAAGCAGTTGCGGCAGAAACCAGCGAGATTCATCATGTCGATATTCTGCACGTCGGTGCGCTCGCGCAGGTGCTGGACCAGGCGCCGGTAGACGGCGGCTTCCAGCTCGGTGCGGGTCTTATCGTCCATCATGCAAACTCCGGTGGTTCCACCCAACATAATCGGCGCCGGGCAGACTTGCCATAGGCGACAAAAACCGGCGGTATGCGGCGCCATGACCGAGCCCCGCACCTTCCTCCGCCATCTGTTCGACACCGCGGTCGCCGCAGCCCACCCGGCGAGCTGCCTGCCGCCGCTGTTGCCACCGCCGCCAGAAGGCCGGCTGATCGTGCTCGCCGCCGGCAAGGCCGCCGGCTCCATGACCGAGGTGGCGGAGGCGCATTATCTCGATACGCTTAAGCTATCGCCCGATAGGCTGAGCGGCGTGGCGGTCGCCCGCCACGGCTACGGCCGGCCGACGCGCGTGGTGGACATGATCGAGGCCGGCCATCCGGTGCCCGATGCCGCCGGCCTTCAAGCCGCCGAACGCGCGCTGGCGCTCGCCGAGAAAGCCGGCGCCGATGACCTGGTGCTGGTGCTGATGTCGGGCGGCGCCTCCGCAAACTGGATCGCGCCGGCCGAGGGTGTCTCGTTCGCGGACAAGCAGACGGTGACGCGCGCGCTGCTACGCTCGGGCGCCAATATTCATGAGATCAACTGCGTGCGCAAACACCTCTCGCGCATCAAGGGCGGGCGGCTGGCACGCCACGCCCATCCGGGCGCGCTGGTAACCCTCGCGATCTCCGACGTGCCCGGCGACGACCCCGACGTCATCGGCTCGGGGCCGACGGTGCCCGATCCGAGCACGCTCGCGGAGGCCCGTGCCATCGTGGCGAAGTACAAGCTCGCCGTGCCGGAAAGCGTCACGCGGGCGCTCGCCGATCCCGCCAATGAGAGCCCGAAGCCGGGCGATGCCGTGTTCGCCGGCAGCCGCTTCGCCATCGCCGCACGGCCGGCGGATTCGATGCGCGCAGCGGAGGCGGCGGTGCGGGCCGCCGGCTACGAATGCGTATCGCTCGGCGACCAGCTAGAGGGCGAGGCCCGCGAGGTGGCCCGCGAGCACGCCGCGCGCGCCCGCGTCTTGCAGGCCGAGGGCAAGCGGGCGGTGATCGTCTCCGGCGGCGAATTGACGGTCGCCATGGCCGGAAACGGCCGTGGCGGGCCCAACCAGGAATACGCCCTGGCGCTGGCGATCGCGCTCGACGGCGTGAGCGGGGTGGCGGCACTCGCCGGCGACACCGACGGCACGGACGGGGGCGGCGGGGCCACCACCGACCCCGCCGGCGCTATCGTCGACGGGCAGACCGCAACCCGGGCGCGTGCCCTTGGCCTCGATCCCGCCGCGTTTCTCGCCGATAATGATTCCACCGGTTTTTTCGCCGCCCTGGGCGACCTTCTGGCACCGGGGCCGACCTACACCAACGTGAACGACTTCCGGGCCATCGTCGTTGACAGGCCCTGACCGTTCACGCCACAACCGATCATCGCAAACGACGCCTCGTGAACGCATTGCCTTTCATCGCTGCCAAGCGCGGCACATTCGTCATCTTTGCGCGTTATACGGTTCTGGCGGTGGCGCTGCTCGTGGTCTCGGGCGCGCCGGCGCTGGCGGATTTCCGCCTCTGCAACAACACCGGCGGCCGGGTCGGCGTCGCCATCGGCTACAAGGATCAGCAGGGTTGGGTCACGGAAGGCTGGTGGAACATCACGCCGCGCACCTGCGAGACCGCGACAACAACGTTCCTGGACGGTGCAATTGACCGATAATGCCGAATCGGCGCCCGATCGGCCGCTGCTGCCGCTCGGGCCGGCCCCCCTTCCACCGGCCTCTGGCAAGCGGCCGCCTCCCCCGACGCCGGGACATCCACCCCCACGCAAGGGTCATAAGCGATGAGACGTCAGCGCCGCGCCAAGATCGTCGCCACTCTGGGCCCGGCATCGACCGACCCCGCGATGATGGCGAAGCTGTTCGCCGCCGGTGTCGACGTGTTCCGGATCAACATGAGCCACACCAGCCAGGAGCGCATGCGCGAGCTGGTGGCCTCGATCCGGGCGCTCGAGCGCGACACCGAGCGGCCGATCGGCGTGCTGGTCGACTTGCAGGGCCCCAAGCTCAGGCTCGGCACTTTCCAGGGCGGTCAGACAATGGTGGCGAACGGCGCCCGCTTCACCTTCGACGCCGATCCCGCGCCCGGCGACGCGACCCGCGTCTATCTCCCCCATCCGGAGATCTTCCACGGCATCGAGGCCGGCCATACGCTGCTGATCGACGACGGCAAGGTGCGCATGCGCGCGACCGCGGTCGAGCCCGAGAAGATCACGGCCGAGGTCGTGGTCGGCGGCCGGCTTTCCGACCGCAAGGGCGTCAGCCTACCCGAAACCACCATTCCGTTCTCGGCGCTGACCGAGAAGGACCATTCCGATCTCGACGCCGCGCTCGAGACCGGTATCGACTGGGTGGCGTTATCGTTCATCCAGCGACCGGAGGATATCGCGGAGGCCAAGAAGATCACGCGCGGGCGCGCGTCCGTCATGGCCAAGATCGAGAAACCGCAAGCGGTGACGCGGCTCGCCGAAATCATGGACCTCGCCGACGCGCTGATGGTGGCGCGCGGCGACCTCGGGGTAGAGATGCCGCTCGAGAAGGTGCCGGGCGTGCAGAAGCAGATGACGCGGCTCGGCCGCGCCACCGGCAAGCCGGTGGTGGTGGCCACGCAAATGCTGGAGTCGATGATCAACGCCCCGGTGCCGACACGCGCGGAAGTCTCCGACGTCGCCACTGCCATCTTCGAGGGCGCAGACGCGGTGATGCTGTCAGCGGAATCGGCGGCCGGCAAATTTCCCGTGGACGCGGTTTCGACTATGAGCCGCATCGCCGAGGAGGTGGAACGCGAGGACATCTATCGCGGCATCATCGACTCGCAGCGCGCCGCGCCCGAGGCGACCGGCTCCGACGCCATCGCGGACGCCGCGCGCCAGATTGCCGATACGCTCGATCTCGCCGCGGTGGTGTGCTGGACGTCGTCGGGCTCGACCGCGCTGCGCATGGCGCGCGAGCGGCCACGCCCGCCCATCGTCGCCATCTCCCCCAACGTGGCGGCGGGGCGCAGGCTCGCCGTGGTCTGGGGCGTGCACGCCGTCATCACCGAGGACGCCCACGACCAGGACGACATGGTCGACCGCGCCTGCCGTATCGCCTTCAGGGAAGGCTTCGCCAAGGAAGGCCAGCGCATCATCACGGTCGCCGGCGTGCCGTTCGGGACGCCCGGCGCGACCAACATGCTGCGTATCGCTTACGTGGGGGACAAAGAGGGCGAGGCGTGAGCGGCGGCGCAAGCCGCCATCACGCCATCATCCGATAGTGCAGATTGTACAGGATCCACACCGTGCCGCCGGCCATGATCACCATGATGACAGCGGTGAAGGCGAGCGTCAGCAGGTTGTTGCGCTCGGATGCGCTGAAATCGAGGTGCAGAAAATAGTGCAGATGGACCCCCATCTGCACCACGGCCAGCACGGCGATCACCGCCAGCGCAGTCGTTTCCGGCAGCAGGTTCAGCGTCACGAGACCGACGGGGATGATCGTCAACACAAGCGCCAGAACGAAACCCGTGAGATAGACCCGCAGTAGCGGATCGCCAGTATCGATCAACGACCTCATGTCAGAAGCTCCCGGGCAGATAAACGACCGAAAAAATGGCAATCCAGATAATGTCGAGGAAATGCCAGAACAGGCCCAAGCGGTGAATGCGCGACGCCACCGGCGCTGTCAGTCCCTTCCTCAATACTTCGGCGCCTAGAACGACGATCCAGACCAGTCCGCAGGTGACATGCAGGCCGTGGGTCGCGACCAAAGTGAAGAACGCTGAAAGAAATCCGCTGCGTTCGGGCGCCGCGCCGGCGACCACCATGCCGTGGAATTCGTTGATTTCCATCCCGACGAAGCCGGCGCCCAGCAGAAAGGTGACCGCCAGCCAGAACAGCACCGCGCCCTTGTTTTTCGCCCGGATCGACAGGCCCGCCAGGCCGAAGGTCGTGCTGCTGAACAGCAGCAACATGGTTTCGCCGAAGGTGTAACGGAGGTCGAACAGGCCATGCGCCTGCGGGCCGCCCGCAGTCCGGCCGACCATCACCGCATAGGTCGCGAACAGGAGCGAGAAGATGAGCGCGTCGCTCATCAGGTAGAGCCAGAAGCCGAACGCCCGTTCGTCGAGCTGGTGCTTTTGCTCTTCCTGAAGCAGTTCCGCGTATTGCTCAGTTGTCGCCGTTGCGTGTGCCATCACTCCGCGGCCTCCATTCCGAACTCACCCTCTATCGTCCGCTCGGCATCCGCACCCACGATATGCTCACCGTGATCGTCCGAACTGCGCGCAACCAACGCGGCAAGAATGCCCAGACCCGTGAGCGCTGCCAGCCACCAAATGTGCCAAACCATGGCAAAGCCGAGGACGAAGGACAGCCCACCGATGATCATGCCGGCGCTGGTATTGTCGGGCATGACGATGGCCTCGGCCGGCGCCAAAGTCGATTCGACCACGCCATGCTGCTTGCGCCAGGCAAGCTCGTCGATGTCGTGGACTTCCGGGATGACCGCAAAATTGTAGTGGGCCGGCGGACAGGCCGTCGCCCATTCGAGGGTACGTCCATCCCAGGGGTCACCATTGGTGACCTTCAGCGCCTCGCGGTCGCGGATGCTGACGATGAGCTGAATGACCTGAAAAGCGATTCCGACCGCGATGACGACCGCCCCGACCTCCGCGACGATAAGCCAGGGCTGCCAGCCGGGGGTGGCATAGTGCGCCATCCGACGCGGCATACCCTCGAAGCCGAGCACGTAGAGTGGCATGAAGGCGAGCAGGAACCCGACGACCCACGCCCAGACCGCCCGCTTGCCCCACTTGTGCTCGAGCTTGAAACCGAAAGCCTTGGGGAACCAGTAGGTGTAGCCGGCGAAATAGCCGAACAAGGCGCCCGGGATCAGCATGTTGTGAAAGTGCGCAACCAGGAAGACAGAGTTGTGCATCATGTAGTCGACCGGCGCGATCGCCAGCAATATGCCGCTCATGCCGCCGATGACGAAGGTCACCATGAAACCCAACGTCCAATACATCGGCTGCTCGAGGCGTACGCGGCCTCGATACATGGTCATCAGCCAATCGTAGATCTTCACGCCGGTCGGTATGCCGATCAACATCGTGGCGATGCCGAAGAATATGTTGACGGCGGGGCCTTCGCCCATGGTGAAGAAGTGATGCAGCCACACCGTGAACGACAGGATGCCGATCACCGCAGTCGCGTAGACCAGCGAGTGGTAGCCGAACACGCGTTTGCTCGAAAAGGTCGCCACCACCTCGGAGAACACGCCGAACGACGGCAGAACCACGATGTAGACTTCCGGATGGCCCCAAATCCAGAACAGGTTGGCATAATTCATCATGTCTCCGCCGTGGCCGTTCGTGAAGAAATGCATCCCCACATAGCGGTCCAGCGCGAGCAGAGCGGCGGTGACGGTCAACGCCGGGAAAGAGAACACCACCAGCACGCTGGTAACGAGCGCCGTCCAGGTGAACAGCGGCATGCGCATCAAGGTCATGCCCGGCGCCCGTCGCTTGAGAATGGTGACGAGGAAATTGATGCCGGTCGTCGTCGTGCCTACGCCCGAGATCAATATCGCCCAGATCCAATAATCGACGCCGACTCCCGGGGTGTATTTCAGCTCCGAATAGGGGGCGATGGCGCTCCAGCCGGCGGTGGAGAACTTGCCGACCACCAACGACGCCAATACCAGGGCAGCGCCCGCCGCCGTCAGCGCCAGGCTGAGGGAGTTCAAGAACGGAAACGACACATCACGGGTGCCGATCTGCTGCGGCACCACGATATTGATCAGACCCGTAAGGAACGGCATCGCCACGAAGAAAATCATGATGGTGCCGTGCGCGGTAAAGACCTGGTTGAAATGGTCTGACGGTAAATAGCCCGGCGAATTGTAGGCTATGGCCTGCTGCGTCCGCATCATGATGGCGTCGAAAAATCCACGCAGCAGCATCACCATCGCCAGCACGATGTACATGATGCCGATTTTCTTGTGATCGACGCTGGTCAACCATTCGGACCACAGATAGCGCCATTTGCCGTACCAGGTGATGAAACCGAGGACCGCGACGCCTACGATCACCTCCATCAAGGCGCCGCTCAGAGCCACCGGGCTATAAAGCGGCAATGCATCCATTGTGAGCTTACCAAGCATGATCAAACACTCCCAAGGTCCGTTATGCCCTTACGACGCAAAAGATTTTTTCGGCGGCAGCGCCGCGGAGTCGGCGGGCCAATTTTTCTTGATACGCTTCATCATGGAAGGGCTGTATTTCGCGATGACCTTATAGAAAAGGTTCGGCTCGACAGCGGAGTAGGTGACGGCGTCGCTCGTCCCGGGCCGCACCAGCCGGCCATAGGTTGCGGCGTCGAGCGCTTTCGGTGACTTCTTGACCTGCGCGACCCAGGCGCGGAAGCCCGCGGCCGGAACCGCCTTAACGGCAAAGCGCTGATCGGCGAAGTCTCGGCCGCTGAAATTGGTGTTGCGGCCGATGAAGTGAGCCGGTTTGTCGGCGAGCATATTGAGCCGGGTCTGCATGCCGGCCATGGTGTAGATCTGCCCAACCAGGCCGGGGATGTAGAACGAGTTCATCACAGTATCGGACGTCAGTTTCATGCTGACCGGTCTTCCGGTTGGAATGACCAGTTCGTTCACCGTCGCGATGTGCTGCTTGGGATAGATGAAGACCCACTTCCAATCGAGCGAGATCGCCTCGACATGAAGCGGTGGCGTTTTCGACGCGATCGGCCGGTAAGGATCCAGCGTGTGCGAATAGACGAAGACCATCCAGCTCAGCACGCCGACAATCGCCATTGGCACGAGCCACATCACCGCCTCGACCCGCATGGAGGATGCCCATTCCGGCATATAGCGCGCACGCGTATTGGAGGCGCGATAGTGCCAGGTGAAATAGGCGACCATCACAAAAACCGGCACAATCACGATCAGCATCAGGGCGACCGCGATGAACAGAAGATCGCGTTCGGTCCCTGCGACTGGGCCGCCAGGAAAGAGCACCGGGAATCGATTGGAGCTGCACCCGCCTAACGTCAGCAGCGCGCCGATGAAGAAAATCGTGAGGGGAGTGCGGGCTAAATTCTTCTTTGTTCGGGCGGTCATTGTCTTTCGAAGCCGCCTCTTTCGACGAGGCGATTAAGATTAAATTGTCCTGACACAGGCAAAGCGCCGACGCCGCCCGAAGAAATCTTCGGCGCATTGCCCACTGCGTCAGAGGTGGCGGTTGACAGCAGGTGTCGCCTCTTCCCGTCGCAGACGCTGTATCCGTGCACGCGTGGCACATAATGGAATCAACGACGGCGACAGTCAGTCATTCGCGCGAGACGGCATCGGCTGACTTATGATGATCGGCTTTTAGCAAATCCTTGCCACAATACTGCTGCGCTTATTGTCGCAATGCACGACAATTTTGATTCGTTCCGTGCTTCACGGATGACAAAGTGATTCGTCTCGCAAGAACGCGAACCGCGCCGCAAGCGCGTCGCCATGCCGTAAAGATAGCGCCACTTTTCGGGACTTTTCGAACATCGACATCACACGCGTACGCGGTGCAAATGTCCTGCTTCACAGCAAAGTCGGCAAAGCGTTAACCGCGAGCCATGAAAAGATGCAAGGCATGTATACTGAAAGAAAGATCACGTTCAACCAATCGTTCGATCGAAAATCGCGATCAATCCAATCAATATCGCTTCTTGACTCGGGCAATCACACGCCGCGGCTCGCATACATACGAACGGACGATGCGAACATTACGCTTTTGCAATGTTGCGCCGTTATGAACACACTTTGCGTATCGTGCAGAGGAGTCGATCTTTGAAATTGCCTACGTACTAACCGCCCTGCCGAGATATTCACCACATGACTCTTTGTACGTAGCCCAGCCGCAACGAGGCGATCATCGCCAGGCCGAGTAGCAGGACGATCGTGCCGGCGACGAGGCGGAGCGTCTTCAAGTGCCCGGGGCACTAGGCCTCGGCCTTCGCGGCGGTGGTGAACCCGAAGTAGACCGCCACGGTGACGGCGATCATCGGCAGTATGAACACCAGATTGTACAGCAGCAGCCACAGCATCGCGGCGAGCCGCATCTCGGTCTGCGCCAGCAGCCCCAGGATCACGATGTAAGGGCCCGAGGTGCTCGGCAGCAGGAACAGGCTGACCGCCAGCCCCGTGAAGAACGCGCCGGGCACCGAGGTCACGCCCGCGATGGTCTTCTTCAAGGCTGGCGCCAAGAGAGCGGCACCTCCATCACGAACCACTTGCCGCACCAGAGATAGTCCTTGAGGTTGAACAGGCCGATCACGACGGCCAGCACGGCCACCACGATATAGATCGCGCGCCAGACGCCCGCCGCCTCAACGGCGGAATAGAGCCAATGCTCATCAGGTAATAGGACACGAAGATCGACGCCGAGAACGCGAGCGCCGCGTTGAGCGCCCGCTTCTGCCCGCCGGCGCCGAGCACCGCCGTGATCAGCAGGATCAGCACCGCGAAGGTGCACGGGTTGATGGCGTCGACGGTGACGGGCAGCCCTGGGCGAGGCACTGGCGGAACGCCGTCGGCACCCCTTGAATCTCGAAGCGGTAGGCGCGCGCCATGCGTTCGAACAGGCGGCCGTTGTCGGGATTGAAATAGACCTCGTAGTCGCGAACGCGCAACGCCGGGTATTTCTGCTGCATCGTGGTCAGAAATTCCCGCATCGCCGCGCAATGGGGACAGCCGCGGCCATAACCACACTCGCCAATTTTGCCCATTTTGGTTCATCGTCAGGAATTGATTTGCCTGCGGGTGCAGCCGAGGCGTTTGCAAAAGCTGATACGCTGATTGTCGAATCCGATGAAGTTCTCGATCCGAAAAAGGATGGCATTCACGCTTGCAAGGGGCAACGCCTTCATGGCCGTAGGCGCGCTTCACCTGCCATGAGAGGAGGGTCTGGTGGAACTGCTACGCGCCAAGGGTTTTACCGTCAGCCCTCTTTGAGAAAAGAACCCATCAGCCGCTTGGCAATGAGCCTGTGGAAGGGCGTAATCAGGAAAATGTATATATAGCCAAACCAGTGCTTGCGGTTGACCAGCGTTGCAACGCGAACACGGGTACCTCCCACATGTGCTTGCGTTTCAACCACAATCCTGAAATCGAGATGCCAGTCATCAAGACCGAGGACAACGCTCTCGACATTTTCGCTAATGATGGGAAATGCACCCACCGTCTCACGGTCAACCGAATGCTCTGCGGCCTTCAAGCCGATCAAGCTGGTCAACGCATTGCGAACCTTCATTAGACTTTGCATCCAGCCAGGCGGCTTTGCACCAAAAGCCAATCTGG
>JARRQH010000124.1:0-8311 GCA_037381985.1 Pseudolabrys sp.
GAGCGCGCGCGCGATAGCCACACGCTGCTGCTGACCGCCGGAAAGCTGGCGCGGATAACGTTCCGCGTATTGCGCCATGCTGACCATGGCCAGGCATTCACGAATGCGCTCGCCGATCAACGCGCGCGCGGCGCGCCGCGCCCGCAACCCGAAAGCGACGTTTTCCGCGACCGTCATGTGCGGAAACAAGGCGTAGTTCTGCACCACCATGCCGATGCCGCGCGCATAGGGCGGGACGGCGGTGACGTCGGCCGCGCCGATGGAGACGCTGCCGCTGGTGGGCCGGACGAAGCCGGCGACCGCGCGTAGCGCCGTGGTCTTGCCAGATCCGGACGGCCCGAGCAGGGCCGCGAACTCGCCGGGCTCGATGGTCAGATTGAAATCGGCGAGAACGACGGCGTTACGATATGCAACCGTGACACCACGGAAGGCGATGCTGTTGTCCTGAGCATCGGTGGCGGCACTTGCCGCGGACGGCGCGGTTGTCGCCGCGCCGTCCACCGTTACAGTCATCGTCATCAGCTGCCCGTTGCTTCGTGCCAACGCTTGACGTCGGCATCGAGGTGCTTGAGCACGTCGCTCCAGTCCGGATGCCAGACGGTGACACTCGCCATCAATTCATGCAGCGCCTTGAAGTTGGCGTCGTCCGGCTTGACGTCGATGCGGACCGGCAGGCCCCAGGCGATGGTCGACAGCGAGCTTTGCGCCTCTTTCGACAGCAGGAAGTCGATCAGCTTCTTGCCGGCGTCGGCGTGCGGCGCGCCCTTGACCAGGCCGATGTAGTAGGGAAGCGCGAAGGTGGTGCGCTTGCCGTCCGGACCGGCGGGCCAGAACACCTTGATGTTCGGGTTCTTTTCCTTCTGGTCCATGTTCATCTGCAGGTCGCCGTTGGCGACGTAGATCTCGCCCTTGTTGACTAGCGCCGTCAGCTTGCCGGTCGAGGACGACGGGCCGACGTTGTTGGCCTGCAGCTTCTTGAGGAAGGCGAAGCCGGCGTCGCGGCCGTCGAAAGCGTGGATCGCCTGCAGCATCACCGCCGTGCCGTCGCCGGCCTGGCCCGGGGTCGAATACTGGATCTTGCCCTTGAACTTCGCGTCGAGCAGATCGTCGTAGGTCTTCGGCGGGGTCTTGAGCACCGAGGCGTTGTAGATGAAGTTCATATAGTTATTGACGAGCGGGACGTAGCGGCCCTTGGCGTCCTTGTCGGACGCAGGAATGTTGGCGGCTTCCTTCGAGGCGTAAGCCTGCAGCAGACCGTCGCTGGCTGCCTTCTGGATGAAGGGCGGCAGCGTCACCAGCACGTCGGCCTGGGGGTTCGACTGCTCCTTGGCGACGCGCTGCACGACAACGCCGGAGCCGCCCTCGATGTATTGCACCTTGATGCCGGTCTTCTTGGTGAAGTCGGCGAACATCTTGCCGAACCAGCTCGGATTGCCGTCGTGCAAGCCGTCGGCGCTGTAAATCGTGACGACTTGACTGGCGGCCAAAGCCGGGCTTGCCATCATTGCAACAGCGGCGAGCACCGCCGCGAAAGTCCGCTTCGACGTCATGGTCGTTTTTCCTTGAAGGTGGAACTGGAGAGCAGGGAAACGGCTATTCCACGTGGATGACGGTTGGATGACATGAAGGCGATGCGGGGCGGGTCGTCCACCGCCATGCGGCAGGAAATGCAATCAATTCAATCGCGTGAAATCTCGGCTGCCACGTCGTCGAGTACATCGAATGCGCGGTCGAGTTGCGCCTGCGCGATCGTCAACGGCGGACACAGTGTGACGATCGTGCCGCCGCCGAGTTTGAAGCTCAGCCCGCGCGCGAGCGCGCCGTAAAGCATGCGGTCGGCAACGGTTTCGGCGTCAGGGCCGACAAGCTCGAGCCCCAGATGGAGCCCCACGCCGCGCACGGCGCCGAACATCGGATATCGTTGCGCGAGCGCGGCCAGTCGGTCGAGGCCGTGGCGGCCGAGCGTCCGGGCGCGGTCGAGCAAGCCGTCCTCGGCGATCACGTCGAGGGTGGCCAGCGCCGCGGCCGCGCCGACGGGGCTCTTTTCGTGGGTGTAATGCCCGAGCGCGACATCGCCGGCGACGTCGAGGTCGGCGCGCGCGACGATCGCCGCCATCGGCATCACGCCGCCGCCCAGCCCTTTGCCGAGGGTGAGGATATCGGGGATAGCGCCGACCTGCTCGCAATAGAACATCGTCCCGGTGCGGCCGAGGCAACTCGGGATCTCGTCGAAAATCAGCAAGGTGCCGGCGCGGTCGCAAGCGTCCCGCACGCGCAGCCAGAAGTCGGCCGGGGGCGGGGTCACCGTGGTCCAACGCATGGGCTCGGCGACGACGGCGGCGATGTCGCCCTCGCTCGTCAATATGGAGTCGATGTAGTCGGCGAGCCGCTCGTGGGCACGGCCATCGTCACCGAAGAAGCGCGCAGCCTGATCGAGCGCCGGCACGTGCTCGCTGCCCGGCAGCAGCGGTCCGACGCCACGGCGGAACAGCGCTTCGCCGCCGACCGAAACCGCGTCAAGATTGGCGCCGTGGAAAGAATCCTACATCGACAGTGTTTTGTGGCGGCCGGTGGCGTAGCGCGCGAGCTTGAGCGCCATGCCGATGGCGGCGGAACCGCTGGGCGCGAACAGCACCTTGCTCAAATTGCCGGGCGCGAGTTCGCCCAGCCGTTCGGCGAGCGCGATCGCCGGCCGGTTGGTGAAACGGCGCGGACAGAACGGCAGCGTGTCGAGCTGCTGCTTGATCGCGGCGATGACTTTGGGATGGCCATAGCCGACCTGGTGAACGCTGTTGCCGTGGAAATCGAGAAACTCGCGGCCATCGCCGTCGATGAGCACGGAGCCGTCGGCGCGCTCCAGCACATCGAGACAGGGCGTCGACAGCGACTGATGCAGGAAGGCTTGGGCGTCCGCTTCGAGCAGCGCCTTCGTGTCTGCGCTCAGGCCGTCCCGCCACGCGGCGCGCCGCGGCGAGAGATTAGTGTCGCCTTCGGAGGCATTGCCGCCGGCGGCATCGCTCACGGCCGTTCACCGCGCGCCAGCCGCCCCTCGAACGCGGCGATCACCGGCATAAGGTCGGCGACGCTGTCGATGACGTAATGGGCGCCGGCCGCGGCCAGCTTTTCGGCGGCGGCGGCGGCGCGGCGACGCGCGAACTCGTCGGCTGGCAGCGCCTTGGTATCGGCAAGCGAGAGACCGAATACGTTGCCGCTGACGGCGACGCCGACGCTCCACGCATCGGCATTCAAGCCCTCGGTGACGCCGACCTCGGTATCGTCGACCTTGACGGTCGCCCAGGCCGGCCAGATGGCGAGATCGAGCACCATTTTATAGATGAGCAGCGGCGTCGGGCGCCCGTCGGCGGTATCGCCGGTGCAGGCCATGGCGTCGGCGATGAAGCCCTGCTGGGCCGCGAACGGCGTGACTCTCGCCATGATTTCACGGGTATAGCCGGTGGTGGTGCCGATCTTGAGGCCGCGCTGACGAAGCCGGTCGGCGATCGCGGCAGCGCCGGGGATCATGTCGGCGTAGCGCGCGGCAACCGCGATGTTCCTCGGGACGAAGACGGCATAGACGCGATCGATGTCGGCCTCGCTCGGCGGCGCGCCATTGACGCGCTGCCATTCGGCGGCGATGCGCGGCAGCGCCATCAGCGCCGCGATGTGCGGGCGCTTCGCCATGCCCATCGGGCCCCGCGCTTCGTCGATGGTGATCGAGACGCCGAATTCGGCAAAGGCCTCGACGAAGACGCCCATGGGCGCGAGCGAGCCGTGGTCGACCAGGGTGCCCGCCCAGTCGAAAATGACGGCCTTGAGATGCTGACTGCCAGTGCTCATCGCGCTTTGCTCCTCTTCAACCGAATAGCCCGCCAATGACTTCCTCGCCGATGGCGAAGGACGTGCTGGCACCGGTGCCGCTGGTGATCACGACGACGCGTACGGCGTCCGACGGCGCGTCGATCAGGGCCAGGCGATTCGGTGCCGATGCGTAGGTGCCGATCCAGCGTTCGCGCACCACCGGCCGGGCGCCGACGGCGTGCTCGAGCTCGTCGAGGATCAGGTCGTCTACCGTCTGCGGCGCGAACGGATCGGGCGTGGCGGCGTAATGATGGGAATCGCCGACGATCAGCGAGCCGTCGGCGCTCTGCACGGCGATCAGATGCACGCCGTTTTCAAGCTGCGCCGGCTGCTCCGCTTCGAGTCGCTGCTTGAGCGCCGCCGCTTCCGGCAATTCGGCATAGCCGAGATATCGCGCCAGGCCGAGATCGGACATGATCGCAGCGTTGAGCGGGAAATTCGGCAGCGGCGCGGTGCGCATCATATGCAGCTTGAAGCGCGTCAGCCCGTAAGCCGCGAGCTGGTCGGGAAACAGCGACTGGAAATCGTCGCCCGGGCAGACCACGGCCGCGTCGGCGTGAACCGTGCCGCGGCTGGTGACGATCTTCGGCGGAGCGACGTCATGCATCGCGGTCTCGTACAGGAAGGTCACGCCATGCGCCTCGGCGAGCCAGGCCGAAAGCTGGGCGATCGCGTCCTTCGACTCCACCCGCAGTTCGTGTGAGCTGTAGAGCACGGCCGCAAGCTCGCGCGCGCGTGCCAGCATCGGAAAGCGTTCGCGCGCGGGGGTGGGCGCGATCAACTCGCACCCAGCGCCCATCTCGGTCGCCATGAAGGCTTCGAGCACGGCGCGCGACTCGTCCCGCCGCACGGCGACGACGAGCCCCTGGTGCAGAACGGGAATGCCGGCCTGCGGCGCCACCTCGGCCCAGACATCGCGTGAGCGTATGGCGCGCGACCAGCATTGCCCACGCTGCTGGCCGGTGACGGTGACGAAGCCGAAATTGCGTACCGAGGCGCCGTTCGCCTGGGCGTCGCGGTCGATCACCACCACGCGCTGGCCGCGGCGCGCCGCGGTTAGGGCATGGGCGAGACCGCAGATTCCGGCGCCGACCACTACGAGATCGTAGTGGCGCGCGGCGAGGTCGGACATGGGGATTTACTAGAACTGCGATGTACCTTGCTGCCCGGCAGTTGATGGCCGTTTGCCGCGAAGGCGCGCCCGAAGGCGGGGTAGTGTCCAGATTCTTTCGCACATTTCCACCACGCGGCCGGTCGGAATCCTGAAGTAGTCCGTTGCATCACTGGTGCTCGAAGCCACCGCGATGAACAGCCGGTCTTGTCAAAGTGGCATCTCCGATTGCGCCGCGAACCTGAGCGCGCGGCGCGACAGGTAAAACGAAGTTGACATAATATCGAACGACCACCCGGCCTTGCGGGCAATCACCAAAGCCTGCGGGATATTCGGAATCTCCATGAAACCGAAGCGCAGCACGACCACAAGAAGCTCTCACCGAGATGGGCGATGAGCCCGCCTTCTTCGGGGTCGACGTGGGGCGTTTCGGCATATTCGACCGTTAACACGACGTTGCGCTCATGGAGTACCTTATTGTGCTTGTGTTGCAGCGGCGCTCCGCTGTCCTTTCGCGCGTTTCAACTTAGCCGCCGCCGATAAACCAATTTGCCAAGGCATGTCCATTTTGCGGAGAGCCGATCCACCGCGTGCCGGACAGCTGCTGTGACCGATGAATCCGATCCTTGCGAACTGTTGCAGTCGGGCGAAGCCTGAATATTCGACTGCGGCCCGATTCACGACCGCAGAAATGCCTGTCTGTTGTCAGGTGGGCGGCCCGTGCCGGACGATGGGATCGATTGGCGTCCGGGCGAACTGGACGGCCTCCTCCACGGCACGTGCGACCTGAAGCAGCCTTGCTTCGCCGCGCGGCGGGCCAATCAGCTGGATGCCGACCGGCATGCGGGAGGCCGTGAAACCCACTGGCACGACGATTGCGGGCAGCGCGGTCGTCGTAGCGAGGAAGGAAAAGCGCAGCCAGTCGACGTAGTCGCTCATCGGTTCACCATCGACGGAAAGCGGGTATTCCTCCTCTACCATGCCCGGTTCGAGCCCTGCGACCGGTAGCGCCAGCACGTCGTAACCCTCGAGGAACGTGCGCATGGTGTGGAAGAGTGCGGTGCGCTGGCGCAGCGCATTGTAGATCCGCTGCGCCGTAAGATTGCGGCCGAACTCGGTGTTCTCACGCAACGTCCGCTTGAAGTGCTTCTGCACCTCGGCCGGGAGGTAGGCGTTGACGGAACCGTAGTGGACGCCGCGCAATGCGGTATAGGTGCCGTAGAGGTCGGGAAGATCGGGGCAGGAATCCTCCACCGTGCCGCCGGCTGCGGCGACCTTAGCCATGGCGGTGCGCAGCACTTGGCGAATTTCCTTCTCGACAGGCGCAAAGCCGTTCTGGTCCTCGGAAAAGGCGATGCGTACCTTGGCATCCGCCTTCGTCACTTCCTCCTTGAACGGGGTGCGAGGCTTTTCCAACGTGATCGGCATAGCTGGGATGAAACCGGTCATGGCGTCGAGGAGTAGCGCAAGGTCCTCGACATCGCGCGCCATGGGGCCGGAAACGCCTTCGATGGCAAAAGCCGTTGGCGCCGGACCGCCGCCGCAGCGTCCGGGCGAGGGCCGCAAGCCTACCACGCCGCAATAGGCGGCCGGCGTCCGCAGCGATCCAGCGAGGTCGGAACCCTGGCTGAGCGACACCTCACCGGTCGCGAGCGAGACGGCCGCACCGCCCGACGACCCGGCCGCGTTCTTGCGCGTGTCCCAGGGGTTGCGCGTGTAACCGAAGACCTCGTTGAATGTGTTGCTGCCGGCGCCGAACTCGGGTGTGTTGGTCTTGCCGACGACAACGCCGCCGCGCCGCTCCATCATCTCGACCAGTGGGTCGTTTTCCTCTGGCACGAAATCCTTCAGCGCGACACTACCGAAGGTCGTACGCACGCCGGAAACGGCGGTCAGATCCTTGACGGTGATTGGCAGTCCCGCCAGCCAGCCCGGCTCGTTGCCATTGATCGCCTTGTCTGCCTCGAGCCGTTTCAGCGCTGCTTGGGCACGCTCGGGACACACCGTCACGGTGGCGTTGACCGCCTGCTCCACCTGCGCAATGCGGGTCAGCGAGGCTTCCAGCATCTCGGCGGGCGAAATTTCGCCCGCCTTGAGCAGCCGCACCGCCTCGCGAGCGGAAAGTGCGCAGAGGTCGGGTCCGGTGAAAGTCGTCTTGAGGTCGGTCATGTGGGTATTGAGCCCATGGTTCCAGTAAAACCGCTAACCAAAGTCCTGGTCAAACGGCGGATAACCCGGCATCGAGGGCCGTGATGATCTTCTTGACGTCGCCGGTGGTGATGATCAGCGGCGGCGACAGGATGATGGTATTGCCCGATACGCGTACCATCACGCCGTTCTCGTAGGTCGTCTCGAAGACCTGCCCGATCACTTTCTTGTCGATGGGTTTCTTGGTCGCCCGGTCTGACACTAGTTCGAGCGCTACCATCAGCCCCTTGCCGCGTACGTCGCCCAGGGCCTCGTGCTTGTCCTTGAGCCCCATGCAGCCGGCAAGCAGTTCGTTGCCGCGTGCTGCGGCATTGCCTGGCAGGTCGGACTTCTCGATCACCCGTAGGCAGGCGAGGGCGGCTGCGGCCCCGACCGGATGGGCGGAATAGGTATAGCCGTGGCCGATCGCGCCGAAGGATGTCTCGTCGCTCTCAAAGACGTCTGCGACCTTCTCCGAGATCATGGCGGCGCCGAAGGGGAAATAGCCATTGGTGATGGCCTTGGCCGTTGACATGAGGTCGGGCTTTACGCCCCAGAGCCGTGAACCAGTCCACGCGCCGGTGCGGCCGAAGGCGGTGATGACCTCGTCAGCGATGAGAAGCACGCCGTGACGGTCGCAAATCTCGCGCACGAGCGGCATAAAGCTCTCGTGCGGCGGGATAACGCCGCCGGCGCCTAGCACCGGCTCCATGATGAAGGCTGCCACCGTGTCCGGCCCCTGGAAGATGATTTCGTCCTCGAGTGCGGACGCACAGAGCTGGGCGAGGCGCGCGGGGTCGGTTTCGTTGAACGGATTGCGATAGAGATAGGGCGAGGGGATGTGGAAGCAGCCGGCGAGAAGCGGTTCGTAGTTGCGGCGGAAATTGGTGTTGCCGTTGACTGAAGCGCCGCCGAAATGCGTGCCATGATAGCCTTTCTTGAGACTCAGAAATTTGGTGCGATCACGATCGCCGCGGATCTTGTGGTACTGGCGTGCGAGCCTCAGCGTGGTCTCGACGCTATCCGATCCGCCGGAGGTGAAGAAGGAACGAACGAGTCCGTCGGGCGCGAACCATTTCGCCAGCCGGTAAGAAAGCTCGATCGCCGGCCCCGTCGAAGTGCCGCGGAAGGCCGAGTAATAGGGCAGCTTGTTCA
>JARRQH010000125.1:0-8238 GCA_037381985.1 Pseudolabrys sp.
ACCAGCGACACCATGGCGACCGGCATGTAGGCGTAGGCCTGCTCGACAAGCCGCGCGCGACAGCCGGAATCGGCGCCCAGCCGGCCGGCGATCCAGCTCGACAGCGACGTCAGCGCCATAAGCACGGCGGTGAGCGCGACGGCGCAGGCCAGCATGAAGGCGGTGATCATGAAGAAGTCGAGCCAGGTGTAGACCTCGCGGCCGGCCGGATGCACCGACATCAGCCAGGCCGGACCGGCGCTGCCGATCCAGTACCAGCCGCGCTCGATGCCCCAGGTGCCGACCAGTTCGCGTAAGCGATCGTATTGCGGCAGCACCAGCCACAGGAAACCGCCGATCGAGAGGCCGGTGGCGAGGAACAGGAACCAGATCTCGGCGGCGTTCGGATTGTAGTGACGGATCCGCGTCACTTCCGTGCCGGGCCAGCGCGCCAACAGCTTCAGCCCGCCTTTCGACTCCGGATGGACGCAGCGGAAACATTCGATGCAGTGGCGCGACTCGGTCTTGTGGTTGAGGTCGATCATGGTCGGGCACAGGCCCTTTTCGGTGTAGGCGTCACCGCCGGCGCGCGGCCGCTTGGGCGCGAACTGCACCGCGCCGATGCGCGAGAACACGCCGAGCATCAGGCCGATCGGGCACATGTGCCGGCACCACGGCCGCTTCTTCTGGCCCGGCCCGTAGACGAAGCCGAGCACCACCGCGCAGGCGAAGGCGAGCCCGAACACCACGGCGATGCCTTGCGGAAAGCCGCGCGCGTCAACGGTCTGCGCCAGCACGGTGATGACGATGAAGCTGACGATGGGCGTGCCTTCCCAGCGCACCCAGCGCGGCACCGGACGCTTCAGCCCGACGCCGTTGGCCCATTCCGAGGCGGCGCCGAGCGGGCACAGCACGCCGCACCAACTCCGCCCGGTGAAGATCACCGACACGAACACCAGCGGGAACCACAGCCCCCAGATGACGAAGTTCGCGAACAGCGTGAAGTTGTCAAAGAATGTCGCGTGGTCCGGCGGCAACGGCAGGAACAGCGGCACGATCATCAGCACCATGAAGCCGAAGAACATGGCGACGTGAATCCACGCGAGCTTGTCGCGGTGGCGCGACGCCAGGCGCTCCAGCCACACGATCCGGTTTTCGCCGGGCGATGCGGCGCAGTGATCGACGGTGATCGTGTGATGGGACATGACTATTTTGCGCGACCGAACGCGCCTTGCGATGGATACGCCCCCGCACCGACCTTCTTCACGGCGCCGCCTTCTTGACGATCAACGTGCCTTTGCCGGCGGAATGAAAATCGTTGAAGAAATGGTAGGTGCCGGGCTTGAGCGACCGGACATAGACCGGCAGCTCGGTCTTGCCCGGGATCACGACTTCGGCATGGAAGTCGCGGCCTTCAAACTCGGCCGGCAGGCTGTCCGTGTTCTTGACCATGATCTTCACCGTCTGCCCGGCGGGAATGGTGAGCGTGTCGGGCTCGAACATCTGCTTGACGATGGACATGTGAAACACCGTCTCCGGCGCGGCATCGACCTTGCCCGGCGCGACCAGCAGCAGCGCGAGCGAGAAAGCCGGCAGCAGTAATGTCGTGGACAAGAATTTCATCGGCCGCTCTCCGCACGTAACGCCGCGTTCGATGAACCGCGTCCGACGCTCTCGATCGAATCAAACGGTGTCGCGGTTCGGTGAAGTACTCGACTTCAATATCGCCGACGCATCGGCGTTGACAAGCGCGCGCGAAGAAAGTGATCGCACATTAGAGTCGATCTAAGACAATCACCTTAGAGCTGGTCTAATTCAAATGTGTAAGCGCCGCCGCGAGGTGCGTTGCGCGCAACCGAAGAACGGCGCGGCAGAACGAATAATACGACTCAAGAAGATTATTCCGCCGCCTCGGCCAGCACCGCGTGCTCTTCTGTCGCCTTGTCGGGAATGGCATCACCGCGATACTTGCGCTCGAACGCGGCCTCGCCGCCGGTGGTGGCGTGATAGAGATCGCGGGCGTCGAACTCGTCGGCCTTGGGTGGGGCGATCGCGAGATCAGAATAGCTGTAGCGGTCGGGTGCTTCGAGCGTAGCGTCGAGCATCTTCTTGCAGCGCCGCCAGACCCGGAAATAGCCCCAATACTTCGCCGCGCCGCCGAGGACCTGCCGGCCCCAGAACGCAATCGGGTTTTCCAGCTTCATGCCGTGGCGCCGGTGCGGCGGAATTCCATACGGCGCCGCCTTCGAGCGGATGCACGCCCTCGTAAAGGATCATCAGATAGAACCCTGGATGGTGAAGCCGATGTCCATGCCCTCACCTTCCCGCATCGAGATCATGCGGTCGAACAAAGGCTCCCAGTCTTTGTTGCGGGCGAAGTTATCGTCGGAGATGAAGAAGCGCTTGATGCCCTAGGTAAAGTTCTCGCGCACGATCTTTTCGAGATCGTCGGCGGAGCGGCTGCGGCTCTTGCGGCCCTGCACGTTGATGATGGTGCAGAACGAGCATTGACAGGGACAGTCGCGGCCGAAATCGATCGACGACAGCGAGCCGGACGTGCGCTTGACGTGCTGGCGCGGCAGGATCGGCGGCGACTCGCCGGCGAAGAACGAGGTGCCCATCGCCTGCGCCGCTTTGATGTCGTCGGGCAGCTCGGGCAGCATGGCGATGCAGCCGGAGACATGAAAGCCGCCGATACACACCGGCAACCCGGCCTCGAGAAACGGCCGCGCCAGATCGACCGCGCGCGGAAACTGGTTCGACTGCACGCCGACGAGGCCGATCAACGCGCGGCCGCCTTCGCGGCGGATGGTCTTGATGATCTTGTCGGGACGCACGCGACGGTTGGTTTCGTCGTGAGCGTGCAGGCGGATATCGACGTCCGGCCCCAGCACCTCACGCTCACGCGCGTCCTCGGCGAGCGCGTTCAGACACGCCAGCGTGTTGGAAGGAATGGCGGAGCGGAACCACTGGATCGGATAGCCGTCGTCATCGTAATGCGTCGGCTTGACCATCACGAAGTGGAACAGAGCGGACTCGCGTCCCTCGGCCGACCGCGCCATAATGTACCCCACGCGACGCCGTCTACGGGTCGTAAAATGCGGGTTTTTGCCTGAAATGTCGAGATTTGTGTCGCCTTGTCGCGGCCTGACGCAATTTTCACCACGATTGCAGGCGCTTGAGGCAAAGCCAACGTGGCCCTGGCAAAATGGCCTCTCTACCCCCATATAAAGAGTGTTGTTTCAGTGCTTTCGACCGAGATGGAGTGATCGATGGATACGTTCGATTATGCCGCGCCTGCGGAGCTGTTTCCCTCGCGCAATCGCCGCGTGGCGAGCAAGGTAAAATACCGCCGCTTCGACAAGGCCGCGGATGCGATCCGCTTTGCCGTCGAGGAACTGCCGGAGCCGCAGCTGCTGGGCGCCTATATCGAGGTGGAAAGCGGCCGGCTCGGCCACAAGGACATTCGCGCGCTCTATGAGAGCGAGGCCTATCCGCTCAAGCGCGCCAAGGTGGCCGCTTAAGGCCGCACCACCGGCACGACATGAAAACGGCGGGCCCGGTGAAATCCGGGCCCGCCGTTTTTTGTGCGCGCGATGCGCCGGTTTACTTGTCACCGCGCAGGCCGGGCGTACCGCCCTCGCCGAGACCGTCGACATGGCTCTGAGTATAAAGCTCGAGACCGATGCGCTTGATCAGATCGAGCTGGGTCTCGAGAAAGTCGATATGCCCTTCCTCGTCCGCCATCAGGTCCTTGAACAGATCCCGTGACGGATAGTCCTTGACCCCGAGGCAATACTCGGCCGCTTCCTGATAGAGCGCGCGGGCACCGACTTCGGCGGCGAGATCGGCCTCGATGATCTCTTTGACGTCCTCGCCGATGCGCAGCGGATCGAGCGTCTGCATATTCGGGAAACCGTCGAGGAAGAGGATGCGGTCGACGAAGCGGTCGGCGTGATGCATCTCCTCGACCGATTCCTCGCGCCACTTCTTGGCCAGTGCGTTCAGACCCCAATTGTCGAGCACGCGATAATGCAGCCAGTATTGATTGATCGCGGTCAACTCGCTGCGCAGGCCCTTATTGAGATACTCGATGACTTTGGTGTCGCCTTTCATAGCCCGCTCCTTCCAATGGACGAATACGAAAGTTGATGGGTTCCGATTAGCATTGGAACGACTAAAGGGAAATTGTGAATCGAACGCGTCCCTTGTTCGACGTACGTCGCCTAATTCGCCGAGAGCGCGCTGTGATTATTCGGCCGCGATCAGAAAGACCGGCGCGGCGTCGTCAGATACCGCTTCGCGCGCCACCTCGCTCTCGCCGACCGGGCACGTCGGACAACCTACGTTGCAATTTTGCAGATGTGCCTGGGCGACCAGCGCGCGCACGGTTTCAAGGCACCGCCCACAGCGCGGCGCGCAGCCCAGGCAGCGATAGGCCTGGCCCGCCGAGCGCGGCCGGGCTTCCGCCGGGCGCTGCAGCGTCTCAAGGACCTGCTCTTCCGACAGGACATTACAGGAGCAGATAATCACCGTAGGCATTCCACTTTAGAAGTGTTAAAAACTACAGTATTTTCAATTACTTATTTAATGGACGGCAGAGCGGACGGCAATAGCGCACCGGCCTCCCGCGACATTTGATGCACGGACGGCCGGCGCCGGGGAGTGACTTAGCTCAATTCGGTGCCTGTTGTTGTGGGAGCCCGCTCGTTTCCCGCCGTTTCGGCGCCATTTTCGGGCGTCTCACGTCCGATCAACGCTCCGTGATGCGCCCTGAGACAGGGTTCCGGGCCTTCCTACGTTTATTTTTGGAGAACCGGCGGCGCCAGAAAACGTTGAACCTTTATCGACGCCGGCCCGACCAATAGGGGAGAACATTGGAGGACGTCATGAACTGGTCGCTCTATTCCGCCGATCGCGGCACCCACCTGAAGATCGTGGTGGTGGGCCTGTCGTTCGCGCTGCTAGTCGCCGTCATCGGCATCGCCGCGCACGAATTCAATCTCGGCACCGATGTCTTGACGGCACAGACGCCGACCGTGGTCCAGGCCCAGACGCCCACCACATTCACCGCGCGCGACACCGGCGTAACCATTCGTTAACCGCCGCAGGGCCGCGCGCCTACCCTCTTATCTTCCTCCCGACTGGCACGCCGCAATTGCGGCGTGTTTTTTTGTGATCAGGGCTGCACGCGGCTACCGCGCGGTTAACCCGGTCCAAACCGCCGGGCGCATATTGAAGGGTTCGAATCAACCAGCGTAACCGCTTCCGGGGCCGCACATGTATCGTCGTCGTTCGCTGCCGCGCCAATCACGGCCCCGGCACTTCAGACTCCAGAGCTCGATACTGGGTTGGATGATGAGAGGTTTCGCCCTCGCCCTCGTGACACTGAGCGTCGCGGCCTGCTCGCAGGCGACGCTGAGCCGCGCGGCCGGGCCAGCCGCCGGCAGCGTGGCGGCCGAACCCGCCGCCATGGCGGAATACCGGGCCAAGCTCGCGGTCTACGAACAGGCGCACGGCGCTTATGAGGCCAAGGCCAAGGCGTATTGGAACGCCATTTCCGAGAAGCGCAAACTGCGCCGCGCCAAGCGCCGCAAGCACATGCGCGTCGCCGCCAGCGACTACGTGCTCACCCAGCCTCCGGTCTACAGCGGGCCGCGCAGGCCGAAGAACCCGTTCGCGCCGCCGACGCAGCCGCGTGAGCAGCGGCGCATTCCGGTGGTCGCCGATTTCCTTAAGGCCGCGCGCCAGGTCTACGGCTTCGTGCCCGACCGTCCGCGCGACGAGCTGGAATTCAAGCGCGCCTACGCCCGCGCCGCGCTCGCCGCCGGGCTCGACAAGGCCCAGGTGGTCGGCATCTACGCTTTCGAGACCGGCGGCCACGGCGCCTACGACACGCAGGCCGGCCTGCTTTACAATCGCCCCGGCGCGCACGCGATTTCGCCGGCCCTCGGCTACAATCAACTGCTCTCGACACTGACCATTTCTCTGCTCGCCAAGCACGGCCACCATGTGGTCGCGGCGCTGCGCGCCAAGGAGCGCGAGCTCAACGGCGAGGCGCGCGTGCGCATGGCGCGCAAGATCGCCGCGCTTCAGCGCATGATCGCGGTCGCGCGCTCGGTGCCGCATAGCTGGAGCGCCTATGGCCGGCTCGCCAAGCACACCGCCAAGGGCATGGGCATGCACGCGGTGCTGCTCGACGTCGATATCGGGCCGCTGTTGCAGGTCGAGAACCTCGCCAGTTCGCTGCACTTCGCGCACGTCAAGGGCTACCAGGGTCGCATGAGCGCGGCCGAGCTGGAACTGATGAATCTTGCCGGCGCCGGCAACGGCATCGACATGATCATGATGCCGCAGAGCCTGCGCGAGCGGGTGCCGACGTCGAACTTCTTCGTCGCGTCCGGCTACTGGCGCAATCCGATTGCGCGCCGCACCAAAGTGGTGGCCGGCCTCATCGCCGAGATCCAGAACCACATCAACCGCGCCGAGAAGAACGCCGGCGCGCAGGAGCTGGCCTCGGCGTTCTAAGGACAGGACCCGGCCGCTGTCCGCGTCGCGTTCGCTTCCGCCCGCCCGATCTGATATCCTCCCGCAGCGAGGGGGGTATTCATGACCACTGGTTTTCTGCTGACGTCGCTGATCGTCGTCCTGTCGCCGGGCACCGGCGTGCTCTATACGCTGGGCGCCGGCCTGTCGCGCGGGTCCCGCGCCAGCGTCGTCGCCGCCTTCGGCTGCACGCTCGGCATCGTGCCGCACATGGCCGCCGCCATCCTCGGGCTGGCGGCGCTCCTGCATGCCAGCGGCGTGGCGTTCGAGATATTCAAATATGCCGGCGTCGCCTATCTGCTCTACCTCGCCTGGACCACACTGAAGGAACACGGCGCGCTACGCGTCGAGAGCGGCATCGCGCCACGCTCGGCCCTGCGCGTGACCGGCACCGCCATCCTGATCAACCTGCTCAATCCCAAGCTGTCGATCTTCTTCTTGGCCTTCCTGCCACAATTCGTGACGCGCGGAGAGGCCCACCCGCTCGCGCACATGCTCGGCTTGAGCGCGGTGTTCATGGCGCTGACGTTCGTGGTGTTCGTCGGCTACGGCCTGTTCGCCGCGGCGGTGCGCGACCACGTGATCTCGCGGCCGCGCGTGATGACCTGGATGCGGCGCAGCTTCGCCGCCGCCTTCGTCGGGTTGGGGATCAAGCTGGCCTTGGCCGAACGGTGAGCGGAGCTCTTAAGCCCTGACACTCTAGCCCTGACACTCTCTTTGGTCGCGTTTCCGGACGGCGAACCGGTTCCCACTTCGCCTGGAAACGCTTCAGCTCGCGGTGTTGAAGCGCAGCGCCCCGATGCGGTCGAGTTCGGCCTGCTCGCGGGCGTTGGTCTCGGCGCGCTCGCGCGCCTGGTCGCGCTCGTCCAGCATCTCGACCTTCTTGAGCTCCTCGAAGGCCTCGCCGAGGACGGCCTGGGCCTCGTCGAGCTGGGTCTTCAGCTCGTCGGCCGAGCGCACGAGGTTCTCTTTCCGCGTCATCGCGGCCTTGGCGTAGGTCGGATAGGCGAAATGGCCGGGGTCGTGGATACCGGCACGGTCCTGCTCCACCTTGATCTCGCGGTCGAGATCGGTGGCGATCCGTTCGAATTCGGCGATCATCGCCTCGATCTGGGCGACTTTCCGCCGCTTCTCGTCGACCTGAAACTTTCTCAGGCGGATGAGGGTTTCGCGCGACTTCATCGACTCATTACTCCCCCGAAGCCCCGGAGATTCTGGTCCGCGATTGCTTTAGAGCGAACATGCCAAGCATCCCGCACGGACGAAGCGGGCCGGTAGTGGGCCCACCCTGCCGCAATAACGTTAGTTTTCGGTTTCCATCGCGCTCAGAATCTCGGCCAGCCGGTGGTATCCCTCGGCCAATGTGGAGGAATCGTCCTTGTTCTGGCCCAAAAACGCCTCCAGAGGCTCGTGCAAGCGGATGGCCTCGTCGACATCCTCGCTGGTGCCGGGCCGGTAGGCGCCGAGCCGGATGAGCTCCTCCATGTCGGCATAGGTCGCCATCACCTGGCGGGCCCGGGTCAGCACCGGCAGATAGGCCTGGTCGGCCGCCCGCGGCATGGTGCGCGAGATGGATTTCAGCACGTTGATGGCCGGATAGCGTCCGCGCTCGGCGATCGACCGTTCCATGACGATGTGGCCGTCGAGGATGCCGCGCACCGCGTCGGCCACCGGCTCATTATGATCGTCGCCGTCGACCAGCACCGTGAAGAT
>JARRQH010000126.1:0-15035 GCA_037381985.1 Pseudolabrys sp.
CGACGCCGCCCCTCGCCTCCTCCACCCGATCCGGAGATGATGCCGCCAAGACCGCCGAGGAGTTGCGCATGACGACGCGTGGCGAGAAGTTCGGCAGCGCCCTGGCGAAAGCGGTGAAGGGCGCCGCCGCCACGATGAAAGAAGACGGATCGGCCGCGCCGGCGGAGACTCGCGCGTGGGACCGGCCCGACGCACCCTGGAACGACCCCCGCGTCAAACGCGGCATGCAGGCGCAACTGGCGCGGCGGGCCGAGCGCATCGGCGCCGGCGAGAAGCCGTTCGGCTGGAAGATCGGGCTCGGCGCGTCGCCGGCGATGGAGAAGCTGCAAATCGCGGCGCCGCAGGTCGCCTATCTGATGCGGAGCGCGCTGCTGTCCTCAGGCGCCGCGGTCAACGTGAAGGACTGGACGCAGCCGGCCGCCGAACCGGAAATCGCGGTCCAGATGGGCAGCGACCTGGCCCCGGGATCGGACGCGGCCACCGCGCGCGCGGCGATCGCGGCGCTGATGCCGGCGATCGAACTGATCGACCTCGACAAGACACCGACGGCGGAGAACCTGGACACCGTCCTCGCCGGCAACATGTTTCAGCGCCATGTCATCCTGGGCGAAGGCCGCCGCAGCGGCGGCGAAACCGCCGACCTCTCGGCCCATGTGTTCCGCCGCGGCGCGCTTACCGTGGAGGCACCCGATCCCGAGGCGCTGACCGGTAAGGTTCCCAACCTGCTGGTGCACTTGGCCAATACGCTTGCCGCTTTCGGCGAGGGCCTGAAAGCGGGCGATATCGTCATCTGCGGCTCGACGGTGCCGATGCCGCTGATTGAGCCGGACGAGACCGAATTCGACTACGAATTGCGCCCCATTGGGGCCGCATCGGTGCGTTTTGTGAGGGATTGAGCCGCCCTCGCAAATTCGCGCTTCAGCGCTTATCTCGGGGGTGAATTAGGAGTTTCGCATGGATAAATCGATTTCCTCCCTTATCGACCGCGCCGGGCTCGACAAGGACAAGGTCGCCCGCATCGTCAACCGCGGTCTCGAAGGCGCCGACGACGGCGAGTTGTTCCTCGAATACAAGCAGGCCGAGATGCTGGTGTTCGACAACGGCCGGCTCAAGCAGGCGACCTACGACACGGCGCAGGGCTTCGGCCTGCGCGCGGTGAAGGACGAGGCGGTCGGCTATGCCCACGCCTCCGACCTGTCGGAAGCGGCGCTTTCGCGCGCGGCCGACGCGGTGCGCGCGGTCAAGGGCGGCCATGTCGGCACCTATGCCGAGCCCCCGGGCCGCACCAACGCCAAGCTCTACGGCGACGACAATCCGCTCGAGCTTCCGGTATTCGAGACCAAGGTAAAGCTGCTCGCCGAGATCGACGCCTACGCCCGCGCCAAGGACCCGCGCGTGCGGCAGGTGACGGCGAGCCTCGGCGCTACCTGGCAGGTGGTGGAGATACTGCGCACCGACGGCTCGACCTATCGCGACATTCGTCCGCTGGTCCGGCTGAACGTGTCGGTGGTGACCGGCGACGGCGACCGCCAGGAAACCGGCAGTTACGGCTTCGGCGGCCGCGAATCCTATGAGCGCTTCATCGCGCCCGATGCCTGGCATAACGCGGTCGACGAAGCGGTGCGCCAGTCGCTCGTCAACCTCGACGCGGTGCCGGCGCCGGCCGGCGAGATGGACGTGGGGTTGGGCTCGGGCTGGCCGGGCGTGATGCTGCACGAAGCGGTCGGCCACGGCCTGGAAGGCGACTTCAACCGCAAGAAGACGTCCGCGTTCGCCGGGCTGATGGGCCAGCAGGTCGCGGCCAAGGGCGTTACCGTGGTCGACGACGGCACCATGCAGCAGCGCCGCGGCTCGCTCTCCATCGACGACGAGGGCACGCCCACCAACCGTACGGTGCTGATCGAGGACGGCGTCCTGGTCGGCTACATGCAGGACCGGCAGAACGCGCGGCTGATGAACATGAAGCCGACCGGCAACGGCCGCCGCGAGTCACACGCCCACGTGCCGATGCCGCGCATGACCAACACCTACATGCTCGCCGGCGACAAGCCGCGCGAGGAGATCATCGCCTCGGTGAAGAACGGGCTCTATGCCGTGTCGTTCGGCGGCGGCCAAGTCGACATCACTTCGGGCAAATACGTATTCCAGTGCACCGAGGCCTACAAGATCGAGAACGGCAAGGTCACCGTGCCGGTGAAGGGCGCCATGCTGATCGGCAACGGACCGACCGACTTGAACCGCATCACCATGATCGGCGACGACTTCGCGCTCGATCCCGGCATCGGCACCTGCGGCAAGAACGGCCAGGGCGTGCCGGTCGGCGTCGGCCAGCCGTCGCTGCGCATGGACAAGATCACCGTCGGCGGCACGGCCTGACGTCGCGCTCTCAAGGAACTCATCATGACGTCGCCTTCTCCGTCGCGCCCGGCGCACAAATCCAGCCTCCTTCGCTCGGTCGTCGAGTTCGCCGCGGTCATCCTGATTGTGATCGCCGGCAAGACCGCCATCGCCGAACCGTTCTACGTGCCCTCCGGGTCGATGGAGCCGACGCTGTTGATCGGCGACGAGCTTATCGCCACCAAGTTCACCTACGGTTACGGCACGGCGGCACTGCCGAGCTTTCTCGATTTGCCGATCAGTGGCCGCATCTTCGCCAGCACGCCGCACCGCGGCGACGTGGTCGTGTTCCGCTGGCCCGGCAATACGAAACAGACCTGGGTGAAGCGGGTGATCGGGCTGCCCGGCGACCACATCGCCATGCGCAACGGCGTGGTCTGGATCAACGGCAAGCCGGCCACGCAGGCTGCGGACGGCATGGGCCGCGTTGAAAGCGAGGACGGCCAATACACGCCGGCGCGCAAGCTCATCGAGACCCTGCCCAACGGCTACAAGCACGTCATCTACAAGATGTACGACAACGGCCCGCTCGATAACCTGCCGGCCGTCACGGTGCCGCCCGGACACCTGTTCGTCATGGGCGACGACCGCGACGATTCCGCCGACAGCCGCGTGCCGCTCGGCGACGGCGGCGTCGGCATGTTGCCGATGAACAATCTGGTCGGCCGCGTGCAGGCGCTGATCGGTTCCTGGAATCTCGCCTATACGCAGAAGCCGGTCTGGACGTGGGCCGCGGGCTTGAGGCCGTCGCGGTTCTTTACCGCGGTGCATTGAGGCCACTGCCGTGCATTGGCCATTTAACCATCTCCACGAGACGCAAGCGGAAAGTCCGCGCGCGAAAGCGGAAAGAGAAAGACGGTGGTTGGAGGAGAACCAGACCGCGCTTGCTGCGTACAACGCGCGCATCTGCCGCGACGGCTTGCTGTCAGACGAGGCTAGTGTCTGATCCATCCGCCGACATTGAAATGCACACTCGTTCGTCCCCGCGAAAGCTGGGACCCAGAACTGCAAATAAATGCCTGTGATGTTCGCCCTTGGATTCCCGCTTGCGCGGGAATGAGCGGAGAATGCTTCGCTCCCTGCAAATCAAACTCTACCGCACCACCCCCGAGATGCAGCAATAGCCGCGCTTGGGGCGGGGAATCGTCTTTTTCAGGTAACAGCGCGCCGACGCGCGACCGCCATAGCCGGGCCGCACATAGGTGAAGGCGCGGCAACGCTTCTCCTTCTTGCACGCTTCCAGGCACGCCCTGCCGGTCGGATCGGACGGCAGGGCGAAATGGCGGTAGTTGCCGCCGTGGCGCGAGATCGACATTTCGGTCGAGCCGCCAGCCCGCGGCGCGATGACGCCAGCGCCGCGCACACTCGACACGCAGCACGGGTTCGCGACCCGCGGCGGCACGCTCTTCTTCAGCGAACAGGTCGCCGGCGTGCGTTTGGTCCGGGGAAACGAAAAGCTCCAGGCGCGACAGCGCGAATCGCGTTCGCAGCGCCTGGCGCACGCGGTCGGATCGCCGGAGCGGATGTTGAAGGTGAGATAGTCGCCGCCGACGCGGTCGTAGCCGACCTGGGCATACGCCGGCACGGCAAACAGCGCGCCCGCAGCCGCCAACACCGCCGCAACGATCAGGCCCCTGATGCCGTATCCCATGCGCGCGCCTCCGGCTCAATCGCCGTTGGTCATCCCCCTGTGCCGGCGCAGTTTACCGCGTCACGCGTCGACAGGCGCCCCAAAAAAGAATGCGCCCGCCGGAGGGGCCAGCGGGCGCTTGATCCGGCCGCGAGAGGGGATTTTCGCGGGACCCCGGATCGGGCGGCCGATGAGAGGGATCGGCCGTTTGGCTTGAGTCATCCTTGTTTCAGCATGATCTTTTCCGAAAACCGGTACCCATCCCCGATCAAGCCGGGGACAGGCTTTTTCGGGATCATGCTCTCAGATCATCGGCAGCGCGCGCCGGTGCGCCGGCTGCTGGTGGGGCTGCAGCGGCGGCGCCTCGGGCGACACCGACGGCGGCCGGCCGCACGGCAGCGGCCGGCTCTTGCGCCGCTCCTTGACGCGCGCGCGCAGAAGCTCGGTCGGATCCGCCCAGAACGGCGAGGAAAAAGCCTCATCGAGATCGGCCTGGAAAACGCCCATGTCGGCCAACATGCGCTGGTCGAGCCCGGCGAGCACCCGCGCCTCGCGGCGATGACGGCGCGCCCGCGACAAATCCTTGAGCCAGCGCACGACCAGCGCCAGGAGGCTAAAGCTCCCCCGCACGGCGGTCGCGCCGACAATGGGCAGAACGGGAATATTTGCGCTCATGACAGTTCTCCATCGATCTTGCGGCGTGTTGGCCCATTTTTCGGCACCAAACAGGCCGGAACCACCCGAATCCCCCACCCGATTCCTGGTTTGCTCGCGATTTGTCGCCTCAAAGACGATTCTTGATCCGCTTGAGCCGGGATAATGCGTTGCAAGAATTGATTAGTGAAACGAATGTTTTTCATGGCATCGATCAAAGGCTGTGATACGGTCCCCGCCGGCTTCCGCGAGGGGCCTGCTTGAGCCTTTGTCCAGTCGCGTTTCCGGACGGCGAACCGGTTCCCACTTCGCCTGGAAACGCTCTCTGTCCAGTCGCGTTTCCGGACGGCGCAACCGATTCCCACTTCGCCTGGAAACGCTCCAGAGGATTCCCGCCATGGCCGTCATGCTCGACATCGATCAGTTGCGCACCTTCATCGCCATCGCCGAGACCGGCAGCTTCACCCGCGCCGCCGAGGTCGTGAACAAGACCCAGTCGGCCGTTTCGATGCAGATGAAGCGGCTGGAGGAGCGGATCGAGCGGCCGCTGTTCGCGCGCGACGGCCGCGCCTCCAAGCTGACCGAGGACGGCCTGCGCCTGCTCGATTACGCGCGGCGGCTGGTGAAGCTGAACGTGGAAACCGTCGCCGCCTTTTCCGACGAGGCGTTGTCGGGGCGGGTCCGCCTCGGCGTGCCGGACGACTATGCCGACCGCTATCTGCCCGACATCATGGCGCGCTTCTCGCGCGCCTATCCGGGCGTCGAACTGACGGTGCTGTGCGAGCCGTCGCTCGACCTGATCGACCGCGTCGATGCCAACGAGCTCGACCTCGCCATCGTCACCAATTGCGAATCCAAGCGTGCCGCCGAGATCTTCCGGCGCGAACGCCTGCTGTGGGTGACGTCAAACCGGCATCCGACCCACCTTGAAGCGCGCGTGCCGCTGGCGCTCGGGCGGCCGAACTGCATGTGGCGGCACACGGCGATCGACCAGTTGGAAATGGCGGAGCGCCCGTATCGCCTGCTCTATTCGAGTTCGAACGTCGGCGCGGTCGCCGCCGCCGTACTGGCGGGGTTGGCCGTGTCGGTGCTGCCAGAGTCGGGACTGCGGCCGGGCATGCGCGTCTTGACCAGCGCCGACGGCTTCCCCGACCTGCCCTCCTGCCGCGTCGGCCTGATCCGCAACGCGCACGAAAGCTCGGCGTTGGCGGACGCCCTCGCCGAGCACATCATCTCCTCGCTCGACAATCTGTCGGAAGCGCAGGCGGCGGAGTAAGAGCGCCGCTCAGCAGATGTCGGCCGCCGTCGCGCCGAGCACTCGCATCAGATCGTCCGGCTTGAGTTCCACCTGCAGCCCGCGCCGGCCGCCGTTCAAGACGACGCGTTCGAACCCGAGCGCCGAACTTTCAATGAACACCGGCGCGCGCTTCTTCTGGCCGAACGGCGAGATGCCGCCGACGTGGTAGCCGGTGATGCGCTCGGCTTCCGGCGCGCCGAGCATGGCGGCGCTCTTGGCGCCCGCGGCACTCGCCAGCTTCTTCAGATTCACTTCGCGGTCGGACGGCACCAGCACGCACACCACCTTGTCGCCGGCGCGCGCCATCAATGTCTTGAGCAGACGTTGAGGCTCGATGCCGAGCGCTTCCGCCGCCTGCATGCCGATGCGCGGCGCATCGGGGTCGTAGTCGTATTCGTGGAGGTCGAAGTTGACCCCGGCCTTTTGCAGCGCGAGCGTGGCGGGGGTTGCTTTGGCCATTGCGAGACGCTTCTACGCCGATGAAGCGCTCACCTCAATCCGTCATCCTGAAGTGCGAGCGAAGCGAGCCTCGAAGGATGATCGGGCGTCGCCCTTCGAGGCCCGGCGCTTTGCGCCGAGCACCTCAGGGCGACGGTGAGAATCATGCGCACGCCGCCCACGCTAGTACGCATATTCCTCGAAAATCGGATCGACCGAGCCCTGCCACTTGCCGTGGAACTTCTGCAGCAGTTCCTCGGCCGGCGTGATGCCGGCGGCCACCGACTCTTCGAGCGGGCGCAAATAACGCGTTTCGTCGCGGCCGTTCTGGTCGAGATGCCGGCGGCGCTGCAGCGTGCGCGACGCGATGCGCAGCGTCTCCTGCGCCAGGGTCAGCACGTTGCGACCCCGGATCTCGGCCTTGAAGCCGAGCTTCGGCACGTCCTCGCGCAGCTTCTGGCGCTCTGCGTCTGTCCAATCCTTGACCATATCCCAGCAGGCATCGAGCGCATCGTCGTCGTAGAGCAGGCCGACCCAGAACGCCGTAAGCCCGGGCAGCCGCCGCCACGGCACGCCGTCGGCGCCGCGCATTTCAAGATAGCGCTTGAGCCGCACCTCCGGGAAGATGGTCGAGAGATGATTGGCCCAGTCGGAAATCGTCGGCCGCTCGCCGGGCAGTTCGGCGAGCTTGCCGGCGAAGAAATCGCGGAACGATTTGCCGGAGACGTCGATATACTTGTCTCCGCGCTTGATGAAATACATCGGCACGTCGAGCGCGTAATCGACCCAGCGCTCGAAGCCCATGCCGGGCTCGAACGCCCAGGGCAACATGCCGGCGCGGTCGTTGTCGGTGTCGGTCCAGATGTGCGAGCGCATCGACAGGAAGCCGTTGGGCTTGCCTTCGGTGAAGGGCGAATTCGCGAACAGCGCGGTCGCCACCGGCTGCAGCGCCAGCGAGACGCGCAGCTTCTTCACCATGTCGGCTTCGTCGGAGAAGTCGAGGTTCGATTGCACCGTGCAGGTGCGGTACATCATGTCGAGGCCCATCGTGCCGACCTTCGGCATGTAGGCGGTCATGATCTTGTAGCGGCCCTTGGGCATGACCGGCATCTCGGCGCGGGTCCAGTTCGGCGTCATGCCGAGGCCGAGGAAGCCGATCCCCAAGGGCTTGGCCACCTCGCGCAACTGCGCCAGATGCGCCATCAACTCGCAGGCGGTCTGGTGCACGGTCTCCAGCGGCGCGCCGGACAGCTCGAACTGGCCGCCGGGCTCGAGCGAAATCGCCCCGCCGCCGGTGACGTCGAACATGCCGATGATGTTGTCGCCCTCCATGATCGGCTCCCAGCCGAGCAGGTCGTGCATGCCTTCGAGCAGGGCGCGGATCGAATGCGTGTTCTCGTAGGGCACGGGGCGGTCGCCGTCGATCGTGAAGGCGAACTTCTCGTGCTCGGTGCCGACCCGGAACTGGTCCTTGGTCTTGCAGCCCGCTTCGAGCCAGGCGACGAGTTCGTCGCGCGTCTCAATGGGGGTCATATCGATCTGGTCACGGGCCATGGAGAGTTCCGGCACCAAAGTTCGCGACCATAAACATGGTGCGGCGCAAAGGGCAATGCGGGGGGGCGGGTGGCCGGTTTGCACGGTAAAGGGCTTGCGAGGCGGCGAAAGAATCCCAGTTTGGCAGCGCTGGGACGTGCTCGTTGCGGAGAGAGGACACAAGCAAGCAGCGCCCAATCCGCCTCGGCTGTCATCGTCCGCGAAGGCGGACGATCCAGTAGTCACGGCAGCGGCAGTGTTTACTAGGTCCTCCGCGCCCCACCAGGACGCCGCCCTCACCGCCGTTGCCGACTGGCTGAAATCCAAGCCCGGCTCAGACGACACGCCGCCGGTTTTCCGCCTGTTCGGCTATGCCGGCACCGGCAAGACCACGCTCGCCAAGCACATCGCCGAAGGGGTCGACGGCGAGGTGAAGTACGCCGCCTTCACCGGCAAGGCCGCCTCGGTCATGCGCGGCAAGGGCTGCCACGGCGCTTCCACCATTCACAGCCTGATCTACCGGACCCGCGAGAGCGGCGAGGAGATCCCGAGCTTCGACCTGTGGGACGAGGCGCCGGCCTCCAAGGCCGACCTCATGATCATCGACGAATGCTCGATGGTCGACGCCGAGCTCGGCCGCGACCTGCTGTCGTTCGGCGTGCCGCTGCTGGTGCTGGGCGATCCGGCGCAGCTGCCGCCGATCCAGGGTGGTGGGTTTTTCACCGACGCCGAGCCCGACGCCATGCTCACGGAAGTGCACCGGCAGGCGCAGGACGACCCGATCGTGCGGCTGTCGATGGACATCCGCGCCGGTGAGTATCTCGAGCCGGGGCGCTACGGCGAAACGGAAGTGGTGCGAAAAAGCGATCTCGATCCGCAGCGCGTGCTCGACGCCGACCAGGTGCTGGTCGGCCGTAACGCCACGCGCCGCGCCTATAACGGGCGTATGCGCGAGCGGCGCGGCTTCGAAGACTCGATGCCGGAAGCCGGCGACAAGCTGGTGTGCCTCAGAAACAATCGCAAGAAGGCGCTGTTCAACGGCGGCCTGTGGACGGTGAAGGCGCGCAGTCAACGCAAGAGCGGCTCGAAGACGGGCATCATGTCTCTGCAATTGCTGCCCGACGACGAGACCGGCCGGCGCGGCGTGAAAGTCTCGGTGCGGCCCGAATGCTTCACCGGCGGTATCGAACAGCTCGATTGGCAGCGGCGCAAGCCTTACGACGAGTTCGACTTCGGCTACGTGCTGACCGTGCACAAGGCGCAGGGCTCGCAGTGGGACGACGTGGTGCTGTTCGACGAGTCTTTCGCGTTCCCCGACAGCCGCGAGCGCTGGCTTTATACCGGCGTGACGCGGGCGGCGAAGCGGCTGACGGTTGTCGTCTAGTTTGAGAGCGGGGCAACGCTCAGCCGTGCCCTCGCCTCACCCGCCAGCGATGCGCGAAAGGCAGCGCCGCAAGCGCAATCGCCGTGAACACAGCCCCCGCGATGAACGTGCCGTCGGGCCCGATCACTTCCCATAAGCCGCCGGCGATGATGCTGGCCGCCAGCATGGCAAGCCCGCTCACCAGGTTGAACACGCCGAAGGCCGTGCCGCGCAAATGCTCCGGCGCGGTGTCTGCGACCAGGGCCGACAACAGGCCCTGCGTCAGTCCCATGTGCAGGCCCCAGAGCGCGACGCCGATCATCACCGCGACAACGCCGTTGCTGAACGCCAGCACTAGGTCGGCGACGATCAGCAGTGCGAAGCCAGAGAGCAGCAGCCGGTAACGGCCAATAGAATCCGACAGCGCGCCGGCGGGCCAGGACGAGAGCGCATAGACGAGACTCATCACCACCATGACAGACGGCACCCAGGTCAACGGCATGCCGACCGACTTGGCGCGCAGCAAGAGGAACGCTTCGCTGAAGCGCGCCAGCGTGAACACGGCGGCGACCGCGACCACGATCCAATAGGCGATGTCGAGCTTCTTGAGCTCCGCGCGGGTCAGCGGCGCGCGGGCTTCCTTTTTCTTCGCGGCGCGCGGCTCGCGCACGAACAGCACGATGACCACGACCGACAGCAAGGCCGGCACCACCGCGATCCAGAACACGGCGCGGAAGTGGTCGGCGAACAGCGCCATGAACAGGATGGCGCCGCCGGGGCCGATGAAGGCGCCGACGGTGTCGAGCGACTGGCGCAGGCCGTAAGCCGCGCCGCGCACCTTGTCGGGCGTGAGATCGGCGATCAGCGCGTCGCGCGGCGCGCCGCGGATGCCCTTGCCGACGCGGTCGATGAAGCGCGCGGCCGCAACCCAGGAGACGTCCGGCGCGAGCGGGAACAGCGGCTTCGACAACGCCGCGAGGCCGTAGCCGGCGGCGGTGAGCCACTTGCGTTCGCCGAGCCAGTCGCTGAGGACGCCGGAGAACACCTTGGTGATGGCAGCCGTCGCTTCCGCGATGCCCTCGATGACGCCGACCTCGAGCGTGGAAGCGCCGAGCACACTCACAAGATAGAGCGGCAGCAGCGCGTGGATCATCTCCGAGGAGGCGTCCATGAACAGCGACACGAGGCCAAGCGCCCAGACGCCACCGGGAATCTCGCGCCAGTGCAGGAGGGAATGAGGTTTGGAATTGGGCAAGCTACAAACTCCGCTCATTCCCGCGCAAGCGGGCATCCAGACAACAACGCATGAGCAAGTCTGCCTGGACCCCCGCTTTCGCGGGGGTGAGCGGACCATGTGGCAAGGCCGCGCCCCACCCGCTCATTCCCGCGCAAGCGGGAATCCAGCACTTTCTCAGGCATTGATTTCATCCCACAGATCGCGCCAATCCGGATTGCTCTTTTCAATCAGCTCAAGCTTCCAAGCTCGGTTCCATTTCTTCATTTGCCGCTCACGCACAAATGCCGACTCACGCGATTCATGCCGCTCGTACCAGACGAGCAGCTTGATGCCGTATCTTTGCGTGAATCCCCGAATGATATCGTTGCGGTGCTGCCAGACACGCTTCACCAAATCATCGGTCATGCCGATGTAAAGCGTGCCATTCCGCCGATTCGCAAGGATGTAGACAAAGAACGCCATGCCCCTCTCCCTGGACCCCCGCTTTCGCGGGGGTGAGCGGAGATTGTCGCAGCGCTTCCCGAAGAAAGCTACGCCGCCTCTTTCTTCTTCGGCGGAGCGAAGCGGCGGTAGAAGCTGTCGTTGCTCTCGCCCATGTCGACCAGCAACTTGCAGGGCTTGAAACGCGGCCCGTGCTTCTTTTCGAGATCACGGCAGAGTTCGACGAATTTCTTCGAGCCCATCATGTCGATCCACGACAGCGTGCCGCCCGACCACGGTGCGAAGCCCCAGCCGAGGATAGAGCCGACGTCGGCCTCGCGCACGTCGGTGACCACCTTTTCCTCGAAGGTGCGCGCGGCCTCCAGCGCCTGCACGACCAGAATGCGGTGTTTCAGCTCCTCGACGTCGAGCGCCTCGACTTCCTCACGTGAAAGCTTCTTCGGCTGCAGGTCGGCGATGCCGGTCCACAATCGTTTCGGCTTGACGGAATAATCGTAGAAGCCCTTGCCGTTCTTGCGGCCGAAGCGGCCGTGCTTCTCGACCATGTCTTCGAGCAGCTTCTTCTGCTGCTGGTCGATGGCACCGGCGCCCATATCGGCTTCCGCCGCCCGCACGATCCTCAAGCCAAGATCCAGCGCGGTCTCGTCGTTGAGCGCGAGCGGACCGACCGGCATGCCGGCCATGCGGGCGGCGTTCTCGATCAGCGCCGGCGGTATGCCCTCCAGGAGCATCAGATGGCCTTCCTGGATGTAGTTCAGCACGCAGCGATTGGCGTAGAAGCCGCGGGTGTCGTTGACGACGATCGGCGTCTTCTTGATGGCGCGCACGAAGTCGACCGCAACGGCCAGCGCCTTGTCGCCGGTCTCCTTGCCGAGGATGATCTCGGTCAGCATCATGCGGTCGACCGGCGAGAAGAAATGGATTCCGATGAAGCGCTTCGGCTCCTTGAATTCGGCGGCGAGCGAGGTGATCGGCAAGGTCGAGGTGTTGGAGGCGAAGATGGCGTCGTCGCGGATCACGGCTTGAATCTTCGCAATAACGTCGGCCTTGACCTTGCGGTCCTCGAATACTGCTTCGATGACGAGGTCGCAGTCCTTCAGCGCGCCGTAATCGGCGGTCGTCACGATCTTTTCCAGCAGCGCATCGCGCTCGGCGCCCTTCATGCGGCCCTTGGTGACGCGGTCACCGAGCGCCTTGGCGACGCCCTCCTTGCCCTTGTCGGCGGCCTCCTGGTCGCGGTCGATCAGCACCACGTCGATGCCGACAGCGGCGGTGACGCGCGCGATGCCGGCACCCATGAAGCCGGCGCCGACGATGCCGACTTTCGTCAGGCGCGACGGCGGCACCGCTTCCGGCCGGCGCGCGCCCTTGTTCAGCTCCTGCATGGAGACGAACAGGCTGCGAATCATGTTGGCCGCCTGCGGCGAGCGCAGCACATGCGCGAACCAGCGCGACTCGATGCGCAGCGCGGTGTCCATGTCGACCTGCAGGCCCTCGTAGACCACCTGCAGGATGGCGCGCGCGCCGGGATAGTTGTCGTAGGTCTCGCGGCGATAGAGCGCGTTGGCAGGCATGAAGGTCATCATGCCGGCCTTCGACCACACCGGCCCGCCGGGCAGGCGGAAGCCCTTCACGTCCCAGGGCGCCACGCCCTTGCCGCCGGCCTTGATCCACTCCTTGGCAGCGGTGATGAGCTGGCCGGCGGGCACGACCTCGTCGATCAGCTTCATGGCCTTGGCGCGATCGACCGTGAGCGCGGTGCCCTTGAGCAGGAATTGCAGCGCGTCGGCGAGCGGGATCATGCGCGCGACGCGCTGGGTGCCGCCGCCGCCGGGGAACAGGCCGACCTTCACTTCCGGCAGGCCGAGCCGCGTCTTCGGGTTGTCGGAGGCGACGCGGTGGTGGCAGGCGAGCGCGATCTCGAAGCCGCCGCCCATGGCGGTGCCGTTGAGCGCGCAGACCCAGGGTTTACCGCAAGTCTCCAGCCGCCGGCACAACACCGACAGCCTGCGGCCTTCCTCGAACACCATTTTGGCCGCGGCTTCTTCGCCATCGCGCGCGAGCGTGTCGGCGTAGAGGCCCTTGAAGCGCTCCAGGACGGTAAGATCGGCGCCGCCGCAGAAACTATCCTTGCCGGCAGTGATGACCGCGCCCTTGATGGTCTCGTCGCTCGCAACCTTCTCCACGAGCGCCCCGAGCTCTTCGTAGACGCCGGCGTCGATAACATTCATCGAGCGGCCGGGCATGTCCCACGTGATGAGCGCGATGCCGTCGGCGTCGATATCGAGGGTGAAATTGGTCATGGCCTGCCTTTTTCTCTGTCTATCCCGTCATCCTGAGGTGCGAGCGAAGCGAGCCTCGAAGGATGACGCGGTACTTTCGGGGCCGCCACCCTTCGAGGGCCGCTACGCGGCCACCTCAGGGTGACGGATAAAGATCAGTAAGGCTCACCATTCTTCTTGGTGTAACGGGCATCCTTACCGTCGCGCACGACCATCATGTCGATGTCGGAATAGAACGCGCGTTCCTTGGCGGCGCGGCTGCCGACCTCGAGCACGACCGCATCGCGGTCAGAGCGGTTGACGAGGCAGTGGCCGTCGGCCACGCCCGCTTTCCAGGCCGCGGCCTCGCCGGCTTTCAGCACGATCTCGCCCGCGTCTTCGCACAGCACGACTTCGCCTTCGAGCACGTAGACGAGCTCGTCCTCGTTCTCGTGCCAATGCCGCTGCGACGACGCGACACCGGGCTTGAGCGTGCAGATGTTGACGCCGAACTGGCTCAAGCCCGCGGCGCGGCCGAGCCGCTTGCGTTGCCGGCCCTCGACCGCCTGGTTGAACGGCGATGGATAGCCGGTCGCGGTGTCGAGCGGGATTTTGGAGACATCGATCTTGGGCATGAGAACGCTCTCACACCCGCTCGATGATCGTCGCGGTGCCCATGCCGGCGCCGATGCAGAGCGTAATCAACGCTGTGGACTTACCGGTGCGCTCCAGTTCGTCGAGCGCGGTGCCAAGGATCATGGCGCCGGTAGCGCCGAGCGGATGACCCATGGCGATGGCCCCGCCGTTGACGTTGATGTTCTCGTTGCCGATGTCGAAGGCCTGCATGAAACGCAACACTACTGCGGCGAAGGCTTCGTTGATCTCGATGAGATCGATATCCGACAGCTTCATGCCGGACTTCTTCAGCACCTTATGCGTCACGTCGACCGGACCGGTGAGCATCATCGCCGGCTCGGAGCCGATATTGGCGAACGCCTTGATGCGCGCGCGCGGCTTCAGGCCCGCGGCCTTGCCCGCCTCCGCGCTGCCGATCAGCACCGCGGCGGCGCCGTCGACGATGCCGGACGAATTGCCGGCGTGATGCACATGGTTGACCGCCTCGATCTCCGGATGCGCCTGAATCGCGACCGCGTTGAAGCCACCCATCTCACCCATCTGCACGAACGCCGGCTGCAACGACGCCAGCGACTGCATGGTCGTCGACGGCCGCATATGCTCGTCCTTGTCGAGGATGGTGAGGCCGTTGACGTCCCTGACCGTGATCACCGAATTCTTGAAACGGCCCTCGTCCCACGCCTTGGCCGCGCGCGTCTGGCTTTCGACCGCGAAGCCATCGACGTCGTCGCGCGAGAAACCGTACTTGGTCGCGACCAGGTCGGCGGAAATGCCCTGCGGCATGAAGTAGTGCGGCACCGCATAGGACGGATCCATGGTCCAGGCGCCGCCGGAAGCGCCGATGCCGACGCGGCTCATGGATTCGACGCCGCCGCCGATGGTCATGTCGTGTTGTCCGGACATGATCTCAGCCGCCGCGAAGTTGATGGCGTCGAGGCCCGAGGCGCAGAAGCGGTTGATCTGCACGCCCGGTACGCCGTCGCCGAAGCCGGCCATCAGGGCGGATGAGCGGGCGATATCGCCGCCGGCCTCGCCCACCGGATCGACGCAGCCCATGACCACGTCGTCGAGCTGCGCGGGATCGAGGTCGTTGCGGTCCTTGACCGCCTTCAGCGCCTGGGTGGCGAGGCTCAGCGCGGTGACCTCGT
>JARRQH010000127.1:0-8223 GCA_037381985.1 Pseudolabrys sp.
CGCCGATGGCGAACAGGCCGGGCGTGCTGGTCTCGAAGGCGGCGGTGTCGACCGGGATCAGGTTCTGGTCGAGCTCGAGGCCCCATTCGGCCACCGGCCCGAGCTTCATGGTGAGCCCGAAGAACGGCAGCATGGCGTCGATTTCGACGCGGGAGACCGTGCCGTCCTTCTCCTTGATGCCGACCGCCGTGAGCTTGCCGTCGGGCCCTTCCAACTCGGTGACCTGGCCGATCTTGAGGTCCATCTTGCCGGCGTCGACCAGCGCGCGCATCTTGTTGACGCTGTCGGGGGCACCGCGGAATTCGTCGCGCCGGTGCACCAGCGTCAGATGCTTGGCGATCGGCTGCAGATTGAGCGTCCAGTCGAGCGCGCTGTCTCCGCCGCCGACGATCAACAGCCGCTTGTCGCGGAAGTCGTCCATCTTGCGCACGGCGTAATGCACGGATTTGGTTTCGTAGGGCTCGATGCCGGCGATCGGCGGGCGCTTGGGCTGGAACGAGCCGCCGCCGGCGGCGATCACCACGCACTTGGCCTCGAAGATCTTGCCGCCGTCGGTGCCGACGCGGAACAGCGGATCGCCGGTCTTTTCCAGCGTCGTCACCATCTCGCCGAAGTGGAAGGTCGGGCCGAACGGCTCGATCTGCTCCATCAGCGACTTGGTCAGGCCGTCGCCGGTGATGAGCGGGATGCCGGGGATGTCGTAGATCGGTGTTTCCGGATAGAGCTCGGCGCACTGGCCGCCCGGACGGTCGAGGATATCGACCAGATGCACCTTGATGTCGAGCAGGCCGAGCTCGAACACCGCGAACAGGCCGACGGGGCCCGCGCCGATAATCAACACGTCAGTTTCGATGGTCCCGCTCATCCTGCTTGCGCCGGCATGCGCCGGCTCCCCCCAGTCTGTTTTTCACCCAGCGCCGTCGCATTGCGCCCAATGCGGCTAACCGAATCCGGGATGAGGTGCAACAGCTCCTCCAGATTCTGGTCGGGGGTCTTGCCCGAGGTGGCGAGCTCGGCCGCGGCCTTGGCGTAGAGCGGCTCGCGGCTGCGCAGGATCGCGACCAGGTCTTCCATGGCGCGTGCGCTGCCGGCCATCGGCCGCATGTCGCCCTGTTCCATGACGCGCTTCATGTGCTCGTCGGGCGCGGCCCGCACCCAGACCGTGAAGCAGCAGGCAAGCAGCAGTTCGAGCGTGCCCGCCTCGGTGACGATGCTGCCCGAGGTCGCCATCACGAAGGCGCGGTGCTGGCTCAACACGTTCTCGAGCGCCTCGCGTTCGGCGCGGCGGAATGTCTCCTGGCCGAACATGTCGAAGATTTCGTTCAGCGGGGCGCCGGTCATGCGCTCGACTTCGCGGTCGAGCTCGACGAAGGGCACCTCCAGTCGCGCCGCCAGCAGGCGGCCGAGCGTCGACTTGCCGCCGCCGCGAAGGCCGATCAGCGCGATGCGTCGGCTGCGCAGGTCGTCGGAGGGCTCGCTAAAGGTGCGCAGCAAGAGGTCGCGCGCTTCGCTGAGCGCGGCGGGCGGCAGGCGCTCGAGGAACTGGTTGAGCAGAACCAGGTCGAGCGCGGGCTCGGCGCCTTCGTTGACGAGCTGGGTGACCGGCAGGCCGAGCGCGCGCGAAATGCGCCTCAGCAGCACGATCGAGCCGTTGCCTTTGCCGGTTTCGAGCTGGGCGAGATAGCGCTCGGACACCTTGGCGTGCTGCGCCAGAACCTTACGCGACATGCCACGCTGATTGCGCAGGATGCGCACGCGCTCGCCGAGGCGCTGCAGGTAGGCGTCGGCGTCGCGGCCGTAAGCAGGAAGAACAGGCGTCGTCATGGGGGTTACCGAGCGCATCTGAATTATAGTGCATGGACTATGGCGCAAGCGGGTCGCGATTGCAACAGCTCGTACGGCGCTCCGTCGGGATAAAATTTGTTGTTATTGCAACTACTTCTCGCAGATGCCTTTGTGGACGGAATTTTATTTCGGGCGTGACGCTGTTGTGGGCGCCAAAACGCAATGATAATGATGTGCAAAATAGTGCATCAAGACGGCACGCCGGCCGCGGCCGGACAGGGAACCCAATGGGATCGACCAGGCTCATGACGACCATCGACTATCAGACCGAGCCTGGGCGCTATCGCCACTGGCGCCTCGAGTTCGACGGCGAGATCGCCTACCTGATCATGGACGTCGACCAGGCCGGGGGTCTGGGCGACTACGAGCTCAAGCTCAATTCCTACGACCTCGGCGTCGACATCGAATTGAACGACGCGGTGCAGCGGCTGCGCTTCGAGCACCCGGAAGTGCGTGCGGTCGTCATCAAGTCCGGCAAGGACAACGTCTTCTGCGCCGGAGCCAACATCCGCATGCTGGGCAAGTCCACGCATCAGCAGAAGGTGAACTTCTGCAAGTTCACCAACGAGACGCGGCTGTCGATCGAGGACGCGAGCGAGAATTCCAAGCAGGTCTACATCTGCGCCATCAACGGCAACGCCGCCGGCGGCGGCTACGAGCTGGCGCTCGCCGCCGACCACATCATGCTGGTCGACGACCGCCGCTCGTCGGTGGCGTTGCCGGAGACGCCGCTCTTGGCGGTGCTGCCCGGCACCGGCGGGCTCACCCGCGTCACCGACAAGCGCAAGGTGCGGCGCGACCGCGCCGACATGTTCTGCTCAATCGAGGAAGGCATCCGCGGCAAGAAGGCGGTGGACTGGCGGCTGGTCGACGAGGTGGTGCCGAATTCGAAATGGCAGGAGGCGGTGGCCGCGCGCGCCCACGAGATTGCCGCGCGCTCCGACCGGCCCAAGGACGCCAAAGGGATCAACAAGGGCATCAAGCTCGGGCCGCTCGACCGCAAGGTCGAGGCGGATCGTATCTCTTATTCCCACGTCGATCTCGAGATCGAGCGCGCGCGCGGGCTCGCCACCGTCACGGTGCGGGGGCCGTCGCAAGGTTTGCCGGCGTCGGTCGCCGCCGCCCATGAGCTGGGCGACACGTTCTGGCCGCTGACGGTCGCGCGCGAACTGGAGGACGCCATCCTCTATCTGCGCACCAATGAGCGCGAGGTCGGCGTCGTGCAATTGCGCACCGACGGCGATGCCAAGGCCGTGCTGGCGTTCGACGACTTCCTCATCGCGTCGCAGGACGACTGGCTGATGCGCGAGATCCGCCATTACCTGAAGCGCGTCTTGAAGCGCATCGACGTGACGCCAAAGAGCTTCATCGCGCTGGTCGAGCCGGGCTCGTGCTTCGCCGGCACGCTTGCCGAACTCGCCTTCGCCGCCGACCGCTCGCTGATGCTGGTCGGCACCCGCGAGGGCGACAACCGTCCGCCGGCTGCGATCGTGCTCGGCCAGGCGAATTTCGGCCTCTATCCCATGGGCAACGGACTGACCCGCCTCGAGACCCGCTTCCTCGGCGAGCCCGAGTTGATCGACACCTTGAAGGCGCGCACCGGCGAGCCGATCGAGGGCGAGGAGGCCGCCGAGCTCGGCCTTATCACCATGGCCTACGAAGATTTCGACTGGGACGACGAACTGCGCATCCTCTTGGAAGAGCGCACCAGCTTCTCGCCCGATGCCTTGACCGGCATGGAGGCGAACCTGCGTTTCGGCGGGCCCGAAACCATGGAAACCAAGATCTTCGGCCGTTTGACCGCCTGGCAGAACTGGATCTTCCAGCGGCCCAACGCCATCGGCGAGCAGGGCGCGCTCAAGCTTTACGGCTCGGGCGTGTCTCCGACCTACAACAGAGAACGAGTCTAGGCGCGCGATGCGCGACCGCGCCCACGCGCGGGAAACGACTGGAGGAATACCAATGGCAATTGACGCAGTCGACTACGACGGGCTGATCCCCAACAACGTCCGTCTCGGCGATGACGTGCGGGTCAAGCGCGCGCTGGAGAAATGGCACCCCGGCTATATCGGCTGGTGGATGGACATGGGGCCGGAAGGTTTCCAGAACGCGCTGGTTTATCTGCGCACTGCCGTGGGCGTCGATCCCAAGGGCTGGGCCAAGTTCGACTACGTGCGCATGCCCGAATACCGCTGGGGCATCCTGCTGGCGCCGCAGCGCGAGGAGCGCAAGATCCCCTTCGGCAGCCACAAAGGCGAGGCCGCATGGCAGGAGGTGCCCGGCGAATACCGCGCCATGCTGCGCCGCCTGATCACCATCCAGGGCGACACCGAGCCGGCCTCGGTCGAGCAGCAGCGCCATCTCGGCAAGACCGCGCCTTCGCTCTACGACATGCGCAACCTGTTCCAGGTCAACGTGGAGGAGGGGCGCCATCTGTGGGCGATGGTCTACCTGCTGCAGAAATACTTCGGCACCGACGGCCGCGAGGAAGCCGAAGCGCTGCTCGAGCGCCGCTCCGGCGATCCCGACACGCCGCGCATGCTCGGCGCCTTCAACGAGAAGACGCCGGACTGGCTATCGTTCTTCATGTTCACCTACTTCACCGACCGCGACGGCAAGATGCAGCTCGAGTCGCTGGCGCAGTCGGGCTTCGATCCGCTGTCGCGCACCTGCCGCTTCATGCTGACGGAAGAGGCGCACCACATGTTCGTGGGCGAAACCGGTGTCACCCGCGTCATCCAGCGCACTTGCGAGGCGATGAAGGAAGCGGGCATCACCGACCCCTACGAGGTCGACAAGATCCGCAAGCTCGGCGTCATCGACCTGCCGACCGTGCAGAAGAAGGCGAATCTGCACTTCTCATTGACGCTGGACCTGTTCGGTAACGAGATCTCGACCAACGCCGCCAACGCCTTCCACGCCGGCCTCAAGGGCCGCTACCGCGAGGACCGTCTCAAGGACGACCACGAGCTCGAGAGCGGCAATTATCCGGTGCTGCGCTTCATGGACGGCGAGATCAAGCTGGACGACGCGCCGGCACTCTCCGCACTCAACATGCGGCTGCGCGACGACTATGTCGCCGACTGCCAGGCCGGCGTCGATCGCTGGAACAAGGTGATCGAGGAGTTCGGCATTCCGTTCGAGATCAAGCTGCCGCACGTGGCGTTCCACCGCCACATCGGCGAGTTCTCGCGCACCAATGCCGACGTCGACGGCAAGATCCTCACGCCCGCCGAGTGGACGCACAAGCGCACCGACTTCCTGCCGTCGGAAGCGGACAAGGACTTCATCGAGAGCCTGATGCAGCCGCAGTTCGAGGTCGGCAAATACGCGAACTGGATCGCGCCGCCCAAGGTCGGCATCGACAACAAGCCGGGCGACTTCGAATACGTGAAGATCGAGGACGCGTAAGCAGCCTCACCTCCTACGGACACGGCGCGGGCTGTCTTGCCCCCGCAGTGTCCGCCGTATTCGTCGTCACTTGCCGTTGCGCGTCTGCAGCAGCAACTGATCGAGGTCGCGCATCAGGGCCGTCAGGCGCTCGTCGTGCTTTCCGTTTGGCTTGGCCGGCACGATGCGACTGCCAGGCGGCTCGCGCAGCCGCGCATCGCCGGTCACGCGCGGATAGCGGAATTTCATCTCGGCGATGGGCGGCGCTAGTGAGGGCGCCAGCTTCTCGGTCGCCTGCTGCCGCGGCACGGTGGGGGCCTCCTCGTAACGTTCTTCGCGCCAATCGTCGGCGGACCGATCGATGATGACGCGAGGGCCGCGCATGGCGAGCACCTTGAGCAGCACGCGATACAGAATTCCGGTCAAGGCCAGCGCGAGCGCGACAATCAGCAACAGGCCGAGTGGTGTCGTGGCGGAGGCGAACGCCTTTGAAGCCGGATTGTCCGTGTTCGCTGGGTCGGTGTTTGCCGCGCGCGCTGCCGCGGTGCCTGCGGCGGCGGTATCTTTCGTCCCTACGGTTGCCTGCGGTTGAACCGGCGCGGCGGTTGTTTCCGCGCGGGCCGGTTGATCGCGCAACACGGTGTCGGCTGCGGGAGTTGTGTCCGCTGTCTGATCGCTCTGCTGTGGCGATGCGGACGTTGGACCTGCTGGCGCATTCGGCGTCGCCTCGGGAGAGGCTTCGGCCTGCGGCGCAGCGGTCGCGTTCGGGTCGCTCGGTTGCGCTTCGTCCGTCGCGCCGCCGATCACCGCCGTTTGCGGACTGGCCGGCGGTGCGGACCAGACGCTGTCGGCATCTTTCTTGGCGGGAGCGGACGTTGCGGCCGCCGGCGCGACGTCGGTAGCGGGTGCCGCATCGGGTCGGGTTGCCGCCGCAGATGGCTGAACCGTCTGGTCGCCCACGCGCAGATACCAGCACTTGCGATGGTGGACGCGATCCGTCCGGTAGTACCAGTGGCCGCCTTTCGGTGTGTGAGCTTTGGGCGCTGTCAGGCATTCTGTTGCATGAGCTGCCTGCGTCGTCAGGCCGGCACCCGCAGTCGAAACGAGAAATATGCCGAGCAGTGCGATGGGCCGTACTGGCCCCAGGACTTGCGGTGACATGTACGCGTCCCCCTGTGTTCATCCCGCGGAAATGCGAGCGCAGGGTTCGGATTCATTGCGTCACAAGTGTGGGCCTCGAAGGGCCTTTCGAAGACGGAATAGTTCAAGATTGCAGCAAGACGCGACGCTGGCTGCGCCATGCGTGTCTCGCGCAGGATTTCTAAACGTGATTGCGCGCGTGACGATGCTTCGATGAAGCGCCAGGATACCGTCCCTGGCCGGTATGGCGACTCATCTCTATCCGAATTTGGCGATGACGTCGGCGGGAATGGCGACGGCGCCGATCTTTTCGGGGTTGTCCTTGTCGCGCGCCGCCCACACCCGCGTCTCGCCACCCTCGATGGCGGACTCGCCGTTGACGCTGATGCGGTGTTCGACGTCGAAGCTGGAGCGGCGGAATTCGGACACCCGCGAGGCGATCTCGATGGTGTCGCCGAATTTGGCGGGCTTGCGGAATTCGGCGCGCGCGTCGACCAGCGGGATGCCCATGATATTGAACGTGCTGGCGAGGTCGGGCGGCGCGACGCCGAGCGCCGCTTCGAACAACAGCCAGGTGCTGGTGTCGAAGAATTCGAAAAAGCGGGGATTGAACACGATGCCCGCCGGATCGCAGTGACCCCATTCGATCGTCAATTGCCGGCGAAAAACGAATGACGTCACGTGTCCCGAAGCTCCTCGTTGCGAAAGCCGGCTGCGTTATAGCGGGCGCCCGCGTGCCGGTAAAATGTCCCTGAGCAAGGCGCGACCCGGCGTCCGGGCGTAGCGCCGACGTTCTCTGAAGCGCGGCGGTGGCAGGACATTGTTGCGGCCCCGGGCCAGCGATGCGGGAATTATCTTCTTATTTTCCGGCACTTATTGCGGCCGGGCAGAATAAGCTTCTATTTGAGGGCTCACCTTGGTCATCCCGCGTGGGCCGTAAAGCATGATCCCGATCCCGAAGTCCGCTCCCTTTGCCGAGGAGGAGATCGCGCTCCTGAACCGCGTCGTGGCGCCGGCGAGCCCAGTGCAGCGCGCCTGGCTTGCCGGCTTTCTCGCCGGCATCGAGCACGGCGCCGCCGACGAGCAGCAGTCCGCGGAGGCGCCGCGCGCGGCCGAACCGCTGACGATCCTGTTCGCCAGCGAGTCCGGCAACTCGGAAGCGCTCGCCGGCGACATGGCCAAGCAGGCGCGCAAGCTCGGCTTTAGGCCGCGCGTCGTCGACATGGCCAACCTGGAATTGAGCGATCTCGCCAAGGCCAAGCGGCTCGTGGTCATCGCCGCGACCTGGGGCGAGGGCGAGCCGCCGGCGCGCGCCGTGCGCGTCTACAACGAACTGATGGGTGAGGGCGCACCGCGCCTCGACGGCGTCGAGTTCGGCGTGCTGGCGCTGGGCGATATGGCCTATGCGGAATTCTGCGCCATCGGCAAGGCGATCGACGCGCGGCTCGAGGCGCTCGGCGCCAAGCGCGCGGTCGAGCGCGTCGACTGCGATCTCGATTTCGCGGAACCGGCGGCGACCTGGATCGGCGGCGCGCTTAAAGCGCTGGCGCCGGCGGATGACGGGCGCGGCCGCGTCATTGAAGTGGATTTCACCCACAAGGCGCCGGCCACCGCGAGCGATATCGTCGAAGCGGAAGTCGTCGAGCACGTGAACCTCAATTCCTCGCGCTCGGACAAGGAAACCGTGCATCTGGCGCTCGGCTTCGACGGCGCGGCACCGGCCTACGAGCCCGGCGCCTCGCTCGATCTCTATGCCGAGAACGATCCGGCCTATGTCGATGAGCTGATGGCGTTGGCGAAGGTGTCGGACGATGCCTTGCGCGCCGAGCTGATTGCCTCGCGCGACGT
>JARRQH010000128.1:0-9486 GCA_037381985.1 Pseudolabrys sp.
CCCCCGCCCGCTAACCCACTCTGGAAGCGGGCGGAAACACTATGAACATTCTCATCCTCGGTTCCGGCGGCCGCGAGCATGCGCTCGCCTGGAAGATCGCCGCCAGCCCCCTGACGGAAACGCTCTACTGCGCGCCCGGCAACGCCGGCATCGCGCGCGAGGCCGAATGCGTGAGCCTTAACGCCGCCGACCACGGCACGGTGATCGCGTTCTGCAAGGACAAGAATATCGGCCTGGTGGTGGTCGGCCCGGAGGCGCCACTGTGCGCCGGCATCGTCGACGATCTGGAAGCCGCCGGCATCAAGGCCTTCGGCCCCACCAAATGGGCGGCGCGGCTCGAAGGCTCCAAGGGCTTCACCAAAGATCTGTGCAAGGCCAACAATATCCCGACTGCGGCTTACCAGCGTTTCAAAGGCGCGGACGCTGCGAAGGATTATGTGCGCGCGCACGGCGCACCCATCGTGGTGAAAGCGGACGGGCTTGCCGCCGGCAAGGGCGTGGTGGTGGCGCAGACGATCGACGAAGCCGAAGCCGCCATCGACATGATGCTCGACGGGGGCTTGGGCGAGCGCGCCTGGGAGATCGTCATCGAGGATTGTCTGGTCGGCGAGGAAGCGTCGTTCTTCGCGCTGTGCGACGGCGAGACCGCGCTGCCCTTGGCGTCGGCGCAGGATCACAAGCGCGTCGGCGACGACGATACCGGCCCCAACACTGGCGGCATGGGCGCCTATTCGCCGGCGCCGATCATGACGCCCGAGATGAGTCAGCGCGTGATGGACGAAATCGTGCTGCCGACGGTCGCGGCGCTCAAGAAAGCCGGCGCGCCGTATAAGGGCGTGCTCTATGCCGGGCTGATGATCACCAAGGACGGCCCGCAGCTCATCGAATACAACGTGCGCTTCGGCGACCCGGAGTGCCAGGTGTTGATGCTGCGGATGATGTCGGACCTGGTGCCGGCGATGGTTGCCGCTTGCGACGGCCAACTGAAGAGCTTCGACCTGCGCTGGGTTCCGGAACCCGCGCTCACCGTGGTGATGGCGACCAAGGGCTATCCCGGTTCCTACGCCAAGGGCTCGGTGATCGCGGGGCTCGACGAAGCGGCGCAAGTCGAGGGTGTCGAAATCTTTCACGCCGGCACCAAAGCCGACGGCGACCGCATCCTGGCGAACGGCGGCCGCGTCCTGAACGTTTGCGCATTGGGAAAAACCGTGCGCGAGGCTCAAGGGCGCGCCTACGAAGCCATCGACCGCATCACCTGGCCGGAGGGCTTCTGCCGCCGCGACATCGGCTGGCGGGCGGTCGAGCGGGAGAAGTAGTCCACTGGCTGTCATCGCCCGCGAAGGCGGGCGATCCAGTAAACACTGAGGGCGCTGCGATTACTGGATGCCCCGCCTGCGCGGGGCATGACATACTGTGGTTGCCGCTCACCTATGAGGCCCCCATGCCCGACCTCGCCGACCTCTATCCCGGTTTCGACAGCCTCTGGATCGACACCGCCATTGGCAAGATGTTTACGCGCACGGGCGGCAGCGGGCCGCCGCTGTTGCTGCTGCACGGCTACCCGCAGACCAACGCGATGTGGCACAAGGTGGCGCCGGCGCTTGCGACACGCTTCTCGCTGGTGATCCCGGACCTGCCCGGCTACGGCTGGTCGGCGGTGCCGGAGGCCGACAGCGACCACGCGCCCTACGACAAGCGCTCGATGGCGCGCGTGATGGTCGAGATCATGGACACGCTCGGCCACGAGCGCTTTCATCTTGCCGGCCACGACCGCGGCGGGCGCGTCGCCTATCGCCTCGCGCTCGACCATCCCGAACGCGTCACGCGCCTGGCGACGCTCGACATCGTCACCACCTACGACATGTGGATGGGCATGGACCGCAACATGGCCATGGAGGTCTGGCATTGGCCGTTCCTGGCGCAGCCGGTGCCGCTGCCGGAAATGCTGATCGAGAAGGCGCCGGTCGACTATCTCGAATGGAAGATGGCGAGCTGGACCAAGGCCAAGGACCTCTCTGCCTTCGACCCGCGCGCGCTCGATCACTACCGCGCCGCGTTCTCGGAAGCCGCGCGCATCCACGCCATGTGCGAGGACTACCGCGCCGGCCAAGCCGCCGACTTCACCAACGACGAGGCCGACCGCAAGGCCGGCAAGACGATTTCATGCCCACTGCTGGCGCTGTGGGGCGCGAGCGGCATCCCGAGCGAGACCGGCGGGCCGCTGCCGCTATGGCGGCAATGGGCGCCGCAGGCGCAAGGGGCCCCGATTGACTCAGGCCACTTCCTCCCCGAGGAAAACCCCGACGACACCGCCCGCGCGCTCGCCGACTTCTTCGGCGCCGCCTGACGGCAGGAGACCCTGATGCATCCCGTGCTTCGACTCTATGAAGACGTGCTTTCCAACGCCGAGACCGTCGAATTCAGCCTGCAGCCGCTGCCGCGCTTCATCTTCATCGTGCACGGCAGCGCCATGATCGGCGAGGAAAGCCTGAGCGACGGCGAATCCTGGCAGGGCGAGCGCGCCGTCACTATCAAGCCGGGGCCGCACGGCGTCACCTGCTGGCGCTGGGAGCTGACCCGCGGCGACCAGGGCAGTACGGTCGCCGCCGCGCCCGGCATGATGACGCACGAGAAGCTGACCGCCTTCCTCGAGACCATCCCCAAGGGCGAGTTGCTGATGCGCGGCGACAGCGTCTCGTTCCCGCCGGGCGGCTGCGCCTATACCCACGTGCACCAGGGACCGGGCATCCGCTGCGTGATCGAAGGGGCTTTGCGCATCGACACCCACGGGCACTCGACGTCCTACGGGCCGGGCGCGGCATGGTACGAGACCGGGCCCGATCCCGTGTTCGCGCAGGCTGCCGCCGACCACCCCACCCGCTTCATTCGGGTCATGATCCTGCCGCGTGCGCTGCAGGGGCAGAGCTCGATCCGCTACGTCAAGGACGAGGATCAGGATAAGCCGAAGACGCAAACCTATAAGATTTACGCCGATGCGCCGATTTCGTTCGAGATGAAGAAGTAGCAACGCGCGGGCCATGAGCACCGTAGACCGCCAGCAAGCCTTTTCCGGCACCAAGGAAGTGAGTGCGGCGCTCCGCATCGATGCGGCGCGGCTCGAAACTTATCTGGCTGCGAACGTTGAAGGCTTCGCCGGACCGCTGACAGTCAGGCAGTTCAAGGGTGGACAATCAAACCCAACGTATCTCCTGGAAACGCCGGGACATGGTTACGTGCTGCGGCGGAAACCGCCCGGCAAACTGCTGCCGTCGGCGCACGCGGTCGACCGCGAGTACCGCGTCATCAGTGCGCTCGCCGCGCAAGGCTTCCCGGTCGCCAAGCCGTTCGCCTATTGCGCCGACGAAACGGTGGCCGGCACGCCGTTCTATGTCATGGACTTCGCCGACGGCCGCGTGTTCTGGGAGCCGCAGATGCCGGGCTCGAACGTTGCCGAACGTACCGCTGTCTACAACGCAATGAACGACACCATCGCCAGGCTGCACAGCTTCGACCCCGCGCAGATCGGGTTGGGCGATTTCGGCAAGGGCGAGAACTACGTGGCGCGCCAGGTCGCCCGCTGGTCGAAGCAGTACCGCGCCTCCGAGACCGAAAAGATCGAGGAGATGGAGCGGCTGATCGACTGGCTGCCGCAACACGTGCCGCCCACGGGGTCGATCCGCGTGGTGCACGGCGATTACCGGATCGACAACCTGATCGTTGCCAAGGATGCGCCCAAGGTCATCGCGGTACTCGATTGGGAGCTGTCGACACTCGGCGATCCGCTCGCCGATTTCAGCTATCACCTGATGGCCTGGCACATGCCGCATTCGGACAGCGCGGCCGGCACCGCGACGCTCGCTGGCCACGACCTCGAGGCGCTCGGCATTCCGTCCATGAGCGATTACGTCGATAGCTATGTGGCGCGCACCGGGCTCGATCCGCGGCCCTATCTCGCAGTCTATCTCGCCTATAACTTCTTCCGCATCGCCGCCATCCTGCAGGGCATTATCGGCCGCGTCCGCGACGGCACCGCAACCTCGGAGCATGCGCCAGCGAAAGCGGATATGATCAGGCCGCTTGCACGCACGGCGTGGGACTTCGCCAAGCAGGCGTAGGTCTTTTCCCTCTCCCCGCCCACGCGGGACGCGGCGAAACAGAGTCAACAAGTGGTTTCCAATACCACCCCGATTTCACAACCGGGCCTCGCGTTGCGTTGACACCTCACCGGTACACTCTCGCCCGTACGTAACCGAGTATACCCTCGCTCGTACGTAAGCGAGTATCACGCATGAGCGTCAGTAGTATCGGCATTCAGATGATCGAACCGCAGACAGCCACGTCGTCGAAGTCGACGCCGCCGTCCTCGCAGGATCGCGCACGCGAGAACGCGGCGTTCACGTCGGAGCCGGTGACCCAGAAGCCGCCCCCGCCGCCGGGCATGGGCAAGTTGGTCGACAAGTCGGCGTAAGGCACGGCGACAACGTCTTAAACGAAACGCGGCCGGGGCTTGCCCCGGCCAAAAACGGTTCATGCGCGCCGCGCGCCGAAAAAATCCCTCAGCAGGGCGGCGCTTTCGCTCTCATGGATGCCGCCATAGACGTCCGGCCGGTGATGGCAGGTGGGCGCCGCGAAGAAGCGCACGCCATGCTCGACCGCGCCGCCCTTGGGATCGGCGGCGCCGAAATAGAGCCGGCGGATGCGGGCGAACGACATCGCCGCCGCGCACATGGTGCAGGGCTCCAGCGTCACGTAGAGATCGCAATCCATCAGGCGTTCCGAGCCGAGCGACGCCGCAGCCGCGCGGATGGCGAGCAGCTCGGCGTGCGCCGTCGGGTCCTTGTCGGCGAGCGTGCGGTTGCCGGCGCGCGCGATCACTTCTCCGCTGCGCACAATGACGCAGCCGACCGGCACCTCGCCGCGCGCTTCCGCCGCGCGGGCTTCCTCCAGGGCCATTTGCATGAACGAGGGCGATGCCATAAATGCTGCTCATGCCCGAAAAAGGGAAACAAGACAAATCTGGCGACGCCAAAAACGGCGAGCGCATCGCCAAGGTGATCGCCCGCGCCGGGCTCGGTTCGCGGCGCGAGGCGGAAGCCTGGATCGCCGCCGGCCGGGTGGCGGTGAACGGCGCGGTCATCGCCTCGGCCGCGCTGAACGTCGGGGCCCGCGAGCGCATCGCCGTCGACGGCACCCCCTTGCCCGGGCGAGGGCGCACGCGGCTCTTCCTCTACCACAAGCCGCGCGGGCTGGTGACGACGCACGCCGACCCGCAGGGACGCGACACCCTGTTCCGCGCGCTGCCCAAGCACATGCCGCGGGTGATCAGCATCGGGCGACTCGACATCAACACCGAGGGCCTGCTGCTGCTCACCAACGACGGCGGCCTGGCGCGCGTGCTGGAATTGCCGGCGACCGGCTGGCTGCGCACCTACCGCGTGCGCGCTTTGGGGCGAGTAACCCAGAACGCGCTCGATACGCTGAAGAACGGTGTGACGATTGCCGGCGTGCGTTACGGGCCGATCGAAGCCACCCTCGACCGCGAACAGGGCGCCAACGTCTGGCTCACCTTCGCCATCAAGGAAGGCAAGAACCGCGAGGTGCGCAAGGTTCTGGAGCACCTCGGCCTGAAGGTGAACCGGCTGATCCGCTTGTCCTACGGGCCGTTCGAGCTGGGCGCGTTGAAAGAAGGCGCGGTCAAAGAGTTCGAGACGCCGGAATTGCGCAAAGTTCTTGGGCCGGAGATCGCCAAGGCGGCCAACGCGGATTTCGAAGGGCCGCTGGAGGACGAACCCGCTTCGGCCCGCCGCCCCGATCCACGCTGGAAGCCTGCCGCGAAGGGTGACGGGCGGTCGCCCTCCGACGCGCGGCCAGGCCGCACACCTCAGGATGACGGCAAGAGCCAAGAGCGCGACCGCCCGATGCAAAAGAAATTCAACGCCCGCAAGCGCCGCCGCGCCGATCGTTCGGGCGGGCCGCGGCCATCCAGGCCAAAGCCCCGCGCATGATCCTGAAAAAGCCTGTCCCGGGCTTGACCCGGGGTGGGAACAGGTTTTCGGATCAGATCATGCGCAGAAAGAAAAACCAATGAGAGTTGTTGGCGGACGCCTGCGCTCGCGCCCCATCGCCGGGCCGAAGTCGGACGCGGTGCGCCCGACCAGCGACCGCTTGCGCGAGTCGCTGTTCAACATCCTCATACACGGCTACGGCGATCCGGTCACCGGCGCGCGGGTGCTCGACCTGTTCGCCGGCACCGGCGCCCTCGGCTTCGAGGCGGTGTCGCGCGGCGCGGCCTTCGTGCTGTTCGTCGATGACGGCGTCGCGGCGCGCGCGGCGCTGCGCCAGAATACGGAGACGCTGGGCTTGGGCGGCGTCACCCGCATCTTCCGCCGCGACGCCACCAAGCTCGGACCGGCGCATCCGGTCGAGCCGTTCTCGCTCGTCTTCCTCGATCCGCCCTACGGCAAGGGGCTGGCGGAGAAAGCGCTTGTCTCTGCGCGCGACGGCCGCTGGCTGAAGCCGGAGGCGTTGATTGTCGTCGAGGAAGCGGCGGATGCCGGGTTCACCGCGCCGGAGGGTTTCGACGAACTGGAGCGGCGCGATTACGACGATACGGAGCTGACGTTTCTCAGATGCCACTGACCGCCATCACCCGCGAAAGCGGGTGATCCAGCAAACGCAAGCCGTCGTCTTCTCGAAAGACCGGGGTTACTGGGTCCCGCCTTCGCGGGGACGACAACAGAAATTACTTCCTTCCGAACAACCTTTCGATATCGCCCAGCTTCAACTCAACATAGGTCGGCCGGCCGTGGTTGCACTGGCCGGAATTGGGCACGGCTTCCATCTCGCGCAGGAGCGCGTTCATTTCTTCCGGCTTGAGGCGGCGACCGGCGCGCACCGAGCCGTGGCAGGCCATGGTGGCGGCGACGTGCATCAGCCGGCGCTCGAGCGGCAACGAGTCGTCCCATTCCGCCATGTGCTCGGCGAGATCGCGCACTAGACCCTGCGCGTCAACCTCGCCCAGCAGCGACGGCGTCTCGCGCACCGCCACCGCACCAGGGCCGAAGGATTCAAGCGCCAGCCCGAAGCACGCCAATTCATCCGCGCGCGCCACCAGCCGCGCGGCATCGGCCTCGTCAAGTTCGACGATCTCGGGGATGAGCAGGATCTGCCGCGCCACGCCGGACGCTTCCAGCGCCGCCTTCAGGCGCTCGTAGACGATGCGCTCGTGCGCCGCGTGCTGGTCGACCACGACCAACCCGTCGCTGGTCTGCGACACGATGTAAGTCTCGTGCAATTGCGCGCGCGCGGCGCCGAGCGGACGGTCGAGCAGTTCGGGTGCCACTTCGGCGACATCGGCGCGCGCATCGGCCGACGGCGCGCCGACATCGAAGGCGGCTTGGGCCGCTTCCGCGAAACCGAAGCCGCCGCGCGGCGCGACGTAAGGCGCCGGCCGCGCAGGCGAGCGCCGCCAGTCATAGCCGCCACGCGGCGCCTCATAAGCACCTTGGCGCGGCCGGAAGGCGGCGATGGTGGCGCCGCCGCCGGTCGAGGCCGCGCGCTGGCCTTCGCGTTCCAGCGCTTCTTTCAAAGCGCGCACGATCAGCCCGCGCACCAGCCCGCCGTCGCGGAAGCGCACTTCGGTCTTGGCCGGATGCACGTTGACGTCGACCTCGCGTGCGCCGAGCGTGACGAACAGCGCCAGCACCGGATGGCGGTCGCGCGGCAGATAGTCGGCGTAAGCCGCGCGCACGGCGCCGACCAGTACCTTGTCGCGCACCGGGCGGCCGTTGACGAACAGGTATTGCCCGAGCGAATTGGCGCGCGACAGCGTCGGCAGGGCGGCGAAGCCGGAAAGAGTCACGCCCTCGCGCTCAGCGTCGATGGCAATCGCATTCGTGCGGAAGTCCTGGCCAAGAATATCGCCCAGGCGCACCAGGCGATCGCCATCGGGCGCCGCGTTCCAGGTGACCGGCGCGCGCTCCTCGCCGGCCAACACGAAGGTGACGTCGGGCCGGCTCATGGCCAGCCGGCGCACCACCTCGCGCACGGCGTCCGCCTCGCTGCGATCGGTCTTCAGGAACTTGAGCCGCGCGGGCGTGGCATAGAACAGGTCGCGCACCTCGACCGTGGTGCCCTGCCCCAGCGCGGCGGGTTTGATGGCCGAGGCCGCGCCGGCATCGACCGTGATCGCCCAGGCGTTCGGCTCCGACGCGTGGTGGGTTCAAGGTCGGCGCGGGTCATGCCGGCACCGTTGTCGGTGACGCGGATCAGCCGCCGCCCGCCACCGTCTGTCAGCACCTCGATGCGGCTCGACCCGGCGTCGAGCGCGTTTTCGACCAGTTCCTTGACCACGCTCGCCGGGCGCTCGACCACCTCGCCGGCGGCGATGCGGTTGATGATGGTTTCGGGGAGCTGGCGGACGGGCATCTTTCTTCCTTCACCTCTTCCCGCGCACCGGGAGAGGGAAAACGGGCGATTCGGTCCCTGGAGCTTAGCGCCGCAGGCGGGGCGGCCGTAAGGCCGCGCGGCCTCCTACCCCCGCTATTCAGTCGAACCGCTCAGTCAACCCCCTTGCCGCTGCGCATTTTCTTGATATCGCCGCGCCGCTTCTTGCCCTCCAGCCGGCGTTTTTTGGCGGCCTTGGTCGGCTTGGTGGCGCGGCGCGGGGTGGGCTTGACTGCCGCCTCCCGGATCAGCTCGACCAGACGCTCACGCGCCTCGGCCCGGTTGCGGGCCTGATCGCGGTAGTTCTGCGCCACGATGACGATGACGCCTTCCTTGGTCAGCCGGCTGCCGGCAAGCCGCATCAGGCGGATGGCGACATCGTTGGGCAGCGAGGGCGAGCCGCGCGCGTCGAAGCGCAACTGCACCGCGCTCGATACCTTGTTGACGTTCTGCCCGCCCGGCCCGGAGGACCGCACGAAGCTTTCCTCGAGCTCGGAGTCGTCGATTGAAATGATGTCGGTAACGCGGAGCATGGCGGCGCGCACCTTAGCCCGGGACCGTCGAACTGTCTCGGCGAACCGAGATCACGATCCGGCGGCGCTCAGACGCCTTCCACGAACACCAGGGTGCGCTCCAGCACCCCCGCGTTGCGGACCTTCAGGGCCTCGGCGTAGTCGGGCGAGGCGTACCATTCGCGCGCCCGCGCCATGGTCGAAAACTCGACCACCACGAGCCGCCTCTCCGAATCCCGCTCGCCTTCAACCAGCTCGACCGGTCCGCCACGGACGATGTAGCGACCGCCATATTTCTCGATCGATGCCGCCGCCAGCGGACGGTAGCGATCGATCAGGTCGGAATCGAGAAATTTGACTTCGGAGATAACGTAAGCCGGCATTGGCTCAACCCATCAAGTACTTCTTCGCCAGTACCTTGCCCTCTTCCACCGCCGGCTGGTCAAAGGCGTCAATGCCGAGCAGGTGCGCGGCGATGATGGTTTCCAGCATGAAATGCATCAAGAGTTCGCCGAGGCTTTCCTCGTCG
>JARRQH010000129.1:0-8188 GCA_037381985.1 Pseudolabrys sp.
GTTGGCGGGGGACTGTGGCGCGGCCTGCGCCACCATGAAATAAGCCGCGCCTCTTGCCTGCGCGCCACCCTGGTCGTCACAGCCGCAAGGTGGTCTCAAGTCGATCGACTACCTCCGGGCCGGTCGATTGGATGCGGCCAACCAGCGCCGCGGCGACAACCGTGAAGCCTGCTGCCCCGGGCGCTAAGGCCGCGTTGCCTCCGACCACCGGATTGTTATGTCCTGATGATCGATGCGGGGCCTGGGGAGTGGGTGTCGGATTACTGCCGCTGGTGCCGGTGTGCGGCGATATGGCCTTGAACCGGTTGAGCATGACCCGGGGCGCGCGGTGATCCTACAAACCGCCGAAATGAAAGGCTTTGGTTTCAAGGTATTCCTCGATCCCCTCTTGCGCGCCCTCCCGCCCGAGGCCCGATGCCTTCACGCCGCCGAACGGCGAAACCTCGTGGCTGAGCGCGCCCGTATTAAGGCCGACCATTCCGAATTCCAGCGCCTCGGCAAAGCGGAAGGCTCGGGACATGTCGCTGGTGTAGAAATAGGCGGCCAGACCGAAGGGTGTGCCGTTTGCCAGCGCGAGGGCCTCAGCTTCGGTCTCGAAACGGAAAATCGGGGCCACAGGGCCGAAGGTCTCTTCGCCCGCAAGGCGCATGTCGGGTCGGGCGCCTGTCAGAACCACCGGATCGGCGTATTGCGCCGGCAGATTGCGGGCCCGGGTGGCGCGGGTCGCGCCCTTGCTCAGCGCATCGGAAACATGGGCGTTGATCTTGTCGATCGCGGCGGCGTTGATCATCGGCCCGATCGCAACGTCCGGTTCGGTTCCCTGACCGACCTTCAAGCCGTCCACCTTCGCAGCCAGCTTTGCGACAAAGGCATCGTGAATGCCCGACTGCACCATTATCCGGTTGGCGCAGACGCAGGTCTGCCCGCCGTTGCGGAATTTGGACACCATTGTGCCGTCGACCGCCGCCTCCAAATCCGCGTCATCGAAGACCACGAAGGGCGCATTTCCGCCCAGCTCCAGGCTCAACCGCTTCAGCGTTGGGGCGCATTGCTCCGCCAGCAGCGCGCCGACCCGGGTCGATCCGGTGAAGCTGAGCTTGCGGACCACGGGACTTGCAGTCAAACTTGCGCCGATGGCCTCGGGCCGTCCGGTGAGGATGTTCAGAACGCCCGCCGGAAGCCCGGCGCGCGCGGCCAGAACCCCGAGCGCCAGCGCCGAATAGGGGGTGAGGTCTGAGGGCTTGACCACCATCGTGCAGCCTGCCGCTAGACCGGGCGCCACCTTTCGGGTGATCATGGCGATGGGAAAGTTCCAGGGCGTGATGATGGCGCAGACGCCGACCGGCTCTTTCATTGCCAGGATCTTCTTTCCGGCCACGGGCGAGGGGATGATCTTGCCGTTGATCCGCCGTGCTTCTTCGGCGAACCAGCGCACGAAGCTGGCGCCATAGGCCACTTCGGCGCGGGCTTCGTCCAGCGGCTTGCCCTGTTCGGCGGTCAGGATTCGCGCCAGATCCTCGGTGTTTTCCAGCATCAGCTGATACCAGCGCATCAGGGTGTCGGCGCGTTGCACGTGGGTGCGGGCGCGCCAGTCCTCCATTGCCCGCGCGGCGGCGGCGATGGCGGCGTTCGTCTCGTCGGCGGTGCAGTCGGGCAGTTGCCCCAACACCTCGCCCGTGGCCGGATTGGTCACATCCAGCTCAACACGTGCCAGCCACTGACCATCAATCAGGGCGGCGTTGCGAAACAGGTCGCGGTCTTGCAGCTTCATCATTTTCCTCCAACGCGGCCAGACTTGCTGTCGCGATTTCGTCGATTGACTGTTGGCCGGGATCACACCGGTGGCCCCGGCGGTTTCAGCCTCTCCCGCCGTCCAGACCCGCCGCGTCGCCCTGGGGCGGCAGGGGTCAGAATCCGGAAACCTTTCCCCATTGGCTCTGGCCGAACCTGGCCAGCCGATACTCCTTCGTCTCGGTTATCGGTGGACGGGCCAGGACAAGATCGGCAACCAGATGGCCGACCCCCGGCCCGATGCCGAAGCCGTGGCCCGACAGCCCGGCTGCCAGCACCAGACCGGGAATGCCGATGTCGGCATCGATCACTGGAACGCCGTCGGGGGTGCTGTCGATGTAGCCGGACCAGGCCGCCTTCATGGGGATATCACGCAGGCCTGGCACCAGGGCGCGGGCGCGGGCAAGTGTTTGCGCGACGAGCCGGGGCGAGGGCCGTGGATCGAGAATGCGTGTCCGCTCCATCGGCGTCGGCCGGTCCATGGTCCAACGGCTGCGCGTTTCGAACCCGGCCCTCCATGCCTGCAGGCCGCCGGGGCGCAGCGACCGCCACCGCTTGGCAAACATCGGCAGGAAATGCCGCATCCCTGCCAGCGCTCCCTGGGTCGGGTCCAGATTGGCCCGACCTGAAATCGCCAGCGTATGCCCACCGTCCGCACGCTGCGTCACTGCAACTCCCGAGGTGTAGAGGGCGCCGGGAAGGCCCTTGGCGCCGGGTCCGATCGACAGGACCGAACTGCGTGCCGAGGCCTGCGGGAAGAAGATCCCCAGCTGATGAAGGAAGCTTCCCGCCCAGGCCCCGCCTGCGAGGACGACCAGCGGCGTGCGGATCACGCCGCTCTCGGTGATGACTGCGGCGACGTGGCCGGCCTCGAGCTCCAGCCCGCGGGCGGCGCAATTCTGCACGACGTGGCCGCCGTGTTTCTGGATGCCGCGCGCGATCATCGGGGCGGCGCGGGACGGATCGGCAATGCCGTCGGTCGGGGACCAGACACCCCCCAGCCAGCGCTGCTGCGTTGCCTTGCCGCGTTGCCCGGCTTCGGCCGACGTCAGCATGCGCGTGTCAACGCCGACGCCCCGCGCGAACCGGCCCCATTTGGCCCAGCCCTCGATCTCGGCTTCGTCGTTCGAGAGGTAGAGCAACCCGCAGCGCGAAAAACCCAGGGAGTCGCCGATATCGGCCCCCATGTCCTCCCACAGGGCGAGACTGCGCGTCGACAGCGGCAGTTCGCGGGCGTCGCGGTTCTGCTGGCGGCACCAGCCCCAGTTGCGGCTGGACTGCTCGGCCCCGACGGAGCCCTTCTCGAGAAGAACGACCTTCTGTCCGGCCCTTGCCAACCAGTATGCCGCCGATACGCCCACGATCCCCCCGCCGATGACCACGCAATCGGCTGCAGGCGGCAGGGCGTTCGCGGTCTGGATGATATGTAACGGTGCTGGCACGCAAGGCTCCTCTGACATTAGCAAACTAGCCGGGCCGGCACCGCGCGATATTCTGGATTGTCCGTGCCAATCAGCATTTTCTGTTAAAGGCACACGGGATTTGGGATGATGTAGAATTGGCCCGCGTCCTATAAATGCGAGAAGCTGCGGAGCCTTGTGCTCTTTCAGGAAATAGCCATGACACCTCCCTATAAATTGGACAGGATCGACATCAAGATACTGGCAGTGCTGCAAGGCAACGGCCGGATCACAAATGTCGAACTGGCCGACGAGGTGAATCTTTCGCCATCCCCGTGCCTGATGCGGGTTAAGAAGCTGCAGCAGGCGGGCTACATCTCTGGCTATTCCGCGCAGATCGATCTGGCCCGCCTGGGAGAGACGTTGACTGTCTTTACCGAGTTCACGCTGAAGAACCACCGGCAGATCGACTTTGCCCGCTTTCAGGAGGCGCTTGAGAAGATCGACAGCTGCGTCGAATGCCACCTTGTGTCCGGCGGCTATGATTATCTGGCCAAGTTCGTGACTTCCGGCATAGTCGATTATCAATCGATGATCGAAGGCATGATCGAGCGGAATGTCGGGATCGACAAGTACTTCAGCTTCGTCGTGATGAAGACACCGTTCGTCAGGCAGCAGATCCCCCTGACGCGGCTTTTTGCCGATCGCGACTGACCTCCCGGTGGCGCGCCATCGCCTCTATCCTGTCCGGGCGCGCGCGGCAGGGCGGCGCCCGCGCGCTCGGACGGGGAGCAACAGCAGCGCCCTCAGCGCAGTGCCGCGCGGATCTCGGGGTCTTCCAGCGTCAGGTCGAGCACCTTGCGGGTACGCTCGACGATGGCATCGATCTCGTCCGCGGTGCAACACAGCGGCGGGGCATAGCCGAACACGCCCTGCGCGAAGGACCGGATGATCAGCCCCTGTTCCCAGGCGCGGTCGAAAAGCCGCGTTGCGGCCTGGAGGGCGGCGGGAAGCGGGGTCTTTGCCGCCTTGTCGGTCACCAGTTCCACCGCCGCGAGCATCCCCCGGCCGCGCACGTCTCCGACCAGCGGATGGTCGGATAGGCCGCGCAGGCCGGCTTGCAGGCGTGCGCCCATGTGGCGCCCGTTCTCCAGCAGCCCGCCTTCGTAGAGCGACAGCACCTCTAGGGCCACGGCGGCCGATACGGGATGGGCCGAATAGGTGAAGCCATGGCCCACCGCCTTGGTCCCCGCGCCGTCGGCAATGGTCTGATAGACATGGTCCGACATCAGCACCGCGCCCATCGGCAGATAGCCCGAGGTCAGGCCCTTGGCGAGTGTCATCAGGTCGGGGACGATGCCCTCGTCCTCGCAGGCGAAAAGCGGGCCGGTGCGGCCGAACCCGGTGATCACCTCGTCCGCTACAAAGAGGATGCCAAGTCGCGTGCAGGTGTCACGCATCGCCTTGATCCAGCCCGGCGGCGGTACCAGCACGCCGCCCGAGCCCTGGATCGGTTCCAGATAGAAGGCCGCGACCCGGTCCGCACCGATCGCCTCGACCTTTGCGCTGAGTTCGGCAACCGAGGCGGCAATCACCGCTTGCGGATCATCGGCTAGGGGATTGCGATACATGTCATGCGAGGCAATCTTGTGCTGCCAGTCGTATGGAACGCCAAAGCCGTCATGGAAGAGCGGCAGGGCGGTCAGGCCCGCCCCCATGCTGGTCGAGCCGTGATAGCCTGAGGCAACCGAAATGAACTGATCGCGCCCGGGTTGTCCCTTTGCGTACCAGTAGTAGCGGATGAACCGGGTCGTGCTGTCCACCGCGTCAGAGCCGCCAAGGGTGAAGTAGACATGGTCCAGATCCCCCGGCGCCCGGTCGCTCAGAGCCGCGGCAAGGCGGATGGGGGCTTCCGCTCCAAGATCGAAATAGCCGGTCGCATAGGGCAATTCGCGCATCTGCTGCGCGGCGGCCTCGACGACGCTTTCCTGTCCATAGCCTGCGTTCACACACCAGAGCCCCGCGAAGCCATCGATCAGTTGTCGGCCTTCGCCATCGGTGACAGTGGCCCCTTTGGCCGAGGCGATGAGACGCACGCCACGGGATTCATGACCTCGAAAGGACGAGACCGGATGGACGAGATGCCGGCGGTCCAGCTCCATAATCGAATTGGGAAGAGAGGTTTTGGTCAGCATGGATGCTCCGAATGTTCAGTCCGATGCCTGGGGTACAAGGGCGTGGTTATGATGGTTTGAAAGGGGGCGGGGCAGGGCGGTCTGGTCATAGCTGTGTACCTGTCCCTCCGCTGAGAGCTTAGGGCTGGCCCGGCAGCATGTTCGTCCTGTTCCGGGGCAGGGGCGGCAGCTTTCACCACCGCCCGGCGACAGGGCCGCAGAAAATGCCATCAGGCGCAGAGGCGGGTTCCAAGCCGGCGCATCATGGCGCAGACGGCGTGCAGCTCGTCCTTCGTCAGGTATTCCTCGGGCTTATGGGCGCGCGCGATATCGCCCGGACCGCAAATCACCGCCGGAACGCCAGCCGCCTGAAAAAGGCCGGCTTCGGTGCCATAGCTGACGGCCCCCAGCGGGATCTTTCCTGACAGTTCGGCGATCAGACCTGCCAGCGGATGATCGGGGGCTAGGGCCAGGGCCGGGTAGCTCGACAAGGTCTCGATCTCGATCCGGACGGCGCGGGCAACGTCCACCACGGGTGCCAGAAGTTCGGCCGGGTCCACGCCGGCAATGGCGCGGGCCTCAAGTTCGGCTTCGGCGGCATCCGGAATGATGTTCAGCGCGCGGCCCCCGCCGACCGTGCCGACCTGCAGGCTGGACCACGGCGGCGCGAAGCGCCGATCCTGCGGCCCGGTCTGCAGCGCAACGGCCTGTTTCTGGGCCGCCGCCAGAGCCGGAATCAGCGCATGGATCGCGTTGGTGCCCAGATCGGGGCGCGAGGAATGACCGGCCACCCCCTTCGCCCGCAGCCGGATGGAGGCCTTCCCCTTGTGGGCCAGCACCGGCGTCAGGCACGACGGCTCGCCGACGATCGCCCCGGCGGGCGGCGCGCAGAGCCCCGGTAGCGCCGCCAGAAGATGCGGCACACCGCGACACCCGGCCTCTTCATCATAGGAAATCGCCAGGTGGATCGGCGCCGCTAGATTCAGCCGCGACAGTTCGGGCGCCATGGCCAATGCCGCCGCAACAAAGCCCTTCATGTCGCAAGCGCCGCGCGCGATCAGCTTGTCCCCATCCTCGCGCAGCACGAAGGGATCGGCCTGCCAGCCGGGCTCGGAGGCCGGCACAACGTCGATATGCCCCGACAGAATGTAGCCGGGCCTGTCTGCCGGGCCGATGGTGGCGAACAGGTTTGCCCGATCGCCCTCTGGTCCGGGCAGGACATGACAGGCCACACCGTGACCGGCCAGCCAGCAGCGAATGAAGTCCGCGATCTCGCCGTTCGGGCGGCCGACGACGCTGGGAAAGGCAACCAGCCGCGCCAGCATGGCCTCGGGTGTCAATGAGTCAGCCGTCATCCGAGGGTCACTCGTGGGCGATGACATAGATCTTGCGGACCGTCTCGATCGTGCGCCACTTCCCGACAAACCCCGGTTGCATCACGAAGCTATCGCCCGGACCGAAAGTCCAGGACTCGCCCGTTGCCGAGGTGATTTCGGCGCGTCCCTGAAGGATGTGGCAGAATTCTAAAGTGGCACCCTTGAGCGAATGGGTCAGGCCCGGAGTGGCTTCCCAGACGCCGGTGACGATCCTCGACCATTTCGCTTCGCCGGCCGGGCTGTTGTCCTGTTCCCAAGTGCTGAATACGGGACTGCCTTCGATCAGTCGCTCCGGGGCCGGCACGCCCGGACGCGGGGTGAAGTCAGGGTTCGGATTGATCGGGACGATGGTGGTCATCTCTTGCGATTCCTTCTGGCGATGATCCTTTGAAACCTGGCCTGACCCTTGCCGCAGTCAGCACCGAAAGAAGCGGCGGCACGGCACACTGTGCCGCATTTGCCTGTCGATACGCGATTTACTGCGCTTCAACCGGCAAAGGCAGCAAGGACTTTGCCGGGAAACAGCCCATGCTGGGGCATCATCTTCCAACGGAGACCACGATGACCTTCCGCCCGAAGTTCGTTACCTTTGACTGCCACGGCACGATGATCTTGTTCGACATGGCAGGTGCGGCCCGCAACCACTATGCAGCTCAACTGTCGCCCGATCAGATGGATGCCTTCATCGAGGACTTTAGGGGCTATCGCCTGGACGAGGTCCTGGGTGCCTGGAAACCCTTCGATGAGATCGTGCACAACGCGCTGGAGCGCACCTGCAAGCGCAATGGCATCGCCTTCGATCCGGCCATTGCCACTGCGATCTATAACCGTATCCCCAGTTGGGGGCCGCACCCGGACGTACCGACAGGTCTTGCGAAAGTCGCAAAGGAGTTCCCGCTGGTGGCGCTGACCAATGCGATGAACGTGCAGATCCCGCACAACATCGCCCGGCTGGGGGCGCCGATTGCGCACGTGCTGACCGCCGAAAGTGCCGGCGCCTACAAGCCGCAAATGCGTGCCTTCGAGTATATGTTCGACACGCTTGGCTGTGGACCGGAGGACATCGTGCATGTCTCCTCCAGCTTCCGCTACGACCTGATGACCGCCCACGACCTGGGTATCACCCGCAAGGTCTGGGTCAATCGCGGACATGAACCGGCCAATCCCTATTACGGCTACACCGAGATTCCCGACATCTCGGGCCGTGCCGGCGCCCTCGGGCTGTAAGCCGCGGCCTCGGCGAGGCGTATTTCGCGTCGGTTCTGGCGGGACGCAGTGGCGGGCATCCCCTCTTTGGATTGCTCCAGGGATGATGTCGCTCGCGCTTTTCGCGTGGCTTCTGAGACTCAGCCCCGCCCAAGAGGCGGGGCGGTTCAGTTTTCTTTCGTACGTCCCATCGGACCTTCAAATTCCTTCAATAGCGGTCGGTGGCGTTACGCAGAGGGTC
>JARRQH010000130.1:0-8134 GCA_037381985.1 Pseudolabrys sp.
ACTGGTCTCATAATCCTGATAGGTCGTGCGGAACGCCCCGAGCGCGGGATCAACGTAGGTCATGACGCCATTCTTGATGTCGTTGTGATAGACGCTGGCATCGAGCTCAAGGCGGTCGTCGAACAGGCTTGCCTTTATGCCTGCCTCATATGTCCAGCCGGTCGCCGCCGGATATGGATCGGCCACGACGTCATGCACCGGGTAACCGAACTGTCCGGCGTCAGCCGCCGGTGCCGCTCTCTCTTGCCTGACTGACGGCCCAGCGAACGAAGGCCTGTGCCGCCGGCCGCAGCGTTCCTTTCGGCGTGACCACGTAGTATCCGGTATCTTTGTCGTCTTCGAACAGCAGCAACAGCCGTCCGGCGGCGATGTCGGCATCGACGATGGCCCGCGCCGTTACCGCGATGCCCTGTCCGTTGCGGGCGGCATCGATCATCATGTTGCCGGGCAGCGAGGTGATACCCGCGCTCTGTGTCAGGCCGCGGGCTTGCAGAAAGGCGCTCGCTTCGTTGGTGCCGAGCTCCTGCATCCAGGGAAACCGGGCGAGCGCGGCCATATCGGCGACCGGCGTGTTACCGACCAGCGACGGCGCTGCCACCACCACAGCCCGGGACCGGACGAGCAGTCGGGAATCGTACCCCGGCCACGTCCCGTCGCCGAACCGCAGGGCGACGTCGTAGCCGCCCGGGCCGAGCGTGCGTAGCCCGCCGCTAGGATCGATGGCGAGGTCGATCTCGGGGTGATGCGCGCGGAAATCGGCAAGCCGGGGCATCAGCCAGCCGGCCGCGAAAGACGGCGTGGTGGTGACCTGCAGGGGCCGGCCGGCCTGTGTACCCGTCAGCACCTCGACGACCTTGGCGATACCGTCGAAGCCGGCGGTGGTCGCCTCGGCCAGCAGCCGGCCCTCGGCCGTCAGCGCCAGTTCGCGGCCGCCGCGGTCGAACAGCGCCAGGCCCAGATGCGCCTCTAGCGCCCGTAGTTGTTGGCTGACGGCGGCATGGCTGACGTTCAGTTCGGCCCCGGCGCGGGTCACGGAGCCGGTGTCGACGAAGGCGGCGAAGGCCCGCAGCGCCGCGAGCGGCGGCAGTGACCGCCAGGACGTCATGTAAGCTCTCCTTACACGGCAGAGATATTCCTGAGTCGCAAAATCGCAGGTTTTGCCCAATATTGAAAGCGTAAACACGACCACAAGAGGAGAGCGACATGCTGGTGATTTTCGCCAAATCTTTCATGACCGCCGCCGGCTATCGCCCGACCGGCTTGCGCGCCGCGTCGCCTGCCGAGGGGAGGCTGTTGCCGAAGCGCAAATGGCTTTCCTGGTTCGGCCGTTCCTAGCGGAGCCGCCGACGCACCGTCGCGCGGCGGCGTCGCCTAATCGTGCTGCGCGCCGCCGGCCGGCGGCGTGCCATGGGTGTGGAAGCTCTCGATGGTCTTGAGCCCCCAGGCCTGGCCCTTCTTGCGCTCTTCCAGCGTCCACACCACCGGCTCCCAGTCTGGCGCCAGGACCAACCGTGCGCCGGCGTTGGCCAGCTCGACGCGGTTTCCGGCCGGCTCCCAGACATACAGGAAGAACGTCTGTTGGATGGCGTGCTTGTGCGGGCCGGTCTCGATGTGGACGCCGTTCTCGAGGAACACGTCGGCCGCCTGCAGGATGTGCTCGCGCTGGTCGACCGCGTAGGTGACGTGATGGAAGCGGCCGCGGGTGCCGGTGGCGTCGCGCGCGTAGGCGACGTCGTAGGACTTGTTGTTGACGGTGAACCAGCAGCCGGCGAGCGTGCCGTCGTCGAGCTTGATCATTTCGGTAACGCGGCTGCCGAGCGCCTTCGGCAGGAAGTCGCGGATGGCGTCGACGTCGGCGGCGAGCAGATTGAAATGGTCGAGGCGGCGTGGCGCGATGGCGCGGTTGGGCGTGCGCTGCGCCTGGTTCTTGAGCGACGGTTTCTGATCCGGCGGCGGCTGATAGCGGCGCGTCTCGTAATAGATCTCGAAGACGTGGCCATCGGGATCATGGAATTGATAGGCCGGTCCGTGGCCGGCGTCGCCGTCGCTCCAGCCGATGCCGGCGCCGAGGGCTTCGATCGCCTTGACGCGCCGTTCGAGCGCCTGCGGGCTGGCGGCGCGATAACCGACGTGGCGCATGCCCGTGGTCTTGGCCGCGGTCAGCTTGAGCGAGTGGAACTCGTAGTCGTCGAACGCGCGCAGATAGACGCTGTCGCCCTCGCGCCCGCTCTCGCTGAGGCCGTAGACGCGGGTGAAGAAGTCGAGGCTTTCCTCAGGCTTGTCGGTCAGGATCTCGACGTGGCCGAGATGGGCAATGTCGTGGATCGGCTCGTCCTGCATATGGTTCCTTCCCTCTTGCGTCTCTACCGGCGCGACCTTCCCGAAACGGAGCCGGTTTGGTCTGATCCGAAGGCTTAGCGTGAATGGCCTTTGTTTCGAAAGGCGGTTACGGCGGCAGATAGGACTTCTTGGGGCTATCCATCAATAGAAGGAATGCGGCCCACCGAGCCCACGCCGGCCTTCGGGATGGGCCGGCGCCATGCGCGACACCTATTGGGTCTCGAAGCATTTCTTCCAGTATCGCCGCGCGGTGGTGATGGATATCGGCCAGGCGAGTCTCACGTGCGGGCTTTGGGATTGGCCCTGGATTCCGGGCTCGTCCGCTGGCGCGGACGCCCCGGAATGACCGCAAGAACACGGGGCAGATTTTCGGCAATCGATGCGCTAGGCTTTGACCAAACGCAGCGGGACGCCGCCCGCGCGATCGCATTCAGGGAGCGAAGCCCAATGAATGTCATGAACGTCGAAGCGAAGCCCACCGGCGGGCTGGCCATTCCATTCGATCATCATCGTCTCGACCGGCTGATGGACGAAGCTGGCATCGACGTGGTGCTCGCCACCTCCAAGCACAACGCGCAGTACCTGACCGGCGGCCATCGCGCCAACTTCTTCGACACCATGGATGCGACCGGCGTCACCCGCTATCTGCCGGTGGTGGTCTATCCGAAGGGTGCGCCGGAGAAGGCGGCCTATATCGGCCATCGCCTGGAATTCTTTCAGCATCAGGCGCATCCGTTGTGGACGCCGGAAACCAGCATGACGTCGAGCGGCTCGGTCGATGCCATGCAGAAGGCGATCGACCATATCAAGAAGATCGGCCTGACGCCGAAGACCATCGCCGCCGAATTCGGCTTCCTGCCGTATGACGCAGCCCAAGTGCTGCGCGCCGCGTTTCCCGACGCAAATTGGGTCGATGCGCTCTACGTGCTGGAGCGCCAGCGGCTGGTGAAATCGGCGAAAGAGCTGAAGATGCTGAAATACGCCTCCGAAGCGGTGATCGACGCGATGCTGGACGTGATCGTCCACACCGGCCCGGGCAAGACCAAGGCCGCGGTGACGGAAGAGCTGCGCCGGGAGGAGGTCCTGCGCGGGCTCAATTTCGAGTATTGCCTGATCACCGCCGGCACCAGCCTGAACCGCGCGCCGTCCGATCAGGTGTGGGGCGAGGGCGATATCATGTCGCTCGACTCCGGCGGCAATTATCACGGCTATATCGGCGACGTCTGCCGCATGGCGATCCAGGGCGAGCCGGACGCCGAGCTGGAGGACCTGCTGAACGAGATCGAAAGCATTCAGCGCGCGGCGTTCAAGGCGGTGAAGCCCGGCGCCATGGGCGGCGCCATATACGCGGCCGCGACGCCGCTGGTGGCCCAATCTAAGCACCACAACAACCTGGATTTCGTCGCCCACGGCATGGGGCTCGTCAGCCACGAAGGCCCGCGTCTCACCGATTCAGGGCCGGTGCCATATCCCGCCACCGACGCCGACAAGCGGCTCGAACCGGGCATGGTGATTTCGATCGAAACCACGCTCAAGCATCCGAGCCGCGGCTTCATCAAGCTTGAGGACACCGTGGTGGTGACCTCAAGCGGCCACGAGGTCTACGGCGAGGGTGCGCGCGGCTGGAACAAGGCGGGGACGCAAGCCTCCAGAATAACCTGGCGATGACGGGCCCAAGGGCCGCGAAACGATGAGCATCGCCCGCTTCGTTCTGCAACGGACATTCGGCCGGCCGCGGGGTCCGCTCGGATGGGCTGGGCGGGCGCATCATGGCGCGGGCGCCGATCCGTCGGCGGAAATGGCCGCTACGCCGAAGTCCGGGCAGGGCAAGGCTGGGGTGCTCGATATGCTGATGGCCGCTGAGTGGGCCGAGCCGCGCATTGTCGACCTGACAGAGAGCTTCTGCGCGGTGGCGACGCGGCCCTAGGCGACTATCTAAAGGCGCCGGGCGCGTTCAGCCCTTGTGGAGCTTGTCGGCTTCCGCGGCCAGCGCCTTGAGCTTGTCTGCCACCGTGACCGAATAGCTCGCGGGCTCGAGCTTGGCGAGCGGCGCGGGCAGGCGGGCGAGATCGCCGCTGGCGCGTTCGCGGATGGCGTCGAGGGTCGGCGCGGGCGCGATGCGTTTACCGCCGCGCATTACCGGCTCGATGAGCGTTTCGCCGGCATGGCTGTCGCTTTCGATCGACAGCACATCGCCGGCCATGCGGCCTTCGGCGTCGTAAGACCGCCACACCTGCTTGCGGCCGGGCCAGGTCTGCTTGCCCTGCGACAGCTTGCGGCGCGGGATGCCGGCGTATTCCTGCAGCTTGTAGGCGCAGTCGAGCGCCGGCACGTCGGTTGACACGTCGAGGCTGACGCCGATGCCGAAGGCGTCGATGGGGGCGCCCTCAGCCATCATGGTCTGCAGCACGTCCTCATTGACGCCGCCCGAGACCACGATCATCACGTCCTTGAGGCCGCCGTCGTCGAGGATGCGGCGCACGCGCCGCGCGCTCTCGACGAGGTCGCCGCTGTCGATGCGCACGCCGCGGATGGCGATGCCATCCGCCTTCAAGCGCGGCGCCACCTCCACCACTTTACGCGCGCCGGCTTCGGTGTCGTAGGTGTCGATCAGCAGGATCACGCCCTCGGGCCGCGCGCGCGCGAAATCCTCGAAGGCGCCGATCTCGCTGTCGTGCACCTGCACGAAGGAATGCGCCATGGTGCCGACTACGGGGATGCCGTAGCGCGGGCCGGCCAGCACGTCGGCGGCGCCGGCGAAACCGGCGATGTAGCTCGCGCGCGCCGAGAACAGCCCGGCCTCGACCCCGTGCGCGGTGCGCAGGCCGAAGTCCGACAGCGCCTTGCCGGGGGCGGCGAGCACCATGCGCGCGGCCTTGGAGGCGATCAGCGTCTGGAAATGCAGGATGTTGATGATGCGCGATTCGACGAGCTGGGCCTGCGGCAGCGGGGCGGTGATGCGGATGAGCGGCTCATGCGGAAAGCACGCGCTGCCTTCGGGGATCGCGTGCACGTCGCCGGTGAAGCGGAAGCCTTTGAGGAAATCGATGAGGTTCTTTCGGAAGCGGCCGGAACTTTCGAGCCAGGCGAGTTCCTTGTCCGAGTAGCGCAGGCTCTCCAGGTATTCGAGCGCCTGTTCGAGGCCGGCGGCCAGCATGAAGCCGCGCCGGTCCGGCAGATTGCGCACGAAGAACTCGAATACGGCCTCCTTGTCCTCGCCGCGGTCCAGGTAGGCCTGGATCATGTTGAGTTCGTAGAGGTCGGTGGAGAGGGGGCTGGTGACGGGGATCATGGTGCGCGGCGGCCGTCTGTCTCTTGTGGGTGAGGGGCGGCCCGTCTCGCGCCGGGGGTGATGCGGCCAAGACGAGGCTCAGGCGGGAGGAGGTGGGCGGCAGATTGGCTTGCAGCCTCCCGATGGTCAAGTTTTGGCCGCCGGCCGGTGCGATTGTCCCGCCAAGCGTCGCGCTGGGCCGAAAATGACACAGATCAATATTGCCGCTGCCGTTTATGACAGTTTGCACATTGCAATAGTCCAATGTTTGAAGTGCCCGTGAACGACCTGCCACCCTGTATCCGAAACGTCGGGAACGACCACGCGGCGGTCCACTGCGAGAGCGGCGAGTGCGCCGCCATTCGGCATGCGCGCCGGCTACCGTGCCACCGGCGAAAGCTGAAGCGGCGGCATCATCTGTTCCTGCAGGGCGATCCGCAGTGCCACGTCTATTACGTTGCCATGGGCGCGATCCGTCTGTACGCGCTGCTGGAAAATGGCCGGCGGCAGATTGTGGATTTCAAGCTTCCCGGCGACTTCATTCTGTTCGATCACGAGCCCAAATACCGGTTCAACGCGCAAGCGATTTCGGCCACGGAAGTGCGCAGCTTTCCGCTGGCCTCCTTTCGGGCCGCGGCCGGCGACGATGCGGCATTCATGCTGAAGCTCTATGCGGCGGTGTCGGCCGAATTGGCGCGGACGCGCAATCTGATGCTGATCTCCGGGCCGCGCAATGCGGAAGGCCGCCTGGCGGCGTTGCTGCTCGACCTGGCGGACCGCGCCCCACCGCTGGAGGCCGTCACGGGATTCGTCGCGCTGCCGATGCTACGGAGCGACATTGCGGACCTCGTGGGCCTGAGCCATGAGACCGTTTCGCGCGTCTTCAGTCAGTTCAAGAAGACCGGCCTGATCGACCTGCGCGGCCGTAGCGGCCTGAAGCTCATCGACCGGCCGGCGCTGGCCGCCCTAGCGGACTGCACGGTCGGCGGCTGGCGGCCGGAAACTGTGGCGCGCGCGCCTCACCTCTTGGCTCACTAAGATTGCATACCCGGATTTCGCGGCAATTTTGACGACCGTCATTCTTTGTCGGCGTCGATCAGGCCTTCTCTCGGGCGATGTCATGCGGTTTGGCCGCATGAACGATCGTTCGAAAAGGGGCTGATCGATGAAATGGCTAATTGCAGCTTTGGCGGTGCTGTTGGGGGCGACAGCAATGACCGGGTTCTCGGGGGCGACGATGGCGGCGGATATGCCGGTCGTCAAGGCGGATGCCGCGCCGATTTACAAAGCGCCGCCCGTGGTTGACGCGTGGAGCCCGTGGATGATCCGCCTGCGCGCGCTCGGTGTGGTGACGCGCAATTCCGGCTCGGTCGACACCGTCGCCGGGTCGGATCTGACGACGACCGACACGGTCGTGCCCGAGTTCGACATCTCGTATTTCTTCACGCCCAACTGGGCCGCCGAACTGATTCTCGGTACGACGCCGCACACGATCACGGGCACCGGCTCGATCGACGGCTTGCCGGTCGGCAAGGCGTGGCTGCTGCCGCCGACGCTGACGCTCCAGTACCACTTCACGAACTTCGGAGCGTTCAAGCCGTATGTTGGCGCCGGCGTGAACTACACCATATTCTACAGTCAGTCGGCAGGTAATGCGACGGTCGGTGGCCTGACGGTGACCAGCAGCCACCTGCACAACTCGTTCGGCTTAGCGTTGCAGGCCGGCTTCGATTACATGATTGACCGGCACTGGGGTCTCAACTTCGACGTCAAGAAGGTGTTCCTGCGGCCCGATTGGGACGGCACCATCAACGGTGCCGCCTATACCGGCAAGGTCAGACTCGATCCGTGGCTGATCGGCGCGGGCGTCGTCTACAAATTCTGAACCGCCTGCCCAACTGCGAGGCCGCATTTCGCGTGTGCGCGCCACACGCGAAGGCGGCTTTTCTTTTGGGGCGGGTGGCAGGGCAGGGGCGACCGACGTCGGAAACGGTCGGCAGTGCCGGGAACGGCCGCCGGCAGGCTCCGCCGGCACCATCTGGCTGCCTTCAACCTGCACAATGCGCTGAAACGCGCGGAATAAATGGCTCCCCGGGCCGGATTCGAACCAGCGACCAACCGGTTAACAGCCGGTTGCTCTACCACTGAGCTACCGGGGAACACTGCCGATGCACACGGCACGGGGCCTATAACAAAGCTAAATTGCTTTGCAAAGCGTGAAGGCGGGCGGCCGCTGTGGGCTTTTCAGTAATGCCCGCTTTAGAGGCGCCTGGATGGGGGCGGCCGAGGCGGAAATACCCCTGTTTCACCCCTCTTCGCCAAGAGGCTTCGGCGGGCAACCTTCGCGAACTCAGGCTGGCTTGCCGACCGCAGCGCCGAGGGCGCGTGGAGGCCACGGCCGGAATCGAACCGGCGTGCACGGATTTGCAGTCCGCTGCGTAACCACTCCGCCACGTGGCCTCGTGCGGCTGGTTGTTATTTGAGAAGCGCGGCGGTGGCAAGTCCATTCCCTGTCGATGGGGT
>JARRQH010000131.1:0-8077 GCA_037381985.1 Pseudolabrys sp.
CAAATATTCAAAAATTCTTGAGCTTAGGAAGTAATTATTTCAAGTGTCCAAATAGAACTACAAGTCCTCGATGCCGTCGCCGGTCAGCGCCGAAAAGGTGACGACCGGCGGCGACCAGGTCGCCGACGGTGGCGTCAGGATGTTGAGCGCGCCGCGGAAGTCGGCGGCGGCCACGCGCGCGCGTTCGACATTGTCGCCGTCGGCCTTGTTGACCGCGACCATGTCGGCAAGCTCGACGATGCCTTTCTTCAAGCCCTGCAATTCGTCGCCGGCGCCGGCGACCATCAGCAGCAGGAAGAAGTCGGTCATGTCGGCGACCGCGGTCTCCGACTGGCCGACGCCCACGGTCTCGACGATGATGACGTCGTAGCCGGCCGCCTCGCACACCAGCATGGTCTCGCGCGTCTTGGCGGCGACGCCGCCGAGTGTGCCCGACGACGGCGAGGGACGGATGAAGGCGTTGGCGTCGATCGAGAGCCGCGCCATCCGCGTCTTGTCGCCGAGGATCGAGCCGCCGGTGCGGCTCGACGACGGATCGACCGCCAGCACCGCGACCTTATGGCCCTGCGCCGTCAGCCAGCTGCCGAGCGCGTCGATGGTGGTCGATTTGCCAGCGCCAGGCGCGCCGGTGATGCCGAGCCGCACCGCCTTGCCAGCGAGTGGCAGCAGTTCCTGCACCAGCAGGTGAGCGCGGGCGCGGTGGTCGGCGCGCTTGCTCTCGATCAGCGTGATGGCGCGCGCCAGTTGCGCGCGCTCGCCGGCGCGGATGCCGGCGGCGAGCGCGGCCACTTGTTCGGTCGAATCGCTGGCAACGGACGTGGACATGGCGTCCGTTTACACCGAAGCGGCCTGCTCCGCGAGGGCCGGTCGCCCCCTTTCCGTTCGTCCCCGCGGAAGGGGGGACACAGGGCTGCAAAACGAGACCTTTACGAGTTGCCCACTGGATTCCCGCTTGCGCGGGAATGAACGGAGTATGCTTCAGCCTCGCGGATCAGACTCTAGCCGGCGTCACGCCGTCGGCTTGCCTGCCGCGCTCGCTTCCTTGACCTCGTTGATGCGGCCGGTGGCGCAGTCGTAGATGAAGCCGTAGATCGGGATCGAGCCCGGCACCAGCGGGTGGGTACGGATGCGCTTGACGTCCTCGACCACGCTCTTGGGCAGGTCGCTGATGGTGTGCCAGTTGATGAAATGGCCGCAGACGTTGCCGCCGCCGTGCTTGGGGTTCGCCCATTTCTTGCCGTCGAAGGCGGCGGTCTCGAGATTGTCGTCGAGCAGGTCGCTCATGATCTCGTTGGTGAAGGTCAGCATGCCGCAGTCGGTGTGGTGGACGACGAACCACTCGTTGGTGGCGAGCAGCTTGTGCGAGATCACCAACGAGCGGATGGCGTCGTCGCTGGCGCGGCCGCCGGCATTGCGGATGACATGGGCGTCGCCCTCGGCGAGCCCGGCGTATTTGGCCGGATCGAGCCGCGCGTCCATGCAGGTTAGGATGGCGAAGCGGCGGGCCGGCGGCATGGCGAGCTTGCCCTTGTCGCCGAAGCTGGCCGTGTATTGACCGTTGGCTTCGAGAACCTCATCGAAAATCGCAGACATGGCGTTGTCCTCCCGGCGCTGCCGTTGAACCGCAGCGTGCATGAAGGCTAATTGCCGGCGCCAAACGCGTAAAGTCAATAAAATGGGATTACGTTCTTGGTCGCGGCCAAAGACGGAAATTCCAATGGCATGACTTGTCTTGAAATACTCACTCGCCGTGGCGCTTGGCGTCGTCAGGCGGGCGCTTGCCGCCGAACAGGCGCTCGCCCGCGGCCGAGCGATGCGTCTTGAACGCGGTCCAGGGCACGAATTCGATGTAATCGCCCTCGACATAGGAGCCGACGGCATAGGGCGGGAAATAGACGATAAGGCCTGAACTCTTGCCGGGCTCGGTCGACGGCGCCAGCGCGATGGCGCCGAGATTGGTGAGGGCCGGCTTGATGCCGCCGATCCAAGTCGGGTCGTTGGCGTCCTTGGCCGACATGCCGCGCTTCTTCTTATCGGCGACCACCGCGTCACGGATCGCCTTGGCGAGCGTGCGCAAGGCCGGACCGTTGGTGCTGGTTTCCTTGAAGAAGGGATGAATGTTGATGAACTTGTGCGCGTGAGCGTCCCACAGCAGCGTATCGGTGAAATGGTTGGGGTGCGCGCCGCCGCTGTAGCTGTAATCGTTGCGCGTGATGCTGATATAGCCCTGGATCGCCGAACGCTGATCGTAGGCGCGGCCGAACTCGTAGCTGCGGCCGTCCTTGAACATGTCCGGGTTTTCCCGGAAGTCCTTGTCGGCGGCGGCGTGCCACTTCTCCAATTCGCGTTTGCCTTCGGCGAGGAGGCGGCGGTAGAGGTCGGGATGGGCCTTGAGCGCCGGATCGATGGTGACGTTGGCCTCGATGGTGCGGGTGTTGATGGCCACATCGGGCTTTTGCTTGGGCGCGGCGGCGGCTGGCGTCGCCGTCAAGAGAGCGATGGCCAGTGCGGCAATATATGTGCCCAGAGTCCTATTCACTCGCCATTCCGATCATTGCTTCGGTTGACAACGAGCAATCATCTTCTCGGCTACCAACTCCAAAGAATGGAGATCGTTTTCGTATATTGACCATAGTATCTCTAGGTCAATCTTGTAATAGGCGTGCCGGATAAAATTCCCCAAATCGGCCACTTGTCGCCAGGGAATGTCGGTAAATTCGGTCTTCCATTCTTCGGGAATATGTCGAGACGCCTCGCTTAATATCTCAAGGAATCGTTCGAGCGCTGCACGCGTCGGCGGCTCGGAAACAAGGGCTCCGATCTTCTTCCCATCCAGCAGGCAATGTCGTCGCGTGAGAGGTCCGTAACGATAGCCATCTGTTTTGCAGTCCCTCATTTGGGCTCGGCAATCCTCACTCCGCCGCCTCTTTCTCGTGCCCCAAGCGCTTGTTGAGCGTCTTGAGCAGCTTCTCGGCAGCGTCGGCGATCACGGTGCCGGGCGGGAAGATAGCCTCGGCGCCGGACTTCATCAGCGCGTCGTAATCCTGCGGCGGCACCACGCCACCGACCACGATCATGATGTCCTCGCGGCCTTGTTTCGCCAGCTCGGCTTTCAGTTCCGGCACCAGCGTCAGGTGCGCGGCGGCCAGCGACGATACGCCGAGAATGTGCACGTCGTTCTCCACCGCCTGGCGCGCGGCTTCTTCGGGCGTCGCGAACAGCGGCCCGATGTCGACGTCGAAGCCGAGATCGGCGAACGCGGACGCGATCACCTTCTGGCCGCGGTCGTGGCCGTCCTGGCCGATCTTGGCGACCAGCAGGCGCGGGCGGCGGCCTTCTTCGGCTTCGAAATGCTCGACCTGCTCACGCACCCGTTCGACGGCGCCGGTCATGCCGACCTCCCGCTTGTAGACACCTGTGATGGCCTTGATGGTGGCGACGTGGCGGCCGAATACCTGCTCCAGCGCCGCCGAGATCTCGCCGACGGTAGCCTTGGCGCGCGCGGCATCGACCGCGAGTCCGAGGAGATTACCGTTGCCGCCGTCGGCGGCGCGGGTCAGCGCATCGAGCGCAGCCTTGAGCGCGGCCGGATCGCGTTCGGCCTTCAGCTTGTTGAGCTTCTCGATCTGGTGCGCGCGCACCGCCGAGTTGTCGATCTTGAGCACCTCGATGTGCTCTTCCTCGGTCGGCTGGTACTTGTTGACGCCGATCACCGACTGGTGCCCGCTGTCGATGCGCGCCTGGGTCTTGGCGGCAGCCTCCTCGATGCGCAGCTTCGGGATGCCGGCTTCGATCGCTTTCGCCATGCCGCCGAGGCCTTCAACCTCCTCGATATGGCCCCAGGCCTTCTTCGCCAGCTCGTAGGTGAGGCGTTCGACGTAATAGGAGCCGCCCCAGGGATCGACGATGCGGGTGGCACCGGCTTCCTGCTGCAGTACGATTTGGGTGTTGCGGGCGATGCGGGCGGAGAAGTCGGTCGGCAGCGCCAGCGCCTCGTCGAGCGCGTTGGTGTGCAGCGACTGGGTCTGGCCTTGGGTCGCCGCCATCGCCTCGATCATGGTGCGCGCGACGTTGTTGAAGACGTCTTGGGCTGCGAGCGACCAGCCCGAGGTCTGGCTGTGCGTGCGCAAACTGAGCGAGCGCGCGTTCTCCGGCTTGAATGGCTTGATGAGCTTCGCCCAGATCATGCGCGCGGCGCGCATCTTGGCGATCTCCATGAAGTAATTCATGCCGATCGCCCAAAAGAACGACACCCGCGGCGCGAACTGGTCGACGGTTAGTCCCGCCTTGATGCCGGCGCGCACGTATTCGAGGCCGTCGGCGAGCGTATAGGCAAGCTCCAGGTCCTGCGTCGCGCCGGCTTCCTGCATGTGATAGCCGGAAACCGAGATCGAATTGAACTTCGGCATCTCGGCGGACGTATAGGCGAAGATGTCGGAAATGATGCGCACGCTCGGCCCGGGCGGGTAGATATAGGTGTTGCGCACCATGAATTCTTTGAGAATGTCGTTCTGGATGGTGCCCGACAGCTTGTCGTGCGGCACGCCTTGTTCTTCGGCCGCGACGATGTAGAGCGCCAGAATGGGCAGCACCGCGCCGTTCATGGTCATCGACACGCTCATCTGATCGAGCGGGATGCCGGAAAACAGCGTGCGCATGTCGTAGATGGAGTCGATCGCCACGCCCGCCATGCCGACGTCGCCGCCGACGCGCGGATGATCGCTGTCGTAGCCGCGGTGGGTGGCGAGATCGAAGGCAATGGACAGGCCCTTCTGCCCGGCGGCCAGGTTGCGCCGGTAGAAGGCGTTGGAATCTTCCGCCGTGGAGAAGCCGGCGTATTGCCGGATGGTCCAGGGCTGCGCCGCGTACATCGCCGGATAAGGCCCGCGCAAAAACGGCGGCTTGCCCGGATAAGTGTCGAGGAAGTCGAGACCTTTGAGATCGCTCTCGCCATAGACCGGCTTGACGGCGATCGCTTCGGGCGTGGTCCAGGGTTCGCCGGCCGCGCGCGGCGGCATCGGCGTGTCGGCGAAATCGACCGTAGCGAAGTTCGGTATCTGGCTCATGGCGCACCCAGGTTATCATAGGCGGCCTGCAGCGTCGAAAGCACGTCGCAGCCCACGTAAATGAAGCTTCCGACGCCGGCCTGCCGCCAATTGGCCTCGTTCTCGCCGGGCCTGCCGGCCAAATGGACCACCGCGCCGGCATTCGTGAGTGCTTTGGCGGCCTCGGCGGCTTGCGCCTCGTAGACCTTGTCGGACGAACACAAGCAGGCGAGCTTGGCGCCCGACGCCTTGAACGCGGCGGTAAGCGCCGCGAGATCGGGGAAGCCGTCGTTGGTCACGGCTTCGATGCCGCCGGCTTCGTAGAAGTTACGGGCGAAGGTGGCACGGGCGTTGAACTCCGACAGCTTGCCGAGATTGGCGAGGAAAACCCTTGGGCGCGATCCGCTCTTCTTGAGGGCCGCATCCGATTGGTCGCGCAGGGCCTCGAAAGGTTCACCGAGTCGGAGGCTCGGCAGCGCCTCGAAGGTGGCCGGCTGTTCGGACGTGCTCACGCGCGGCACATCCAGCACCTTGACCGCCGCCTCGCCCAGGTTCGTGTAATCGCTCTCGCCAGTGAGCGCGTCCTTGCGCCGGGCGACCGCCGCCTGGCGTGCGGCGCGCGTCTCGGCGACCTTCTTCTGGAACAGCCCTCGTTCGAGCGCGGCTGCCATTCCACCGGCGGCTTCGATCTCCTGGAACAGAGCCCAGGCGCTCTTCGCCATTTCGGTGGTCAGGTGCTCGATGCCGCCGGAACCGGCGGCCGGATCGCTGACGCGATAGAGGTTCGACTCTTCCAGCAGGATCAATTGCATGTTGCGGGCGACGCGGCGCGCGAAGCGGTCGGGCAGGCCGAGCGCTTGCGTGAAAGGCAGGGCGGTGATGCTGTCCGCGCCGGCGACGCCAGTCGCGGTGACGGCGGCGGTCGTGCGCAGCATGTTCACGTAAGGATCGCGCGCGGTCATCATCCGCCACGCGGTTTCGGCGGCGACGGTGGCCGGTTCGGGCGTCAGGCCGCTCGCCTGCTCGACGCGTGCCCACAGCTTCCGCAGCGTGCGGAACTTGGCGATGGTGAGGAACTCGTCGGCGTCGGCCGCGAGCAGGAACGATAGCCGCCGCCGTGCCTCGTCGAGCGAAAAGCCCGCCGCTTCCATGAGGCGCAGATAGGCGACGCCCGCTGCGATGACGAAGGCAAGCTCCTGCGCTTCGGAGCCGCCGGCCTCGTGCACCGCGCGGCCGTCGGCGCGCAGGAACCGCGCCTTGGCGAAACCTTTGTCGGCGAGGTCCTTGGCGGTGCCCCCGGCGCGTTGCGAAAGCTCCGGCCACGGCAGCAGCGCGCGGCCCGTGCGCGCCATGTCGCCGAGTGGGTCGAGACCGAAATCGATGTCGAGCGCCGCGGGATCGAATTTCCGCTTCGCCACGACCTCCACCGTCTGCATGGCGACCGGCCGGCCGGCGAAAGGCGCGGTCTCGATCCTGAGCCCGATCAAGTCGAGCATCACGCCAGCCAGGGCCTGCTCGAGTGCGTCGGCGGTTTCGGCAACCAGGCCGTAGCCGCGCGCCGAGGGCGCGTTGGCCAAAATCAGCGCCAGCCCGGTGGCGCCATTTTCCAGGTCCTGGAGCGCTTGGCCGTTGGCGACCCCAGGGTCGGGATGGTCGACCCTTTGCAGGACCTGCCAGGGCACGGCCGGGCGGCCGACGACCGGCGCCGCGCCTCCCGCGCGCGGATAGAGCGGATCGACCCGCAGGCCATCATAGGTGCGGCTGACCAGGCGCTTGTCGAAGTCGGCGCCCTTCAGGGCGGCCTCGACCAGCTTGCGCCAGTCCTGCTCGGTGGTGGCGGGAAACTCGGCGGCGAGGGTTAGGTTTTCTGACATGGCGGCAAGTAATGCCATGGTTCCGCCGCGACGCACAATGGAGGGGACCGGATCGGCGCCGTTGGCCGGCGCCAGCGGGGCAGGGCGGGCCCGCTCAGCGCGGCGGCAGCTTCTCGATGCCGGCGGGCTCGAGCTTTGCCACCGCGTCCGCAACGCGGGTGCCGCCGATAACCAGGTCCGGCGCGATGTCCGCCAACGGCACCAGCACGAAGGCGCGCTCCAACAGGCGCGGATGCGGCAGCGTCAGCGCGTCGTCGTCGAGCGCGAGGTCGTCATAGGCGATGATATCGATATCGGCGGTGCGTGGGCCCCAGCGCTGCTCCTTGGCGCGGTCGCGGCCGAGCGCGCGCTCGACCGCGTGCGCGCGCGCGAGCAGGTCGTGCGGCGAGAGCGTAGTGTCGACCGTGATGCACAGGTTGACGAAAGGTGCCTGGTCTTCGACGCCCCAGGGCGGCGTTCGGTAGTCGGCCGAGCGGGCGGTCAGGCGCACGGCCGCGTCGTCGCAGAGCATCGCCACCGCCCGCGCCAGGATTTCGCGGCTGTCGCCGACGTTACCGCCGAACGCGATCCAGGCTTGCGTCATTACTTCGCGCCGGCCCGCGCGCGCGTCAGCGTGATGCCAACGTCGTCGAAGGTGGCGGCAATTGGCGCGTGCGGCTTATGGATCGTCACCGTCGCCGCGCGCACCAGCGGAAACGTCTTGAGCAGCGCATCGGCAACCGCGCCGGCGGCGGCCTCGATCAGCCGGAAACGCTGAGCACAAAAGGCTGTGCTCGCGCACGTAACCGCCTTGTCGTAGGAAACGGTATGCGCCACCCGGTCGGACCGCGCGGCGGTGCTGAGATCGATATTCAGCTCCAGGTCGAGACTGAAGGTCTGCCCGACCTTGCCCTCGTGCGGCATCACGCCGTGATAGGCGTGCAGCGCCAGGCCCTTGATGAAGATGCGGTCGCTCATCGCGCGGCCTCGATGGCCCCCGCCATCCGCAGCGCCTGCACCGTCTCGGCGACGTCGTGCACGCGCACGATGGCCGCGCCCTGCGCGACCGACAGCAAATGCGCGGCGATCGAACCGCCCAGGCGCTCGCTCGGGCTCGACGGCACCACGGAATTGATGAAGCGCTTGCGCGAGGCGCCGACCAGGAGCGGCAGGCCGAAA
>JARRQH010000132.1:0-8027 GCA_037381985.1 Pseudolabrys sp.
GAGGCTGGCCATGTCTTCTTTCTCAGTCGCCCTTTATCGAGACGCTCTCGTCAACTGGGATGGCCGGGCGGGCGCCCGGCCATGAGGCATGTTTACGCGAAGGTCTTGGCGAAGCCGTCGACCACGCCCTTGAGCTTGGCTTCGTCGTCGCTGGACAGGTCGTTGCTCTTGCGGATCGAGTCGAGCAGATCGGCATGCTTGGAGCGCAGGAGCCCCAGTAGACCTTCCTCGAAGGCGCTCACACGCGCCACGTCGAAGCCGTCGAGATAGCCGTTGACGCCGGCGTAGATCACGCAGACCTGCTCTTCCATCTTCAGCGGCGAGAACTGCGGCTGCTTCAGCAGCTCGGTCAGGCGCGCGCCGCGCGCCAGCAGGCGCTGGGTGGTGGCGTCCAGGTCCGAACCAAATTGCGCGAAGGCCGCCATCTCGCGGTACTGCGCGAGCTCGCCCTTGATCTTGCCGGCGACCTTCTTCATCGCCTTGGTCTGCGCCGACGATCCCACGCGCGACACCGACAGACCGACGTTCACCGCCGGACGGATGCCCTGATAGAACAGGTCGGTCTCCAGGAAGATCTGGCCGTCGGTAATCGAGATCACGTTGGTCGGGATATAGGCCGACACGTCGTTGGCTTGCGTCTCCACCACCGGCAGCGCGGTGAGCGAGCCAGAACCGTTTTCATCGTTCATCTTGGCCGCGCGCTCCAGCAGGCGCGAGTGCAGATAGAACACGTCGCCCGGATAGGCTTCGCGGCCCGGCGGGCGGCGCAGCAGCAGCGACATCTGGCGGTAGGCGACGGCCTGCTTGGAAAGGTCGTCGTAGGCGATCACGGCGTGCATGCCGTTATCGCGGAAATACTCGCCCATGGTGCAGCCGGCGAACGGCGCCAGGAACTGCATCGGCGCCGGATCGGAGGCGGTGGCGGCGACGACGATCGAATATTCGAGCGCGCCTTGCTCCTCCAACACCTTCACGAACTGCGCAACGGTGGAGCGCTTCTGGCCGACCGCGACGTAGACGCAATAGAGCTTGATCTTCTCGTCGGGCTGGGCGTTAAGCGGCTTCTGGTTGAGGATGGAGTCAAGAATGATCGCCGACTTGCCGGTCTGGCGGTCGCCGATGATCAGCTCGCGCTGGCCGCGGCCGATCGGGATCAGGGCGTCGACCGCCTTCAGGCCCGTCGCCATCGGCTCGTGCACCGACTTGCGCGGGATGATGCCGGGGGCGCGCACGTCGACGCGCTTGCGCTCGTCGGACTGGATCGGGCCCTTGCCGTCGATGGGATTGCCGAGCGCGTCGACCACGCGGCCGAGCAGGCCCTTGCCAACCGGCACGTCCACGATCGAACCGGTGCGCTTGACGGTCTGGCCTTCCATGATCTCGCGGTCGGAGCCGAAAATAACGATACCGACGTTGTCGATTTCGAGGTTCAGCGCCATGCCGCGGGTGCCGTTCTCGAACTCGACCATCTCGCCGGCCTGAACGTTGTCGAGGCCGTAGACGCGGGCGATGCCGTCGCCGACCGACAGCACCTGGCCGACTTCGGAGACCTCGGCTTCCTGGCCGAAATTCTTGATCTGATCCTTCAGGATGGCGGAAATTTCCGCGGCGCGGATGTCCATCAGCGTGCCTCTTTCATCGCGAGCTTGATCGCATTGAGCTTGGTGCGGAGCGAACTATCGACCATGCGGCTGCCGACCTTCACGATCAGACCGCCGATGATGGCGGGGTCGATCTTGATGTCGAGATCGATGTCCTTGCCGCCGGTGACCGACTTGAGCGCGTCTTTCAGCGCGTCGAGATTACTGCCGTTGAGGGTCTCGGCAACGGTGACGTCCGCCGAGACCTCGCCGCGGTGCTTGGCGACCAGCGCGCGGAAGGCGCGGATCATGTCGTGCACGGCGAACAGGCGGCGGTTGGTGGTGATGACTCGCAGGAAGTTGGCCGCGAGGCCGCCGATCCCGACCTTGTCGAGGATCGCCGTCAGCGCCTTGAGCTGCTCGTCGGCGCCATAGACCGGACTGCGCACCAGGCGGTGCAGGTCGGGATTGGTGGTGACCAGCGCGTCGAACTTTTCCAGATCACTTTTGACCGCGTCGAGAGCTTTCTCTTCGAGCGCCAGCTCGAACAGGGCATTGGCGTAGCGGCCCGCCATGCCGGAAATAATCGAGGTGTTGCCTGCCACGAGGGACGCCCGTTTTCCACATCGTTCAAAGTCCAGACGCCGTCGAGGACCGGCGGCGCCAAGCGATTGGAATTCAAGAGGGAATTCCGATCGTCGGGGACGTCGCGGGTGCCCGCAGAAAACCCCCAGAAATCGACCGGCTAGCTATCACAGCGGCCCACGCGGCGCAACAAGGGCGGTATGACGCGGTGCGCCGCAGGGGCCGAAATCGCGGCGTGCCGGCGCGCTTAGACCTTCGGTGGACGGCGCCACCGGCCGCCTGCCCCTGAAAGCGGTGACAGGTCGCGAGCCGGGCAGGCTCTGACCCTGGGCGCTTCAGGTCCGAACCGACGTCCGCCGGGGCAGGGTTGCATCACGCCGGAATGCCGGAACGAGGGCCGGCTTCCCTTACAAGAAGCTCTGCGGATCGACGTCCACCGCCAGTTGCACGTTGCCTTTCGGCTTGGGCGCTTTCGCCAGCCATTCCCGCAGGTAGCCGGAGAGATCGAAATTCCGCGGCGCCTTCACCAGCAGGCGCTGGCGGTGGCGGCCGCGCACCACCGCGATCGGCGCTTCGGCCGGTCCGAGCACCCGCACCTCTTCGTTCCTCGGTGCGTGGGCGGCGAGCGAGCGGCCGAAACTTTCCGCCGCGTGGCGTTCGCTGGCGCTAATGACCAGGCTCGCCAACCGGCCGAACGGCGGATAGCCAGTGCGTTCGCGCAGTTCGATCTCGCTCGAATAGAACGCCTCGCGATCGCCGGAGATCAGCGCCTTCATCACCGGATGCTCAGGCTGATGTGTCTGCAGATAGCCGACGCCGCGGCCTTCCTCGCGGCCGGCACGGCCGACCACCTGGTGCAGCAGTTGGAAGGTGCGCTCGCCGGCGCGCGGATCGCCGTTACCGAGACCAAGATCGGCATCGACGATGCCGACCAGATTGAGGCGCGGGAAGTGGTGGCCTTTCGCCACCAGTTGCGTGCCGATGACCAGATCGAAGCGGCCTTGCGCCACGTCATCGAGCTCCGAGCGCAGACGCTCGACCGATTCGACGAGATCGCTCGACAGAACAAGAATGCGCGCGTCCGGGAACAGGTCGGCGGCTTCCTGCTCCAGCCGCTCGACGCCGGGTCCGACGGCGGCGAAGCTCTCGGTGGCATGGCAGTTCGGGCATTCCGCCGGCGGCGGCATGGAGAAGCCGCAGTGATGGCAAACCAATCGCTTTCGGAAGCGATGATCGACCAGCCAGGCGTCGCAGTTGGGGCATTGCAGGCGGAAGCCGCAGGCACGGCACAGTGTCAGCGGCGCGTAGCCGCGACGATTGAGGAACAGCAGCGCCTGTTCCTTGCGCTCCAGCGTGATCTGCACCGCTTCGGCGAGGCGCGGCGCGATGAAGCGGCCGCGCGGCGGCCCCTCGGTGCGCAAGTCGATGGGTTCGACATGGGGCAGGTGCGCGCCGCCGAAACGCTCCGGCAAATGCAAATGGCGATAGCGCCCGCGCCGCGCATTGACTTCCGACTCGACCGAGGGCGTGGCGGACGCCAGCACCACAGGAAACTTGGCGATGCTCCCACGCACCACCGCCATGTCGCGGGCGTGGTAGTGCGCGCCGTCCTCCTGCTTGTAAGCCGGGTCGTGCTCTTCATCGACGATGATGAGGCCGAGGTCAGCATAAGGCAGGAACAAGGCCGAGCGCGCGCCGACGATGACCGGCACTTCGTTTTCGGACACCGCGGCCCAGGTGCGCTGGCGCGTGCGCGGCGACAATTGCGAATGCCATTCCGCCGGTCGCACGCCGAAGCGCCCGGAAAAGCGGTCGAGGAACTGCGCGGTGAGCGCGATCTCCGGCATCAGGATCAGCGTCTGGTGGCCGCGCCTTATGTTCTCCGCCACCGCCTCGAAATAGACTTCGGTCTTGCCGGAACCGGTGACGCCATCGAGCAAAGAGACGCTATAGCCGCCCTGGTCGATGGTGGTGCGAAGGGCGTCCGCCGCCGCCAACTGGCCGAGCGCAAACTCGGGCTTCTCGAAATCCGGATCGGGCGCCTGCATCAACCTGTCGGGCGGCAGCACCACGGTTTCGAGCGTGCCTTCATCGACCAATCCGTCAATGACACCGGCGCTGACACCCGCTTCGCGGGCGGCGTCACCCTTGCCGCGGGTCAAGCCGTCCTCGAACAACGCCAGCACGCGGGCGCGCGCCGCGGTCATGCGCTGCGGCGCCGGGCCGGCGCGGCGCACGCCGACGCGCTCGCGCCCGGGCCCGAGATGTGCGCCCATGCGCAAGGCCATGCGCAGCACCATGCCGCGTGCCGACAACGTATAGCCGGCGACCCAGTCGACGAACTGGCGCAGCTCCGGTTTGAGCGGCGACACGTCGAGCTTTTCGTCGACGTCCTTCAGCCGGTTATGCAGGCGCGGGTTGGGGTTGGGATTTTCAGCCCAGACCACGCCCAACGTGTCGCGAGCGCCAAGCGGAACCGTGACCACGTCGCCGGGCTTGAGATCGAGTTCGCGCGGCACCCGATAGGAATAGACCTGATCGAGCGCCACCGGCACCAGGACATCGACAACGCGCGGGCTCATGGGGTTATGATGTTTGACCGATTCTATCCGGTTAACAAAGGTTAACAGGGCGCCGCCAGCCTGGCCGACATGAAAGAAGCACTGTTCACCGCCGACGTGCAGGCCGAAATCGTCCGCTGGCTGGACTATCTCGGCGCCGAACGGCGCATGTCCGGCAAGACCATGGAAGCCTACCGCCGCGACGTCGGCCAGTTCCTCACTTTCCTGACCGGGCATCTGGGGGCGCCGCCCTCCCTGCGCCAGCTTGCCAAGCTGACGCCGGCCGATATCCGCGCCTTCATGGCCGCCCGCCGTTCGGGCGGCCTCGGCAACCGCTCGCTGATGCGCTCGCTCGCCGGCGTGCGCTCGTTCGCGCGCTACCTGGAGCGCAACGGCAAGGGCAAGGTCGGGGCGCTGACCGCCGTGCGCAGCCCGAAATTGCCCAAGAGCCTGCCCAAGCCGCTGCCGGCCAGCGCCGCCAAACAGATGACCGACGCCGACCTGCGTGCCGGCGAGGCGCGCGAAACCTGGGTGCTGGCGCGCGACGCCGCCGTGCTCGGCCTGCTCTACGGCTGCGGCCTACGCATCTCGGAGGCGCTCGGCCTTACCCGCAAGGACCTCGACGGCAAGCGCGACGTCATTACCGTCACCGGCAAGGGCAACAAGACCCGCATGGTGCCGCTGCTGCCGCAAGTGGCCAACCTGGTCGCGGCCTACGTGGCGATCTGCCCCTACGACCTGCCGGCCGACGGCCCGCTGTTCGTGGGCGCGAAAGGCGGGCCGCTCAGCCCCCGCATCATCCAGCTGGCCATGGCACGCCTGCGCGGCTCGCTCGGCTTGCCGGACAGCGCGACGCCGCATGCGCTGCGGCATTCCTTCGCCACGCACCTGCTGGCTCGGGGTGGCGACCTGCGCGCCATCCAGGAACTGCTCGGCCATGCCTCGCTGTCGACCACCCAGGTCTATACCGAGGTCGACGCCGAGCGTTTACTCGACGTTTATGCCAGCGCCCATCCGAGGGCGTAAGAACGCCGGCTCTTAATTTCGCTTGCCTGTTTCCCGGATTTGGTATTGAACCGCGCGCTCTCTAGACCCGTTCACCGTTAGCGGAAACGGTGAACGGGTCTAAGTTTTTGTTTTATCGCGTTTCCGGACGGCGAACCGGCTTCCACTTCGCCTGGAAACGCTCTCACACGGAGGCGGCGGCGATGTCCGCGCACGAAAACCTCGAACATGCCGAGCACGTACAACACGCATCCGGCTCCAACAAGAAGATCGCGCTGCTGATCTCGGTGCTGGCGCTGTTCCTCGCCTTCTCGGAGACGCTAGGCAAGAGCGCGCAGACGTCCGCGATCAGCTACAACGTCGCTTCCAGCAACCTGTGGGCGTTCTACCAGGCCAAGCATATCCGCCAGACGGTCCTGAGCGTGGCGGGCGAGCAGATGCGGATCGAAGCGGACCGCGTGACCGATCCGGCGGTCAAGGCGCGGCTCGACAAGACCATCGCCGACTGGAAGAAGACCGTCGCGCGCTACAACAGCGACCCGGCAAAAAAGGAAGGCCGCAAGGAACTGGCCGAACGGGCCAAGGTCGCCGAGCACAAGCGCGACCTCGCCATGGCGCGCTATCACCACTACGAAGTGGCGTCTGCCGCGTTCCAGATCGGCATCGTGCTGGCGTCGGCGGAAGTCATCACCGCCATGACCGCGCTCGGCTGGCTCGCCGGCTTGCTCGGCGTAGTCGGCCTCGGCTTCACCGCCATCGGCCTGTGGGCGCCGCACGCGGTGCATTTGTTTTAGAAGCCCTCCTTCCCTCTCCCCGTTTACGGGAGAGGGAAAGCACTCACATATGAATGGCGCGCCTGTCGACCGCGAGCGCGGCTTCCTTGACCGCTTCCGGCAAGGTCGGATGCGCGTGGCAGGTGCGCGCGATGTCTTCCGACGATGCGCCGAACTCCATGGCGACCGCCGCTTCCGCGATCATGTTGCCGGCGTCGGAGCCGATGATGTGCACGCCGAGCACGCGGTCGGTCTTGGCGTCGGCCAGGATCTTCACGAAGCCGTCGGTCTGCTGGTTGGCCTTGGCGCGGCCGTTGGCTGTGAAGGGAAACTTGCCAACGTTGTAGGGCACGCCGGCGGCCTTCAGCTCTTCCTCGCCTTTGCCGACGGACGCGATCTCCGGCATCGTATAAACGACCGCCGGAATGACGTCGTAATTCACGTGGCCGGCCTGGCCCGCGAGGATCTCCGCCACCGCGACGCCTTCGTCCTCGGCCTTGTGCGCCAGCATCGGCCCGGTAATGACGTCGCCAATCGCCCAGATGCCCGGCACGTTGGTCGAATAATAATGATCGGTGACGACGCGGCCGCGCTCGTCCATCGCCATACCGACTTCCTTGAGGCCGAGGCCCTCGGTGTAGGGCACGCGGCCGGTCGAGACGAGCACGATGTCGGCCTCCAGGGTTTCGGCTGCGCCGCCTTTCGCCGGCTTGACCGTCGCCTTCAGGCGCTTGCCCGAGGTATCGACCGCCGTCACCTTGGACGACAGCTTGAACGTCATGCCCTGCTTTTCGAACAGGCGCTGGGCCTGTTTACGCACTTCACCGTCCATCCCCGGCAGCGCGCCGTCCATGAACTCGACCACGGTGACGTTGGCGCCGAGGCGGCGCCAGACCGAGCCGAGCTCGAGGCCGATGACGCCAGCGCCGATCACCAGCAGGTCCTTCGGCACCGATTGCAGCGACAGCGCGCCGGTCGACGACACGATGCGCTTTTCGTCGATCTCGATGCCCTGGAGGCGCGCCACATCCGAGCCGGTAGCGATGACAATGGACTTGGTGTCGAGCGTCTGCGCCTTGCCGTCGGCGCCCGTCACCTCGACCTTGCCGGGCGCGGCGACGCGGCCGGCGCCGATATAGCTATCGATCTTGTTCTTCTTGAACAGGAACTCGACGCCCTTGACGTTGCCGTCAACGGCGTCCTGCTTGAACTTGAGCATGGTCTTGAGATCGAGCTTGGGCGCCGAAACGCCGATGCCCATCTTGGCGAAGGAATGCCCGGCTTCCTCGAACAGCTCCGAGGCGTGCAGCAGCGCCTTCGACGGAATGCAGCCGATGTTGAGGCAGGTGCCGCCAAAGCTTTTCTTTTCCACCACGGCGGTCTTGAGGCCGAGTTGCGCCGCGCGGATGGCGCAGACATAGCCGCCAGGGCCGGTGCCGATGACGATGAGGTCGTAGGAAGGCATAATTGGACGCCCGCTGCTTCTTCACCTCTCCCCGCTGGGGAGAGGTCGATCCGAAGGC
>JARRQH010000133.1:0-8427 GCA_037381985.1 Pseudolabrys sp.
GGCTGCTGACCGCCCCAGGCGCCGTCCTCGCGCATCATCTGCACCAGAATGCCCTCGCGCAAACCGCGGTCGGCGACGCGCAGGCGCGGACACGGGAAGGCACGGCGGATCGCCTCCAGGATGGCGCAGCCGGCGAGCACCAGGTCGGCCCGCTCGGCGCCGATGCACGGGCTCGCCGCCCGCTCCTCGTAGCTCATCGCCAGCAGCCGCTCGACGACGCCGTCGATCTCCTGCTCGCTCATCCAGCAACCGTCGACCCGGTTGCGGTCGTAGCGCTTCAGGTTGAGATGCACGCCGGCAATCGTGGTCACGGTACCGGACGTGCCGAGCATATGGATGCCGCGCAGGCTGTCGCCGCCGTGCTCGCGCGCGAACGGCGCGACGACGTCGGAAATTTCCGCGACCATGCGCTCATAGATCGCGCGCGTGACGGTGAAGCCGCCATGGCGCTCGGCCAACGTCACCACGCCGTGCGGCAGTGAAATCCAACCGCTGATCTTGGGCAGCGGCGGCCCGGCGTGCATCCGCTGCGAACGGGAGAGGCGCACCAACTCGGAAGAGCCGCCGCCGATGTCGAACAGCACGGCGCCGCTCGCCTCCGGATCGATCAGCGGGGTGCAGCCAGCGGCCGCCAGCCCTGCCTCGGTCTCGCGATCGACCACCTCGAGATCGAGCCCGACCTCGTCGGCGACGCGCGCGCGGAACGCTTCGCCGTTCTCCGCGGCGCGGCAGGCTTCGGTGGCGATCAGCCGCGCGCGGGTGACGCCGCGCTGGCGCATCTTGTTGCGACAGATCGCGAGCGCCTCGATCGCGCGCTCGATCGCGGCGTCGCTCAGCCGGCCCGAGCTCGAGACGCCCTCGCCCAGCCGAATGATGCGCGAAAAAGCGTCGACCACGCGGAAGCCGTTACCGCTCGGCCGCGCCACCAGGAGCCTGCAATTATTGGTGCCGAGATCGAGCGCAGCATACATCGCGCCGCCCCCGTCGCGTCCGAGAGCGCCGTTGTGCCGTCCAGGCGATCGGCGATCGTGCCGGTGCGGCGGCTGCGGCACCGGCTCGACCGCGGGATCAAGGCCCGGGGCGTCCCCGGCCTCGCCGCTCATCGCTCAAGCCTTCCTGCCGCCCCCCTCTGCGCCGTTGCAAGCGCAACCGCGGTTGCGGCTATGTTCCTATCATGTCTCGAAAAGTGTAGCAGCGCCCCCGCTCCGCGCAACCCTCGATCCCGCGGGCGTTCTTGTGTCGAAGGCCCGCCTGCCTTATCTGGGCACACGAGGCAATCGACACCAAAAAACATCAGGGAGCCGGCTGGCATGGATGACCAGACGACAGAATCCGCATTGTCGCTGACCAAGTTCGGTATCGGCCAGCCAGTCCGCCGCTCGGAAGACCCGACGCTGGTGCGCGGCCAGGGCTCCTATGCCGACGATGTCGGCCTTGCCGACCAGGCCTACGCTGTCATGGTGCGCAGCACCGTGGCGCACGGCGTCATCAAAGGTATCGATACCGCCGCCGCGAAAGCGATGCCCGGCGTGCTGGCGGTGATCACCGCCGCCGACCTCGCAGGCTATGGCGGATTCACGTGCGGCCTGCCGCTCAAGAACCGCGACGGCTCGCCGATCCACCAGACGCCGCGGCCGGCGCTGGCCGCCGACAAGGTGCGCTTCGTCGGCGACCCGGTCGCCTGCGTGATCGCGGAGACAGTGGCGCAAGCGAAGGACGCCGCCGAGGCGGTGACGGTCGACATCGATCCGCTGCCGGCGGTGCTGGACCCGGCCGAAGCGGCGAAGCCCGGCGCGCCGCTGGTCTACGACTCCATCGCAAACAACCTGGCGCTCGATTATCATTATGGCGACGCCGACAAGGTCGCGGAGGCTTTCGCCAAGGCCAAGCACGTGACGCGGCTGGAGACGTCCAACCAGCGCATGGTGGTCGCGCCCATGGAGCCACGCGCCGCGACCGGCGAATACGACGCGGCGACCGAAAGGTGGACGCTGCACTCGTCGAGCCAGGGCGTCTTCGGCATGAAGACCAACCTGGTGGATATCCTCGGCACCTCGGCCGACAAGATGCGCGTGCTGACCGGCCAGGTCGGCGGCTCGTTCGGCATGAAGGCCTCGGTCTTTCCTGAATACATTTGCATCCTGCATGGCGCCAAGCAGCTCGGGCGACCGGTGAAGTGGACCGACGAACGCTCCGGCAGCTTCGTCTCCGATTATCACGGCCGCGCACAGTACATGACCATCGAGATCGCGTTCGACGACAAGGCGCAGATCACGGCGCTTCGGCTGAGCGGCTACGGCGACATGGGTGGGTATCTCTCCCCCTTCGCGCCGCTGTTCTCGACGCTGAACCAGGTCAAGAACATCGCATCGGTGTACCGCACGCCGCTGATCGAGGTGGCGACCAAGTGCGTGTTCACCACCACCGTGCCGATCACGGCCTATCGCGGCGCTGGCCGCCCGGAAGGCAACTATTACGTCGAGCGGGCGCTCGACGTCGCGGCCGCCGAGATGAATATCGACCGGCTCGAGCTGCGCAAGCGCAACATGATCCGCAAGGGCGATTTGCCGTTCAAGGCCGCTTCCGGCTTGACCTATGACTCGGGCGACTTTCTCGGCGTGCTCAAGCAGGCGCTGGAGGCGGCCGATTATGCCGGCTTCAAGAAGCGCAAACGCGAGAGCAAGAAGAACGGCAAACTGCGCGGCATCGGCATCGGCACCTATCTCGAGGTGACCGCCGGCGGCGGCAAGGAACTCGGCAATATTCATTTCGAGCCCGACGGCACGGTGACCATCATTACCGGCACCATGGACTTCGGCATGGGCCACGCCACGACCTACGCGCAGATCGTGAGCGACCTGCTCGGCGTTCCCTTCGACCGTATCCGCACGGTGGAAGGCGACAGCGACCGCATGAGCTTCGGCGGCGGCAGCGGCGGCTCGAAGTCGGTGATGTTCGCCGGAACCGCCTTGAGCGAGTCCGCCGAGCTGGTGATCGAGCGCGGCAAGGAGATCGCCTCCCACGTGCTGGAAGCTTCGGCCAGCGACATTGAGTTCGAGGCTGGGCGCTTCACCATCGCCGGCACCGACCGCTCCGTCGGCCTGATGGAGCTCGCCCGGCGCCTGCACGGCGGGCTGAAATTGCCGGAGGGCGCGCCGACCTCGCTCGACGTCGACCACATTGGTAACGATCCTGTCCCCTCCGCCTTCCCCAACGGCTGCCACATCGCCGAGGTGGAGGTCGACGCCGACACCGGCGCCGCGCAGGTCGTCGGCTATACCGCGGTCAACGATCTCGGCACCGTGATCAATCCGCTGCTGGTGGAAGGCCAGATCCAGGGCGGCGTGATGCAGGGTCTCGGCCAGGTGCTGTTGGAGAAGGCGGTCTACGACGAAGACGGGCAACTGGTCACCGGTTCGTTCATGGATTACGCCATGCCACGCGCCCACGACGCATCGATGATCAATGTCGAGATGCATCCGGTGCCGACCAAGAGCAACCCGCTCGGCGCCAAGGGTTGCGGCGAGGCCGGCACCTCCGGTGCCGTGCCGACGGTCGCCAACGCGGTGATCGACGCGCTCTCGGACCTCGGCATTCGGCACCTTGAAATGCCGATGACGCCGGCGCGCATCTGGGAAGCGATCGAGGCGGCCAAGGCCACCTGACAGGACCTGTCAGCAACGGCGTGCAAGGGGACTGGCAGCGGGCGCGCCTGCTTGCCATAGTCCCTGTCCCCTGCCGGGATTCCTCTGAATGAGCCAGGCCACAGGTCTCCTGAACGCCCATCGCGCGCCGCACGTCCGCATCGTCGGCGCGGTGAGCGGCGCGCATTTCGTGTCGCACTACTACATCATCCTGCTGGCGCCGCTGCTGCCCTTCGTCCGCGCCGATTACGGCGTGAGCTACACCGAGATCGGCCTGGCGTTCGCCGCCTTCAACATTGTGTCCGCCACGCTGCAGACGCCGGCCGGCTTCCTGGTCGACCGGCTGGGCGCGCGCGTGCCGCTGATCGGCGGGCTGCTGATTGGGGCCGTGGCGTTCATCGTTGCCGGCCTCGTGCACTCGTTCTGGGTGATGGTGGCGATGTTCGCCCTCGCCGGCCTCGGCAACACCGTCTACCACCCGGCCGACTACACCATGCTGTCGCAGAACGTCTCCAGCAAGCACATCGGCCAGGCGTTCTCGGTGCACACCTTCGCCGGCATGCTGGGCGGCGCGGTGGCCCCGCCGACGCTGCTGTTGATGCACGGCCTGTGGGGCTGGCGCGGCGCCTTCGTCGGCGCCGGCATGCTCGGCCTCGTGATGGCGGCGACCCTGCTCATGGTGCGCGACGACGGCTCGCGCGACGCGGCAAGGCCCGACGCCAGCCAGCCCAAGGCGGAAGACACGACCAACGAGCCGGGCGGCGCCGGATGGAAGCTGCTGCTTTCGGGACCCGTGCTGCTCAACCTCGGGTTCTTCACCTTCCTCGCCATGATCAGCGGCGGCATCTTCAACTATTCGGTGGTGGCGTTCGGCGCGCTGTATGCGACGCCCGTCACCACCGCCAACGCGGCGTTGACCGCCTATCTGCTGTTCTCCGCTGTCGGCGTGTTGGCGGGCGGGCTGTTCGTGACCCGCGTGACCCACCACGGGCGGGTGGCGGCGCTCGGCCTCGTCGCCATGGCGGTGCTCACCCTGCTGGTGGCCACGATCCATTTCAGCGACGTCGCGCTGGTCGGCGTGATGACCGTCAACGGCTTCTTCTTCGGCTTCATCATGCCCTCGCGCGACATGCTGGTGCGCGAAGTGACGCCGCCCGGCTCGTTCGGCAAGGTGTTCGGGTTCGTCACCACCGGCTTCAACATCGGCGGGGTCATCTCGCCGCTGATTTTCGGCGCGCTGATGGACCACGGCAGCCCGCGGTGGGTGTTCCTGCTGGTGGCGATGTGCAGCCTGGTGGCGATCCTGACGGTCGCCATCCGCCCGCGCCGGCCGGCGGCGGCCTGACGGGCCGAGGACGGGCGCGGCGGGCCAGCTACGGGCCGACGGCAGGCCTGACCGGCCGGGAATGAGCCGATTTTCGCGGGGGATCGCCGCCGCCAGCCTCTCGGGACGTGTCGCGGGGGGCTTGTCAAATCAGCCGAATTGCCCCAAATCAGGGGCCGCCGACGACGCCCGCGAGGGCGCGCTTGGGCCGCATGTGAAGCGCCTCCGGGCAGCATGGCCGGCCAAGGCTCGTTGGGGAATGGTGTAATGGTAGCACAACAGACTCTGACTCTGTTTGTCTAGGTTCGAATCCTAGTTCCCCAGCCACCGTCGTTCTTTCCAGAAGCGACGGCCGGAAGAAACGGTGCCTCAAGCGCTCTTCGCCCGCGCCTTCACCGCCTCGCCGAAGGCCTGCAGCAGCGTGCGGTTGATCGGGTGAAGGTTCGCCTTGTATTCGGCGTGCCATTGCACGCCCAGCGCAAAGCCCGGCGCGTCGGCAATGCTGATCGCCTCGATGGTGCCGTCGTCCGCCACGCCCTCGACCACCACCCGCTCGCCGGGCTTCAGGATGCCCTGCCCGTGCAGCGAGTTCACGCGGATGGTGTCGCAGCCGTAGAGCTTGGCGAAGACGCCGCCGGGCGTCAGGCGCACGTCATGGCGGTCGCCGTAGACCACCTCCATGTCGGGATGGATCTCGCCGTTCTCGAGCCGCGGCATGCGGTGGTTCATGCGCCCCGGCAGGTCGCGGATTTCCGGATGCAGCGTGCCGCCATAGGCGACGTTCATCTCCTGGAAGCCGCGGCATAAGCCCAGCAGCGGCACACCGCGCTCGACGCACGTCTTGATGAGCGCGAGCGCCAGTTCGTCACGCGGGATATCGTAGGGCTCGTAAGCCGGGTCCGGCTCGACGCCGTAGAAGCTCGGATGCACGTTGGCGCGGCCGCCGGTGAGCAGGATGCCATCGGCGACCTCTAGGAGCGCGTCGATATCGGTGAGCGCGGGCGAGCCGGCAAACATCAGCGGCAGCGCACCGAACACATCCTTGACCGCGTGCAGGTTCCGTTCGCCCACGCGCTGCGCCGCGAACCGCTGCTCGATCGTCTGCGCGCTTCCGATGATGCCGACGACGGGCCGCTTCATACTTTCATTCCCACTCATTCACTTCATTCACTTGCGCAAATCCGCGAACGCCTCGCCCAACCGACCGAGCGCGTCCTCCAGCACCGAGCGCGGCGTGGCGAAGTTGAAGCGCAGCCAGCCATCGCCACCAGGGCCGAATTGCTTGCCCGGGCTGGCGAAGATACGCGCGCGCTGGGCGACACGCTCGGCGACGTCCTCGGGTTCGAGGCCGGTGCCGGCGAAGTTGACCCAGGCGAGATAGGTCGACGCCAGCCGCATGGCGCGCGCGCCGGGCGCGGCCGCCTCGATGCGCGCGTCGAGCAGATCGCGGTTTTTCGCCAGATAGGGCAGCAGCGCGTCGAGCCAGGCTTCGCCGGTGCGCCAGGCCGCCTCGGTCGCGATCATGCCGAAGCCGTTGTAGGAGGCGAGACCGGAGGCCGCGATGCGGGCGTCGAGCTTGCGCTTGAGCTCGGGGTTGGAGGTGACGCAGGCGCCGACATGGGCGCCGGCGAGATTGAAGGTCTTGGTGGCGGCGACGCAGGTGAACAGCCGGTCGGCGATCTCCGGCGCGGCGGCGAGCGTCGGCGTGTGCTTGGCGTCGGCGTAGACCAGGTCGCAATGGATCTCGTCGGAGACCAGAATGAGATTGTGCTTGTCGCAGAACGCCGCGAGCGCGCGCAGCTCGTCCGGCGTCCACACCGTGCCGCCGGGGTTGTGCGGGCTCGACAGGAACACGATCTTGGTGCGCAGCGTGAGCTTCTCCGCCAGCGCGTCGAGGTCCATGGTGTAGCGGCCGTTGGCCTGCACCAGTTCGGCATCGACAATGCGCCGCTCGTTGGCGAGGATGATCTTGCGGAAGGCGTGATAGGCTGGCGGGAACACCACCACCCCGTCACCCGGCTCGCTCACCGCCTGCAGAATGAGGCCGAGACCGGAGACGATCCCCGGCGTGGGGCTGACCCAGGCCGGGTCGATGGTGAGGCCGTGGCGCTTGGCCATCCAGGCCGCGCAGGCTTCGGCCCAACTACCGGTGTCGGCATAGTAGCCATGCGTGCCGCGGTTGACCTCGGTGAGCAGCGCCTCGGTGACGCCCGGGGGCGCCGCGAAGTCCATGTCCGCCACCCACATCGGGATGGCGTCGGGCGCGGTGATGCCCGACAGTCGCGCCATATTGTCCCATTTCGCGGCGTGCGTATTGCGGCGGTCGATGACGCGGTCGAAATCGAACATATGACGGGGACTCCTGGTCGGGCGGGAAGAATAACGGCCTCGGCGGCGCACTCAATCACAGCTTTTTGCCGCTCTTCAATGTCAGGTCGGGCGCGGAAAAGCTAGGCTTGAGCGGTCGAATCGCTTTACCCGGCGCGCCTCCCGCGCCGCCATCCCCCCCGACGCCAAGAGTCGAGCCCGTTGAAGCATGCTGCTGGTCAAGACCTATATCGATAAGAGCCCGATCCACGGCCTCGGCACGTTCGCCGCCGAGACCCTGCCCAAGGGCACCAGGATCTGGCGCTTCGTCGAGGGCTTCGACCAGTTCTACACGCCCAAGCAGTTCCGCAAGCTGCCGAAGCCGGCGCGCGAGTTCCTCAAGCTCTACGGCTACAAAGTCGATGGCGAGGTGCTGTTCCCCGGCGACTACGACCGCCACATCAACCATTCCGACAATCCCAACACCATCCTGCACGACGGCTACGTCATCACCAGCCGCAGGATCGCCAAGGGCACCGAGATCACCAACGACTACCGCGAATTCGACGCCGAGCTGTGCGCGGCGTTCTTGAAAGAAAAGAAAGACAAGAAGAAAAACAAAAAGAAGAAAACGAAAAAGAAGAAGACTGCCCGCAAATAGCGCCGGCTCACTCGCCGCGCGAAGCGCCCCAGGCCATGACGGCGGCCGCGATGAGCAGCACCGCGATGGCCGTAAGACGAGGCCGAACTTATCCATGGCGCCCAGCATTACAATTGCGCTTTTGATTTGAGGTGGGCTTGTTGTGCGGCGGCCTGGTGGGCTCGTCGCCAAAGCGACCATGCGATGATGTGTGCGGGCCGGATTTGCCGTTGCGCGAGGCGGTTTGCAATTCGGCGGATTTCCAGGACGGACCAGCGGATCGATGGCGGGTTCGGCGCACCGTTCTTGGGGGCGGTGCGGCATTGGCCTGGTGCCGGATCGTGGCCATCATGGCGAAGGCGAGCATGACGAGCGAGGCGTGGCGATGCCAGCCATGCCAGGAGCGGGTTTCGTTGTGATCGAGGCCGAGTTCGTTTTTGGCGGTCTCGAAACTATCTTCGATCGCCCAGCGATGCCCTTCCACCCTGACCAGCGTTTCGATGGGCGTGCCT
>JARRQH010000134.1:0-9650 GCA_037381985.1 Pseudolabrys sp.
TCGCTGCTCACCTACAACGTCGCGGCAGCGCTCGGCGCCGGATAGCGCGGGCGAGCCCTTGGCGGGACGCGCCGCGCCCGACGCCGGCCGCGTCGACCTCGATCCTTTCGCTTCACCGCGATATCATTGCTGCGCGTTGAGACGCTGCGAACGCAGGCGACGGCGGTAGAGCGCCGTCCACAACGCCAGGCCTCCGATCGTTCCGTAGCCGACGAGGGGCGCGATGATCAGGTAGTCGGCGATGGGCAGCAGGTAGATCAGCGCAACCGCTACCGCGAACTCGGCCACCAGCCCGGTGCCCCAGACTAGCGTCATCACCATCACAGCGCGGCGCAGGCCGGCATCGTCGCGCCGGGCGTCGAATTGCGTCAGCGCGTCCGGCGATTGGCGCCCGACGGTCGCGCGGGCCAGCGGCCAGATCAACGGCTTGCCGATCGCCGCCGACGCAATTGCAGGAAGCGGACCGACCCGCCGCCGAGAAACGCCAGCAGCGACAGCGCGATCCCGGCCATGACCAGGATCGACAAGGCGTCGAGCCGTCGAGTGCGCGCGAATCCGACAATGCTCCAGATGAGTGGCGGCACCGACGCGGCAAGCAGCGCGGTGACGTCCCCCCACCGCGCGTGGGTCGCGCTGTAGATCAGGTACGGCCCGGCGACATTGACCACGACCTCGAGCAGGACAGTGGGACCGCGGGATCGCAGCCAATCGATTGCATCGGTGCGCGTCACGGTATTCTCGTCTTGCACGGCATTAGGTTCGGCAAAAGATCGTCGTTCGAATCCGCCGAGCAGCCATTGGCGGCGAAATCCCGGCGGTGGGCGAGGGCGATTGCGAGCACGAGCCGTATCGCAACCATCCGGCACCGCACAATATCCGCTGCGGCGCAAAGAAGTCCGGCGGCCGTTTCCGCATGATTTCCGTGTGATTTACAGGCGCCGCCCCAGTGCGACGCAGCAAATTTCGCAGGTGAAGCATGTAAATTTTCGAACGATACATTCGTCAGAACAAATACGTTGAATTTCATTCTACCCGGACCCAAGATCGGGCCACTGAAATTCGGAATAATCCGCAAAACCTAGAACAAACATCTGCCTCGCCCTGCCTGCAGCCATCGAGGGATGACTGTGAGACGGGCCCGCCAGGGGGCGACCCTGACAGGATGGCGAGGCTTTGGGAGGGAAGAGAAATGCTCGACCGATCCGACAAGCTACGTGTGACTCGCCGCCAGTTCGGCCTGATGGCCGGTGCCGCCGGCGTCGCGCTGGGTGCCGGCGGCCTGCCTGAGATCGCCCAAGCGGCGGGACCGGATTCCGCCGCCATCATCAACGGCAAGAAGAGCGGCCTGATCATCCACAACGCCAAGCTCGGCGTCATGGAGACCCCGCTTACCGAGTTGCGCAAGCACGCCATCACGCCCAAGGAGATCCTGTTCAACCGCTTCCACTATCCGCACGAGGGCAACGCGTCCTGGTACGCCACCACGAAGGCGCCGTCGGCCGACATGGTCAAGAACTGGACCATCCGCGTCGACGGCTCGGTGCAGCGGCCGCGCACGGTCACGATCGCCGACCTGCAGAAGATGCCGCAGGAGAAGCGCGTGTCGGTACTGCAATGCGCCGGTAACGGCCGCGCGTTCTACGCCGCCAAGCAGAAGGTCGGCGGCGGCCAGTGGCACAACGGCGGCATGGGCTGCGTCGAATGGGAAGGCGTGGCGCTGCGGCCGTTCCTGGCCGGCCTGAAGATGAACCCGTCGCCGACCGCGCACTGGCTGACAGCGGACGGCTGGGACCAGCCGGCGACGCCGGTCGGCTCCGATTTCGCCAAGAGCTATCACATCGCCGACGGCCGTGAACGGCGGTCCGGTGCGGCTGATCGTTCCCGGCTACTACGGCAACATGAACGTCAAGCTGGTCACCATGCTGCTGTTCGAGGCCGAGCAGAACCCGAGCGTGTTCCAGTCGGTCGGCTACCGCATGCCCAACTTCCCCGTAGAGCCCGGCAAGTTCGGCGCCAACGACTATAACTGGCAGAACAGCCGGCCGACCTACGGTCACGCCATCAAGAGCGTGATCTTCTCGCCGCTGCCGGAAGACAAGCCGAAGTCCGGCATGCACACCATCACCGGCGTCGCCTTCAACGACGGCCGTGCCAAGATCACCAGCGTCGAGGTGTCGAGCGACGGCGGCAAGACCTGGCACAACGCCGACATCAAGCCGCCGATGAGCCCGTGGGCCTGGCACCACTTCTCGGCCAAGGCCAAACTCGTCAAAGGCAAGAACACGATCATGTGTCGCGCCACCGACGCGCTCGGCCGCACCCAGCCGATGGATGGGCTCACCCGCTGGAACCCGCGCGGCTACGAGTGGAACGGTGTCGATCGCGTGGATATCACGATCTGACGCGCATGACGCGGAGCGGGGGCGCCGGACGGTGCTCCCGTTTTTCATTCAAGAGAAACTGCAGGAGAGAGCGAGATGGGGAGGGCGACCCTCATCGCTGGGGCCGTCATCGGTGCCCTATTAGGCGGCCTTTCGGTCGGCTTGTTGGCTCTGACGGCTGGCGTTGCCAGCGCGCAGGAGCAGGAATTGCCGGCGGGGCCGAACCGCGACCTGGTCTACGGCAAGTGCCGCACCTGCCACGACCTGCAATATCTGGTCGAGTCCGCCGGCGTGCCGCGCAGCACCTGGAACGACTTGCTCGACAGCATGAAGCAGTACGGGCTCGAGATTCCGAAAGACCAGCGCGCCAAGATCCTCGACTATCTCGGCACCTATCTCGGTCCCAACCCGCCGCCGAAGGCCGCGACGTCGGCCGTGCCCGTAGAGACCGCCGCGGTCGATGGCGCCACCTTGTTCAAGGAGCAGTGCAGCGCCTGCCATCAGCCGAACGGGCAGGGCGTCGCCGGCAACTTCCCGCCGCTCGCGGGCAATCCCGACCTGTTCTTGAGCCGGCCCTTCCCGGCGATGGTGGCGCTGTTCGGCATGGAGGGGAAGATCACCACCGAGGGCCAGACTATCGCCAGCGCCATGCCGCCGTTCGGGCATCTGTCGGACGCGGAGATCGCCGCGGTGGTCAATTACGTGCGCGGCGCCTGGGGCAACGATAAGCTGAAGCCGGCGGACCTGAAGCCGATCGACGCCAAGCTGGTCGCCGAACAGCGCAAGCTGAAGCTCGCCGCCAAACAGGTGCACACGCACCGCGCAAAACTGAAACTGGCAAAGTGATGAGCTGTTAGGGACTGGTCTCCATCTGAAGCAAGAGCTTCAGGCGCTTCATATAGATTTTCATCTTGTCGCGTTTCCGGACGGCGAACCGGTTCCCACTTCGCGTGGAAACGCTCTAGGACTTGTAGTTCAAGCCGGCGCGCACGAGGTTGGCTTTGTAGCTGACGTCGGTGTCGACGCCGCAGGTGGCGGCGGTGCAGGTGGTGCTCGAGAACTGGGTGTAGAGACAATCGATCTTCGCCGACCAGCCGCCCGCGAGCGCGTATTCGCGGCCGGCGCCGACCGTCCACCCGATCGGGGTGTTGGTTTCGCTGGCGCCGGACGTTAAGCTGATCTTCACGCTGTCAATCGCGCCGCCGGTGATGAGGGGCGGGGCGTAGATCGGCGCCGGCGGGGCCTTGTAGATGGGGCCGGCCGCCGACCCCGTCGCCGTCAGAACGCACGCGCATGCGACCACGGTGAACGCCCTCAGGGTGGGACGCTTCACGGATGCCTGCTGTTGTCTCGGCCGCATTCGACGCAGTACGTGTTGGTGGCGGGACGCTAAAGCCGACGGTTGAGGCGTGATTGGCATGCACGCACTAGCGTCAGAAGAATACCGTGAAATCAAATCCGCAATAGGGACTTAATCGCTGGAACATAAGGCGAACATATGCTACGGTGATTTTGCCGCCGTGGGGCGGGCGGATGGCGGGCCGCCGGTCCGAGAAGCCTTGTGGATTAAGGGCGAACACGCTTGCCGCCCACGGGGTGCGCACTAGGGTGGGCGCACGAAGCGGATATTTGAAACGAGGGACCTTTCGGCGGCAGGCAGGTCCCGCATAGGGCGAAGCGGCTCCAAGCGGCTTGAAACGCGAAGGCGGACCGATGAGCGGTCCGGTCCGGAGATCGCGACAGAGCAGGCCGGCATCGCCAGTTCGGAGAGCATTATGGCAGGCAGCGTCAACAAGGTGATCCTCATCGGCAATCTCGGTGCGGATCCGGAAATCCGCCGCACCCAGGACGGGCGTCCGATCGCGAACCTGCGGGTCGCGACCTCGGACACCTGGCGCGACAAGAACACCGGCGAGCGCCGCGAGAAGACCGAATGGCATCGCGTCGTCATCTTCAACGAGGGCCTGTGTCGGATCGCCGAGCAGTACCTGAAGAAGGGCTCGAAGGTGTATCTGGAGGGCGCGCTGCAGACGCGCAAATGGCAGGACAAGGACGGCAACGACCGCTACTCCACTGAAGTCGTGCTGCAGGGCTTCAATTCGTCGCTCACCATGCTCGACGGCCGCGGCGGCGGTGGCGCCGGCGCGGACAACGGCGACGACTTCGGGTCCGCGGGCGTCGGCGGCGGCGGCTCGCGCCGGCAACCGGCGATGGCCGGCGGTGGCGGCGATCTCGACGACGAGATTCCGTTCTAAGCGCGACGGCGCTGGACTGCCCCGGATGGTCGCGGCGATTTCAGCGATTTCCTGGAGCGGCGGCAAGGACGGCTGGCTCGCGCTGCTGCGGGCGTGCGCCGCCGGCTTCGACGTGCGCTACGCGCTCACCATGTTCGACGAGAGCGGCGAGCGCTCGCGCTCGCACGCGGTGCGGCCGGAACTGATGGCGGCGCAGACGCGCGCGCTCGGCCTTGAGCCGGTGGCGGTGCGGGCGGGGTGGCAGGATTACGAAACCAGCATTGTCGCGGCGCTACGCGATCTGGCCGGCCGCGGCGTCGAGACGGTCGTGTTCGGCGACATCGATATCCCTGCCCATCGCGCGTTCGAGGAACGGGTTTGCGCGGCGGCGGGCCTGACCGCCTATCTGCCGCTCTGGCAGCAGGACCGCGGCTTGCTGGTCGAGGAGATGTTCGCCCACGGTCTTGAGGCGGTTGTGGTGACCACCGACGACCGTTTTCTCGACGGCAGTTTCTGCAGCCGCCGTTTCGACCGCGCCTTCGTGGCGTCGCTGCCAGCCGGCGTCGATGCTTGCGGCGAGAACGGCGAGTTCCACACTTTCGTCACGGGCGGCAGTGGTTTCAGCACGGAACTGCCGGTGGAGGTCGCGCCCCGCTATGCCCATGCGGTTACCTTTGCCGGCCGGCAGAGCGGCTACCATTTCGCGCCGCTGCAAGCCGCCGCCGCTTGAGCGGACGAAAGTCTTGATCTCATCGCGCTTCCGGACGGCGAAGCGTTCCCACGTCGCCTGGGAACGCTCTACTCCCGCGTCAGCAGCAGCGACCAAGTCAGCGCGCAGAAGCCGGCGAAGGCAATGACCGCATTGACCGCGTGCGAGAGTTCCCATTGCAGCCGCAGGCTCTGCCAGTCGGCGGGAATGGCGGTCCAGTTGTCGGTCGCCTGGTTGGCCGGGTAGGTGAAGGAGAAGAAGATCGTCAGCGTGCCGACGAGGCACGTGAGGTTGACCAGCACCAGCCCGAGCGCGCTCCGATGGCCGCGCAGCAGCACCGCCAGCACCAGATTGGCCGCGACCGCGCCGATCATCACCACGCCGAACAGGTCCCAGCCGCGATAGACGTTATGAGCGATGAAGTAATCGGACTGCGCCAGGTTGATCTTGTTGGGCAGCTCGGCGAGATGGGCGCCGAGCGGCACCAGCGAGAGCGCCGTCAGCACCATGGCGATGAATTGCGTGACTCTGAGCAACGGGGCGGGCTCCCTGTGTCCGGCTTTCTTGCACGCCGGCATTTTTGATCCGGTCTCTCGAAACCGGCCTTCCGGTTCCGCCGGCAGCGGGCCGCCCGAGGTCATTCTCTCACATTGCCGCACGTTAGCAAGCGGCTCGCCGGCTCAACCGGCCAGTGCCGCACGCGCGCCGTCGATCACATATTGCACCGCAAGGGCAGCCAGCAGCACGCCGAGCAGGCGTGACAGCACCACGCTACCGGTTGCGCCCAGGAGGCGCGCGACTCGCGCTGCGGCCATGAACACGGCGAGGCAAACCGCGATCACAGCCGCGATGACGCCGAGCAGCAGGGCCAATCGCTCGATGTCGCCGCTGCTGCGGCCGGCGAGCAGGATGGTGGCGGTGATCGCCCCGGGCCCGGCCATCAGCGGCACCGCCAGCGGGAAGGCGGCGATGTTGCGCACCCGTTCCTCGACCGCCTCTTCCGCTTGCTGCGACTGGCGCACCGTGCGTACGCCGAACACCATCTCCGAGGCGATGGAGAACAGCAGCAGCCCGCCGGCGATGCGGAACGCGGGCAGGCCGATGGAGAGCGCGCGCAAGAGCCAGTCGCCGATCAGCGCGCTGCCGGCGAGCACGCAAGCCGCGATCAGGCTGGCCCTGAGCGCCACGGCCCGGCGCGCATGGTCGGGCAGGCCGGTGGTGATGCCGAGGAAGGTCGGCACCAGGCCGACCGGATCGACCACCACCATGAGGGTGACCAGCGCGGAGATGAGGAAGTCGACGGGCATCTTGGACGGGCGTGACGGGTCGGTTTGACGGCCCCCGAAGGGCGGGACGTCGACCATCGAACGCGCCGGCGACACGGTCAACACAAATGCGCCGCCGCAGCTTTGCCGCGATCCGCCAAGAGGTTGCGGAGAGGCCGCCTAAGCCCTTGAAAGATGGGGCTTAAATACCACATGCCGGACGCGTTTTGAGGTGGCTATGCGCCGCTGAATCGGCTAGAAAAACCGATCTAGATTCACGCTAGGAACTCGTCCTTGTCCGATAGCGACACGCCTCAGTCGGAGGATCCCTCCGACGTTCGTCCGATCTCGATCACCGAGGAGATGAAGCGCAGCTACCTCGATTACGCCATGAGCGTGATCGTGTCGCGCGCGCTCCCCGACGTGCGCGACGGCCTGAAGCCGGTGCATCGGCGCATCCTTTATTCGATGCACGAGCAGGGCCATACGCCCGACAAGAAATACGTGAAGTCGTCGCGCGTCGTTGGCGATGTCATGGGTAAATATCACCCGCACGGCGACCAGGCGATCTACGACGCGCTGGTGCGCATGGCGCAGGACTTCTCCATGCGCCTGGAGCTGATCGACGGGCAGGGCAATTTCGGCTCGGTCGACGGCGATCCGCCGGCGGCCATGCGCTACACCGAGTGCAAGCTCGAAAAGGCGGCGATGGCGCTGCTCGACGATATCGACAAGGATACCGTCGATTTCCAGGACAACTACGACGGCGCCGAACACGAGCCGGTGGTGCTGCCGGCGCGCTTTCCCAACCTTCTGGTCAACGGCGCCGGCGGCATCGCCGTCGGCATGGCGACCAACATTCCGCCGCACAATCTCGGCGAGCTGCTCGACGCCTGCAACGCGCTGATCGACGATCCCGCCTTGAGCATCGACGACCTGATCGGCATCGTGCCGGGGCCGGACTTCCCGACCGGCGGCCTCATCCTCGGCCGCGGCGGTATCCGCAACGCCTACCACACCGGGCGCGGCTCCATCGTCATGCGCGGCAAGGTCGCCTTCGAGACCGTCCGCAAGGAGCGCGAGGCGATCATCGTCTCGGAAATCCCGTATCAGGTGAACAAGGCGACCATGGTCGAGCGCATCGCCGAACTGGTGCGCGACAAGAAGATCGACGGCATCGCCGACCTGCGCGACGAGTCCGACCGCGACGGCTATCGCGTGGTCATCGAGCTCAAGCGCGACGCCGAGCGCGAGGTCGTGCTCAACCAGCTCTATCGCTTCACCCCGCTGCAGACCTCGTTCGGCGCCAACATGGTGGCGCTTGACGGCGGCCGGCCGTTGGTGATGAATTTGAAGGACATGCTGACCGCCTTCATCGCGTTCCGCGAGGAGGTGGTGCAGCGGCGCACTAAGTATCTGCTCGGCAAGGCGCGCGATCGCGCCCATATCCTGGTGGGCCTCGCCATCGCGGTCGCCAACATCGACGAGATGATCGCGCTGATCCGCGGCTCCAAGGACGCCGGCGAGGCGCGCGAGGCCCTGATGAGCCGCGAATGGCCGGCCAAGGACATGGCGCCGGTGGTGCTGCTGATCGACGACCCGCGCCACACCGTCTCCGAAAACGGCACCACGCGGCTTTCGGCCGAGCAGGCCAAGGCCATCCTCGACCTGCGCCTGCAGCGGCTGACCGCGCTCGGCCGCGAGGAAATCACCGAAGAGCTCGACAAGCTCGCCGTGCAGATCGCCGACTACCTCGACATCCTGCGCTCGCGCGCGCGCATCCAGTCGATCATCAAGGAAGAGCTGGCCGCGGTACGCAACCAGTTCGCCACCCCGCGCCGCACCGAGATCACCGAGCAGGAAGCCGAGGTCGAGGACGAGGACCTGATCCAGCGCGAGGACATGGTCGTCACCGTCTCGCATCTCGGCTACATCAAGCGCGTGCCGCTCTCGACTTATCGCGCGCAGAAGCGCGGCGGCAAGGGCCGCGGCGGCATGCAGGTGCGCGAGGCGGATTTCGTCTCGCGGCTGTTCGTGGCTTCCACGCACACGCCGGTGCTGTTCTTCTCCTCGCGCGGCAAGGTCTACAAGCAGAAGGTCTGGCGGCTGCCGCAGGCAGCACCCCAGGCGCGCGGCAAGGCGCTGATCAACATCCTGCCGCTCGAGGTCGGCGAGACTATCACCTCGATCATGCCGCTGCCGGAGGACGAGAAGACTTGGGGGCAGCTCGACGTCATGTTCGCTACCACCAAGGGCACGGTGCGGCGTAACAAGCTCAGCGACTTCGTCGACGTGCGCCGCTCTGGCATCATCGCCATGAAGCTGAGCGACGGCGACGGCATCGTCAGCGTGCAGATCTGCACCGAGAAGGACGACGTGCTGCTGACCACCGCGGGCGGCCACTGCATCCGCTTCCCGGTGCCGGAGGTGCGCGTGTTCACCGGCCGCACGTCGATGGGCGTGCGCGGCATCAATCTCGGCTCCGGCGACACGGTCATCTCGATGTCGATCCTGCGTCACGTCGAGGTCACCGCCGACGAGCGCGCGGCGTATCTCAAGCGCGCCAGCGCGGTGCGGCGCGGCCTGGGCGAGGAAGAGCCGGAGGCGGCGGAAGGCGAGGAGGCGCAAGAGAACGGCGAGGCCGGCAGCACCATGGAGCTCGGCGAGCAGCGCTATGTCGAGCTGTCCGAGGCCGATCAGCTGGTGCTGACGGTGTCGGAGCGTGGCTTTGGCAAGCGAACTTCGTCGTTCGAGTACCGCACCACCGGCCGCGGCGGCAAAGGCATCGTCGCCATGCACGTCACCAAGAAGACCGGCAAGCTCACCGGCTCGTTCCCGGTGGAAGAGGGCGACCAGGTGATGCTGGTCACCGACCAGGGCAAGCTGATCCGCACCACGGTCAACGGCATCCGCATCGCCGGCCGCTCGACGCAAGGGGTGATCGTGCTCGACACCGCGCAGGACGAGCGCGTGGTGTCGGTCGGGCACCTGAGCGAGGAAGAGGATTAATCACCGGCTGTCATGCCCCGTCCCCGCCTTCGCGGGGACAAGCGCCAGCGGG
>JARRQH010000134.1:9666-13255 GCA_037381985.1 Pseudolabrys sp.
GGTCTGGACTTGAGCCGCGCGACAGGGATTACTGGATCGTCCGTATGCGCGGACGATGACAGCAACAACGGTGGCTCCCCATGAATTGGCACCTGTTTTCTGCCTTCCTCCTCATCACCACGGTCCTGGTGTTGATCCCGGGTCCGATCGTGACCCTGGTGATCGCGACCGGCGCCAGCCGGGGCTACCGCGCTGCGCTGCAGACGGTGATCGGCACCACCCTCGGCAACGCCGTGCTGCTCGCCTGCATCGCACTCGGCTTGAGCTGGATTCTCAAGGCATCGGCGGAAGTCTTTGATTATGTTCGTTGGGCGGGCGCCGCCTATCTGGTCTGGCTCGGCATCCAGGCCTGGCGCCACGCCGGCACCCCGGCACAAACGAGGGCCGTCGCCGGTCACGTCTTCGCCTGGCGCGGCTTCGTGGTGGCGATCACCAATCCCAAGACCATCGCCTTCTTCACGGCCTTCCTGCCGCAGTTCATCGACCCGACGCTGCCGCTGACGCGCCAGCTCGTGGTGATGTGCATCGTGACGGTGGTGCTGGCCGGCGTCATGGATTCCGGCTGGGCGACGCTCGCCAGCCTCGGCCGCGCCTATCTGATGAAGCCCAAGTACAACAAGCTGCTCGGGCGGATCTCCGGGCTGGTGCTGATGAGCGGCGGGGTGTGGCTGTCGCTGACGCGGGCACGGGCGTAAACCTTTACCCGTCACCCTGAGGTGGCCGCCGTAGGCGGCCCTCGAAGGGCGACGGCCAAGGACTGGACGAATCTGGCCGTGCATCCTTCGAGGGCTTCGCTGCGCGAAGCCACCTCAGGATGACGGATCAGTACCCCGGCACGAACTTCGCGCCAACCAGCCGGATTTTCGGATCGCCGTATAGGGTGCCGACGCAGTTCAGATACGGCCACGGCCGGCTGGCGCAGGCGTGCATGGCGGCGGCGGCGGCGTCGGCGGCCGGCATGGGGCCGGCGGCGACCTTCTCGCTCGGCGTGGCGAGCAACGTGATGACGGCAGCCGCGGCCAGGATGGCGCTCAACGGCCTCCTGTTGTGTTTCATGGCTTGGGTTTCATGGCTTTTCCCCTTTGCGGCGGCGCGGGCAACGTCCGTCGCCTGACCATGGGTCGCGGTGACCGGCCAAAAGGTTCGATCGATTAACGCCGGGGCGGGGGAAAAGTTCACCGCATGGGACCGCACGTGGAACCGTACTTGCCGGCCCGGGCGGGGCGGGGTAGACCGCAGGCCATGGTGCGGACAGCCCTCTATGCCGGCTCCTTCGACCCGGTCACCAACGGCCATCTCGATGTGGTGCGCAACGCCGCCCGGCTTGCCGACCGGCTGGTGCTGGCCGTCGGCGTGCACCCGGGCAAGGCGCCGCTGTTTTCCGCCGACGAGCGGCTCGCCATGCTGGAGGAGACCTGCGCCCCGCTGGCGCGCGCGGCCAAGTGCGAGCTCTCCTGCGTGACCTTCGACGGCCTGGTGGTGGAGACGGCGCGGCGCGAAGGCTGCCGGCTTCGCCGGTGGTGCGCCCGATCACGGCCACATTGGTGCGCCAGATCGCCGGCATGGGCGGCGACGTATCCGCCTTCGTACCGGCGCCCGTGCTGACGCGGCTGACGGCGAAATTCAGCAAGCCGCGCGCCTGATCCTGCAGAAGCCCAACGACCTCCAGAGGAACCCCAGAGGAGCCCCATGAATCGTCGCTCGATCCTGACGCTCGCGCCCGCTCTGCTGCTTGCCGGCCTGTTGCCGACCATGAACCCGGCGCTGGCGCAGTCGTCCAAGCTCGCCGACCCGGCCGCGCTCACCGAAAAGGCGCCGGCGGCCTACAAGGCCCAGTTCGACACCAGCAAGGGCACCTTCGTCATCGAGGTGCACCGGACCTGGGCGCCGCGTGGCGCCGACCGCTTCTATAACCTGGTCAAGAACGGCTTCTACGACAATGACCGCTTCTTCCGCGTCCTCAACGGCTTCATGGCACAGTTCGGCATCAACGGCGATCCGGCGTTGTCGGCCAAGTGGCGGCAGGCGCGCATCGCCGACGATCCGGTGCGCATGAGCAATACGCGCGGCACCATCACCTTCGCCACCGCCGGCCCGAACACCCGCACCACGCAGGTGTTCATCAACTTCGGCAACAACTCGGCGCTCGACCGCCAGGGCTTCGCGCCCTTCGGCAAGGTGGTGTCGGGCATGAAGGTGGTGGACTCGCTCTATGCCGGCTACGGCGAGGGCGCGCCCCAGGGCAACGGCCCCGACCAGGGCAAGATCCAGATGGAAGGCAACCGCTATTTGAAGGCGAACTTCAAGCGGCTCGACTACATCAAGAAGGCGACCATCGTGCGCTAGAGCGCACGCATCAGTTTTGAAAGGAAAAGCATAATGGCCAAGCCCGAAGACACCCTCACGCTCGAGACCACCCAGGGGCCCGTGGTGATCGAGATGCGTCCCGATCTCGCGCCGGGCCACGTCGCCCGCATCAAGGAACTGGTGAAGCAGGGCTTCTACGACGGCATCGTATTCCATCGCGTGATCGACGGCTTCATGGCACAGACCGGCTGCCCGCACGGCACCGGCACCGGCGGCTCGGGCCAGAAGCTCAAGGCCGAGTTCAACAAGGAGCCGCACGTGCGCGGCACGGTGTCGATGGCGCGCGCGCAGAACCCGGATTCTGGCGACAGCCAGTTCTTCATCTGCTTCGACGACGCCACCTTCCTCGACGGCCAGTACACCGCCTGGGGCAAGGTGATCTCCGGCATGGAGAACGTCGACAAGATCAAGCGCGGCGAGCCGGTGCAGGATCCCGACAAGATCATCAAGGCGACGATGGGGGCGTAAGGCCTCCATTCTCTGCCTGTCATGCCCCGTCCCCGCCTTCGCGGGGACAGGCTCCAGCGGGGCATCCAGTAAACGCAGGCGCTTGTGGTTGACCTTGGCGCTCTGGGATACTGGACCGCCCGCATTCGCGGGCGATGACACTGAGTGAGATGAAGACCGACTTCTTCGACTTCGACCTGCCGGCCGAGCGCATCGCGCTCCGGCCCGCGAGCCCGCGCGATTCCGCGCGGCTGCTGGTCGTGCGCCCGGGTCACGGAGGGGGAGGGCAGGAGCCCCATCCACCGTTCGCCCCCGCGCAAGCGGGGGCCCAGAGCGACATAGACAAAGCCGGAGATCCTGGCCCCGGGGTCCCCGCTTGCGCGGGGACGAACGGAGATGTTTTGCAGGACCGGACCATCCGCGACCTGCCGGACCTGCTCCAGCCCGGCGACTGCCTAGTGGTCAACGACAGCAAGGTCATCGCCGCCCGGCTGAAGGGCAGGCGGATCGGCCGCGGCGACGCCGAGCCCCGGGTCGAGGCGACGCTGATCAAGCGGCTCGACGGCTCGCGCTGGCAGGCCTTCATCCTGGGCGCCAAGAAGGTGCAGGTGGGCGACACCCTGCGCTTCGGGACCGAGGGGCGGGTCTGCTTCCTGGGCCAGCTCGATGCTCAAGTTTCACATAAGGACGAAGGCGGCGAGGTAACCCTCTCATTTTCCTTCCATGGCCCCGTTCTCGATCAAGCTATTAAAGAACGTGGGGAGATGCCGCTACC
>JARRQH010000135.1:0-7971 GCA_037381985.1 Pseudolabrys sp.
CACGACCGCACCATGGCGGTGCTCGACCGCGGGCTCGCCAGCGCCGAGCGCTGGGTCGGTTTCCTCGACGACCTGTGCATGCTGCCGGCCTGCATCCTGCGCGGACCGCGCCGGCGCCGCCGCCCCGCGCGCGACGAGTGGGATAAGGATATGGAGGCGGCGTAGAGCGTTTCCAGGCGAAGTGGAAACCGGTTCGCCGTCCGGAAACGCGACAAAATAGAAACTGAGACACGTTCGCGCTTTCCATGAAGCGGGGAACGTGCCTAAGCGAGCCAACTGGCCCGCAACCCCGCCTCTCCGCCGTTGTAGGCGCTACAATCGCACGGCGCCGCGCCGTTGACCACCTTCTGGTCCGGCCCGACTATGCCGTCGCTGTATTGCCAGAGCCAATAGCTTGGCCAGGTCGGGTTGACCTTCGGTGCGCTCGCGTACTGCGCCCACCACACGCGATAGCGCGCCATGGTCGGGTCGGCGCGATTGCCCGTGCACTGGTTGAAATAGCTGCCGGTGTAAAGCACCGGCCGCTGGCGAGCCCGCCGTTCGACGTCACTCAGGAATTGCTTCGCCTGGTCGAGCGACATTGAGTTGCCGCCGTTCTGCTCAAAGTCGAGCGCCAGCAGGAAACTGCCATCGGGTTGCGTGACGTCGATGAAGTTGGTGACCTGCGCGATGACAGCGCCGCCGGTGCCGAAATGGTAGGCGCCCCACAGCAGCCCGGCCTGCAAGGCCAGCGGTTTGCGCCGCGCGTAGGTCGTATCGACGTAACTTGTGCCTTGCGTCGCCTTATGAATGACACCGACCACGCCGGCGGCGCGTATCTTTGCGAAGTCCGGGTTCGCATTGTAGTGCGACAGGTCGATGACCAGTGGTGTCGGCATGGATGCCCCCTTGCAAGAGTCGCCAAGGGCACCATTATGATTGCATGCTCTATAGATACAACCTATTAGATTGTCATACCGGCACCCGCACCGTGGCGCGCAAGCCACCCAGGGGACTGTCGCCGAGCATGATGTCGCCACCGTGCGAGCGGGCGATGTCGCGGGCGATCGCAAGCCCCAGGCCGGTGCCGCCTTGGTCCTGGTTGCGCGCGTCGTCGAGCCGCAGGAACGGCTTGAATACGTCCTCGCGCATGTCCGCCGGGATGCCGGGGCCGTCGTCGTCGATGGTGACCGTGAGCCAACGATGGTCGCGGTGGCCGGTGATCGAGATGGTGTAGGCGAAGCGCGCGGCGTTCGACACCAGGTTGGCGAGGCAGCGCTTGAACGCCGCCGGCCGCACGGTGACGATCGGCGGCCCGTGGAACACGACGTGCACCTGATGGCCGTTGCGTTCGGTGTCGGTCTTCAGCTCTTGCAGGAACTCCGCCATGTCGGTCTGCGCCGATTGCTCGCCGAGATCGCCACGCGCGAAGGCGAGATAGGCCTCGAGCATGCGCGCCATCTCATCGACGTCACGCTTCATGGCCTCGACCTCGGGCGTGTCGCCGATCAGCGCCAGTTCCAGCTTGAAGCGGGTGAGGATGGTGCGCAGGTCGTGGCTGACGCCGGCGAGCATGGCGGTGCGCTGCTCGATGGCGCGTTCGATGCGCATCTTCATCTCGATGAAGGCGGCCGCGGCGCGGCGCACCTCGCGCGCGCCGCGCGGCCGGAAGTTGGGCGCCTCACGCCCCTTGCCGAAGCTTTCGGCGGCGTCGGCGAGCCGCAGGATCGGTCTGATCTGGTTGCGCAGGAAAATGATGGCAACGGCGATCAGGATCGACGAGGTGCCGACCATCCAGATCAGGAAGATCTGCGAGTTGGAGGCGTAGGCCGCGCTGCGACGCGCGAACACGCGCATCACCGTGTGCTTGAGCTGGATGCGGATTTCCAAGAGCGAGGAGTTGCCGACGGTGTCGATCCAGAACGGGCGGCCGATCTGAGTGCGGATCTCCTTCGACAGCGCCTGGTCGAGCAGGTTGAAGAACGGCTTCGGTCCGGGCGGCGGCAGATCGCCGAGCGGCAGGAAGTCAACCACTAGGCCGAGCCGGTCCTGCGCGATCTTCTTGATCTTGGCGCGCGCCTTGTCCTGCGGATAATCCTGATAGACGTCGATGAGCGCGGCGATGTCCTGTACCACGCCAGCCGACAGCCGCTGCGTCACCAGGTTCCAGTGCCGCTCCATGAACACGAAGGCGACCACCGACTGCAGGATCACCATCGGCAGGATGATGATCAGCAGCACGCGGACGTAGAGGCCCTTCGGCATAATGCTGTTGAGCCAGCGCGCGAAACGCCGCCAGCCGGCGTGCACGTGGCCGGCGCCCCACACCAGCGCGCGCGTGGTCGGCCAATCGTTGACGACACGCCAGCCCTCGGTAAGGGCGCTACGCACCCGTGCGATGCTGACGTCGAGGCTCGTCATGTCGAGACCACCAGCCGGTAGCCGATGCCGCGCACGGTCTGCACATAGAACGGGTTCGCCGGATTGCTCTCGATCTTGCGGCGCAGGCGGTTGATCTGCACGTCGACGGCGCGCTCGTTGACGGTGCCGCCGTTGCCGGCGAGCGCCATGCGCGGCACGGTTTCGCCGGGCGTGGCGGCCAGGATGCGCAGCATGTCGCGCTCGCGGTCGGTGAGACGGATGACATCGTCGCCCTTGCGCAGCTCGCCGCGCGCCAGATGAAACACGAACGGCCCGAAGCGTACCGACTCCACCGCCGGCGCCGCCGCCGGCTGCGCGCGCTTGAGGATATTGGCGATGCGCAGCGACAGCTCGCGCGGCTCAAACGGTTTCGAGAGATAATCGTCGGCGCCGATCTCGAGGCCCTTGATGCGGCTTTCGGCGGCGTCGCGGGCCGTCAGCATCAGGATCGGCACGTTGTTGGCGGTGCCGCGCAGCGCCTCGGCGAAATCGAAACCGGATTCACCCGGCATCATCACGTCCAGGATGAGCAGGTCGAAGCTCAGGCCGTTGAGCTTGGCGCGCGCGTCGGCCGCGGTTTCCGCGGTGGTGACGCGATAGCCTTCGCTCACCAGAAAGCGCGAGAGCAGATCGCGGATGCGCCGATCGTCGTCGACCACAAGAAGATGCGGGGCATCGTCGGCGAGAGGCTCGGGCAAAGTCATCGGTCTCATTCGTACGCTCATCCCCGCGAAAGCAGGGACCCAGAAGTAAATTGCGCCCGCTCCGCGATCATACCAGCCAGAATCCCGCTGGAGCCTGTCCCCGCGAAGGCGGGGATGGGAACGAGCGGAGCAAGATTCGGCGCCCGCAGCAAGTCAACTCGCGTTACGGTTTGCGCGCCCGGTCGGCGCGCGCGATCAGGCGCAGCACGCCGTCGCGGTTATCGACGTCGATCATGGCGGTGAGGAAATTGCGTGCGGCCTCGTGCGCGCCAGCGCCGAGCTCACCGAAGGCGCGGTTGATGCGCTCGGTCTGCAACCCCGCGAGCTTGAGCGACAGCCCTTCGCCTTTCGGCGTCACGTACAGCAGGCGCTGGCGGCGGTCCTGCGCGCCTTCCTTCTGCACCACGTAGCCCTGGTCGACGAGTTGCTTGAGCACGCGCCCGAGCGACTGCTTGGTGATGATGAGGATGTCGAGCAGGTCGGCGACCTTCATGCCGGGATTGCGGTTGACGAAGTGCAGCACCCGGTGATGGGCGCGCCCGAAGCCGAGCTTGTGCAGCACCTCGTCGGGGTCGCCGACGAAATCGCGATAGGCGAAGAACAAAAGCTCGATGATGTCCCAGACCGGCTCGGCGGGCCCAGGCGACGGCCCCGCCGCCGGGCGCTCGGCGACCCCGGACTCGGCGGCGGATCCGGCGACTTTGGCGCTCACATTTATGTCAGCCATGTTGACATATTTTGGTTTTATGTTACAAAAAGTCTGTCAGGGACGAAATGATCGTTCCTGAGGGCGCCGCCGGGGCAGGTCAAAGCCTCGACGACGGCGCGCCGCCGGATTAGGCCCTTTCTACTGGGTGTTGCCCCGCGACGCAAAGTGTTGGAATGGGCGCCGAAAATGCGCCATCAAAGCGGCCACCGGTGCCACCGCCCGGGGGCGCAAGGAGGAGTTCATGGCTGCGCAATCCTACGACCGACTCGAAGGAGTCATCTGGTACGACGGCAAGCTGGTGCCGTGGGACCACGCCAACCTGCACGTGCTCAGCCACGGCCTGCACTACGGCAGTTCCGTGTTCGAGGGCGAACGCGCCTATGGCGGCAAGATCTTCAAGTCCACCGAGCATTCAGAGCGCCTGAAGCGCTCGGCCAATATTCTCGACTTCGAGATACCCTTCACGGTCCCCGAGATCGACGCCGCCAAGAAGCTGGTCCTGGAGAAGAACGGCAAGAAGGAAGCCTATATCCGCCCTGTGGCCTGGCGCGGCTCGGAGATGATGGGCGTCTCGGCCCAGAACAATGCCATCCACCTCGCCATCGCCACCTGGGAATGGCCGAGTTATTTCGACCCCGAGCAGCGGCTGAAAGGCATCCGGCTCGATCTCGCCGACTATCGCCGGCCCGATCCGAAGACCGCGCCCTGCATGGCCAAGGCCGCCGGCCTCTATATGATCTGCACCATCTCCAAGCACGCGGCCGAGCGCAAAGGCTACGCCGACGCCATGATGCTGGACTGGCAGGGCCGCGTCGCCGAGTGCACCGGCGCCAACATCTTCTTCATCAAGGACGGCAAGATCCACACGCCGATCGCCGACTGCTTCCTCGACGGCATCACGCGGCAGACCGTGATCGGGCTCGCGCGCCAGCGCGGCATCGAGGTGGCCGAACGACGCATTCTGCCGGAAGAACTCGATGGCTTCTCCGAGTGCTTCATCACCGGCTCGGCGGCGGAAGTCACCGCGGTGTCCGAGATCGCGCAGTGGCGCTTCACCCCCGGCGCCATCACCAAGACGCTGATGGACGACTACACCGCCGAGGTTCAGCCGAAGGCGGCAGCGGCGTAGGTTCTGGTTGTCGTCCCCGCGAAGGCGGGGACCCAGTAGACACCGATATCGCCGTGATTACTGGATCGTCCGCTTTCGCGGACGATGACAGCTGTGCGAGACGCTCGCACTTCAACCGTCACCAGCGGCTCCAATCGCCGCCCTCCGATTACTCCGCGGCTTCGCCCTTGCGGCCGGTGTTCCAGCGCGCGGCGGCCGCATCGTCGGTCGGCTTCGCTTCCACCCACGTGTTGCCGCTCGTCTTCTCCACCTGCTTCCAGAACGGCGCCCGCGTCTTCAGATAATCCATGAGGAACTCCGCCGCCGCGAACGCCGCTTCGCGATGCGACGACGCGGTCACCACCACCATGATGTCCTCGCCCGGCACGATACGGCCGTAGCGGTGGATGACGGTGACGCCGAGGAGCGGCCAGCGCGCGCACGCCTCCTCGACATGGCGCATGATCTCGGCTTCCGCCATGTCCGGATAATGCTCGAGGGTGAGCGCGGCGATCGGCTCTTCCCTTTCATTACCGCGGCAGATGCCGGTGAAGGTAACCACCGCGCCGACGTCAGTGCGCCCGCGCGTAAGCTTTGCCGCCTCGGCAGACACGTCGAACGGCTCGCGCTGCAGGCGCACGGTGGTGGCGGCGGTTTGGGTGCCGGTCATGGGGGCAATTGTAGGGCATCGGCCCTGCCCCGTCATCCTGAGGTGGCCGCACGCAGTGCGGCCCTCGAAGGATGGCGGCCGTCGCCCACGGATATCGGGTTTGCCCGATATCCGACCAAAACTGCGCAAGTCGAGTATGCTCGACTTGCGATGGCTCGGCGCGATGCGCCGAACGCCTCAGGGTGACGGACAGAGATTACCCCCCCGTCATGGGCGGGAAGAAGGCGATTTCGCTGGCCGTGCCGATCAAATGCTCGGGCTTGACGTGGGCGCGGTCGATCGCCGACCGGATCGCCTTGCGGTTCTCGAAGGCATAGGCGTACTCCTCGCCCCGGCCGGCCAGCCAGTCCATCAGTTCGCCGATTGTGGCGACGCTCGCCGGAACCTCGACCTCTTCCTCCGGCTTGCCGACGCGCTCGCGTACCCAGGCGAAATACCGCAGCTTTACTGTCATGGCATTCTTTTCTGTTTGCGCATGATCTTGTCCGAAAACCGGTACCCACTTTTCGGGATCATGCGCTAATCCATCACATAGCGCAGCCCGGCGCGGAAATAGTCCCAGCCGGTGTAGAGCGTGAGGATGGCGGAGGCCCAGATCAACACGATGCCGATCTGGGTGACGCCGGGCACGATCTTGTCGCCGGCCTCCCCCGCGATCAGGAAACCCACCGCCAGCATCTGGCCAATGGTCTTCCATTTCGCAAGCCGCGTGACCGGCACGCTGACCTGAAGTTCCGCCAGATATTCGCGCAGACCCGACACCAGGATCTCACGGCAGAGGATAATGACCGCCGCGAACAGCGACCAGCCACGGATGGAGCCCTCCGCCGCCAGCATCAACAGGCAGGACGAGACCAGCAGCTTGTCGGCGATGGGGTCGAGCATGCGCCCGAGCGAGGACTGCTGGCCCCACATGCGGGCGAGATAACCGTCGAAGAAATCCGTGATGCCGGCAAGCGCGAAGACCACGAGCGCCAGCCAGCGCAACCACAGGCCGCCGCCCTCGATGGCCTGCCAATACATCAGGCCCACCACCACCGGCACGGCGGCGATGCGGGCATAAGTCAGAATGTTCGGCAGCGACAGGGGGCGCGCCGGTAGCGGCCTGGTTCCAACGGCGTTCATGCCGAACAAGGAACACAGCCCCAAGCCTGAGGTCAACTGCGACCGACCCGCCCCCATTTTTCAGGGGGTGGGAACGGAACCGCCCGGCTGGGCGTCACTGAATCGGCGGTTTCGGCAGCTTGGCGACGCCCGGCTCCATCACGAAAGTCTGATCGAGCGAGTACCACTCGCCGGTGACGTCCGCCGCCGGCGCCTTGTCCTCGCGGCGTACGTAGTCGCCGATCAACGCCGGGGTGACGCCGAACTGCACGTCGGTCTCCAGCACCGGGTCGTCGTCGACGTAGATCTGCGAGATCAGGGTCTTGAAGCCGTCCTTGAAGATCAGGAAGTGCAGGTGGGCCGGCCGGTAATTGTGGCGGCCGGCGGCCTTGATCAGGTCGCCCACCGGCCCGTCGACGGGAATGGGATAGCCGACCGGCTCGATGCTGCGGAAACTGAAGCGGCCGTCCTGGTCGGTCGTGAACTTGCCACGCAGGTTCATGTCGGCCTGTTTGGGATCCGCTGCTCATACAAGCCCTCCGGCGAGGGATGCTGACGTCGACCTCGGCGCCGGCGAGCGCACGATGGAACCGCCGTTTTGCGTACGCGGCGAGTTCATGCGCCAGAACGGCCCGAGCAGACTGGCGGTCGTTTCGGTCTGGCCGTCGTTGCCGTTGTTGAGCAGGCAGATAAGCGTCGAAAAGCCGAGCGAGCCCGACATCAGCGCCACCTCGTTGTGGCTCGCATTGGTGAGTTGGCCGAGGCGGGCGAGGATCGCGGTGCCCTGCTGGAATTCCTCTTCGGTCAGATGCACCTCGCGGGCGAAGGCGTGCGGGTGCTTGACCAACGCGGCGACGATCTCGCGCAGACGCGGATCGGAAATGGTTGAGTAAGCCTCCAGCACCGCTTTGGTGACGTCTTCCTGACGTTGGATGATCATGCCGCCTCCCCAATTCCTAGCGTTGATCCGTCACCCTGAGGTGGTCGCGCATAGCGCGACCCTCGAAGGGCGATGGCCGTCATCCTTCGAGGCTCGCTTCACTCGCGCCTCAGGATGACGGGTCGGCGCTACCGCGCCTGCTCGTGGAAGAACTCATATATCTTGCGCGCGGTCTCCGCATTGATTCCCGGCACCTGGGCGAGGTCCGGCAGGCTGGCGCGCTCGATCGCTTTCACTGTGCCGAAATGGCGCAGCAGCGCGCGCTTGCGCGTCGGTCCCACACCGGGGATTTCCTGCAGGCCCGCCTCGCGGATGTCCTTCTTGCGCCGCGCGCGG
>JARRQH010000136.1:0-7896 GCA_037381985.1 Pseudolabrys sp.
AGGCGGCGCCATCTACGCATTGTCGGCGCGCCTGCGTGACGCCATCAATGATAAAGGCGAGACCACCATTGCCATCGATCTGATGCCGGACACCGCGCAAGACGCTATAGCCAAAAAGCTTGCGGCGCCGCGCGGCAAGCAGTCGTTCTCCAACTTCCTGCGCAAGGCAACGCGGTTGGCGCCAGCCGCCGTCGGCCTGCCGCGCGAAGCGGCGGGACCTGCGATCAACACAATGAGCGCGGACGAACTCGCCTCATTGATCAAGGCCGTGCCGGTGACGCCCACCGGCGTGAAGCCGGTCGCCACCGCCATCTCCACCGCCGGTGGCATCAGCTTCGATGCTCTCGACGATCGCTTCATGCTGAAGAAGAAACCGGGCGTGTTCGCCGCCGGCGAGATGTTGGACTGGGAGGCGCCGACCGGCGGCTATCTCTTGCAAGCCTCGTTCGCCACCGGCGTCGCGGCGGGCGAAGGCGCGCTGGCTTACCTGGCGCATTTTGTTTGAGCGTGATCTTTTCCGAAAACCGGTACCCACTTTTCGGGATCACGCTCGAAAAAAGAAGGGCTGCCCTCACGGAGCAGCCCTTCCATTGTCAGGCCGCGGTCCGGCATCCGGACCGACCTTGGCAATTAAGCCAGGACCCCCGCAGAGGCGGAAATCCAGGTCACGCATGCCGACGACCGCGGCGATAGACAATGAGACACTGGATCACCTCCTTTCTGTTGTTGACGATTTCAGAAAGGTAGGCGCTCGGAGCGGGTTTGGCTAGTGGAGCGAATTTGACATTTGATATCCATTTGCGGCCAGCCGCTCATCAAATGTCAAATTCAAAGCTCCACTAGAATATAATAATTGCTAGTGGTCCTTTGATTCCGACATTTGCTCGAGAACTTGCGGCAACGGGATGCAAATGTCGGAATCGGACCACTAGAACGGGCTGATCGGAAAATAGCGCAGCCACAGATCGGTGAAGCGGCCCTTTTCCCACAGCCGGAACAAGCCCCAGTTGAAAGCCCGTCGCAACAGGTCGTCGCCCTTGCGCACGGCGATGCCGACGCCCTCGCCGAAATAGCGGCTCTCCAGGTAGGGCCCGCCGCGGAATTCGCAGCAGTTGGCGGAATCGGTGCCGTTGAGCCAGAAGGCGAGCGCGATGCCATCGCCGAACAGCAGGTCCACGTCACCCTTCTTGAGCGCGGCGCGGGCTTCGGCCGCGGTCTTGTAGGGCTTGAGCTCGACCTCGGTGAACAGCTGCTTCAGGTACGCCTCGAAGGCGGTGCCTTCGACCACCGCCACCTTCTTGCCTTCCAGCGTGCGGGCATCGAGCGTCTTCAGCGGTGAATTGCGCAACGTCACGAAACGCGCCGGCGTTCGGTAATAGGGATTGCTGAAGTCGACCAGCTTGCGCATCTGCGGCGTCTCGGCGAGCGAGGCGATGATGGCGTCGCCCTCGCGCTTGTTGAGCGCGTCGACCAATGTGTCGAAGCGGCGCATCTGGATGGTGCACTGGACCTTGATCTCGTTGCAGAGCTCGCGCGCCAGCTCGACGTTGAAGCCGGTGGGCTGGCCGTCGGGACCGGCGTAGTCGAACGGCGGATAGTCGGTCTCGGTCAGGAAGCGGATGGCGCCAATGCGCGAGAGATTGGGCCGGTCGGGCCGGTGGCGCGGATCCCAGAAGCCCGGCACCACCAGCGGATCGTTGGCGCGCGCAGCCGCGGCGTCGGCGGCCGGGCTCTTGGGCGGGCGCGCCATGGGCTTTTCGATTGCAGCCCCCTTGGCGGTCGATTGCTGCGCGGCAGCCGGACCCGCCATGGCCAAGGGAATGGCCAACAGAACGACCAAGGCGGCAAGCGTGCCGCCGCGCTTCACCAAACGGAAATGAAATGTCATTCGGCCGCCTGCGATCGAGGAATCGTCTTTGCGCACGATCTTATCCGAAAACCGGTGCCCATCCCCGATCAGGTTGAGGACATGCTTTTCGGGATCGTGCACGGCGACCATAGCATCGCAAATGCGGCGGGCCAGCCCTATTCGGGGCCTTCGAGACGACCATGATCCGTCACCCTGAGGTGGCCGTGCGAAGCACGGCCCTCGAAGGGCGACGGCGAAGACTCTTGAGAAATCGGCCGACCATCCTTCAAGGCGCGCCTCAGGATGACGGATCAAGAGCCGATAACGAATGATCACGCCTTGGTCAGGTGCTTCTCGATCTCGTACACCGGCATCTTGACGAGGTCCTTGTGCAGCTCGGTGCGCACCGCCCCCTTCAGCGCGTGGCTGTAAGCCGGGCGGATCATGCCGAGCGCACGCGGCGACGCCACCATGATGAGCGACTTTACCTTGCCGGCGCCGATCGCGGCGTCGAGCTTGGCGGCGAGCTCGTGCAGGAACGCCTCTTCCGAACGGTCGTGCCAGTCGGTCTGCTCGTAAGAGCTGCGGCCATGGCCGACCGAGCTATGGGTGGTGCCTGGGCCCTCCGTCCCCTGCTCGCGGGTCGGCAGGTCCTTCTGCTCGATCACCTCGACGGTTTTCAGATTGGGGAATTTGGCGTCGCCCGCGTTCTCCAGGATCAGCGCCTTGGCGCCGTCGCAGACCACCACCCATTCACCCTCGTGAATCATCAATTCCGACATCGATGTCCTCCTAAAGCTCTCGGAACCACCATAGAGGGGCTCCGATCGTCCGGTTTTGCTTTGGATCAAACGCCGCGAGGGAGGAGATAGTTCGGGAAATGGATTAGTTCGACCCGTCCAGCAGCCGGCGAGCGATGACCTGAGCCTGAATCTCGGCGGCGCCTTCGAAGATGTTGAGGATGCGGGCGTCGCACAGCAGGCGCGAGGCGACGAACTCGAGCGCGAAGCCGTTGCCGCCGTGGATCTGCACCGTGTTGTCGGCCGCCGCCCAGGCAACGCGTGCGGCCAGGAGCTTGGCCATGCCGGCTTCGAGATCGCAACGGCGACCGGAGTCCTTCTCGCGCGCGGCGAAATAAGTGAGCTGGCGCGCGATCATGATCTCGGTCGCCATCATGACGATCTTGTCGGCGACGCGCGGGAAATCGACGATCGGCTTGCCGAACTGCACGCGGTTCTGCCCGTACTCCATCGCCTGCTCCATCGCCGCCTGCGCCACGCCGATGGCACGCGCCGCGGTCTGGATGCGCGCGGATTCAAACGTCTGCATGAGCTGCTTGAAGCCGAGACCCTCGACACCGCCGAGCAGGTTCTCGGCATTGACCAGGAAGCCGTCGAAGGCGAGCTCGTATTCCTTCATGCCGCGATAGCCCAGCACCTCGATCTCGGTGCCGGTCATGCCCTTGATCGGGAACGGGTTGTCGTCGGTGCCGCGCGGCTTCTCGGCGAGCAGCATGGACAGGCCGCGGTGGCCGGTCTCCTTCGGGTTGGTGCGCACCAGGAGCGTCATCAGGTCGGCACGCACCGGATGCGTGATCCAGGTCTTGTTGCCATAGACCTTGTAATAGTTGCCCTCGCGCACCGCGCGGGTCTTGATCGAGGCAAGATCGGAGCCGGTGTTGGGCTCGGTGAAGACGGCCGTCGGCAGCACCTCGCCGGAAGCGATCATCGGCAGCCACTTCTGCTTCTGCTCGGGCGTGCCGGCGGCGAGAATGAGCTCGGCGGCGATCTCCGAACGGGTGCCGAGCGAGCCGACGCCGATATAGCCGCGCGACAGCTCTTCCGAGACGACGCACATGGATTCCTTGCCGAGGCCCATGCCGCCGAACTCTTCCGGGATGGTCAGCCCGAACACGCCGAGCTCGGCCATCTGCGTGATGATCTCGTAGGGAATGTAGCTGTTGGTGCGGTGCCAGTCGTGCGCGAAGCCGACCACCTCGGCGTCGGCAAACTTGCGCATCTCGTCGCGGATGGTTTCCAGCATGTCGTCGAGGCCGCAGACGCCGACGGTCGCGTTATGGCTGCCGCGCATGAGCTCGATCAGGCGCGCGCGCCGCTCGGCGGTGTTGCCGGTGGCGATCAGATTGTCGATGGCCGGCGTGATGCGGGCCGCAACCTGCGATGCCGTCAGGCCGAGATCGCTCGGGCGCACCACTTCGTTCTGGCTCATCGGGATGCCGCCGATGACCTGCGCCAGGTACTCGCCGAGCCCGATGCGGACGAGATGTTCCTCCAGCTCGCCGAGGGCGTCGTCGCGGACCATGCGCTCGGCGTAGGCGGCGAGTTGCCGCACCGCTTCGACGTAGGTCGCGAGCCAGGCGAGGCCGTGGGTGGCGCGCTGTTCGCGCTCGGCCAGCTTGCCGACCACGCGGCCCTCGACCACGACGCGTTCGCGCACCTTGGCGGTGGCGTCGGCGAGCAGGGCCTCCAGCGCCGCTGCGGCGTCCCGGGCCAGTTCGACCAGTTGGTCATCGGGGACGGTGTGGGAAGCGGCAATCGACATTGAGCCTTCCTCGGTCTCGCGGCCTGAGCCGCAGGGCTATCTGCCCAAACATTACGCGTGCACTGCACAAAAGCAAAGAGGGCCGCGCGAACGAGGGTGCCGCACCGGGCCCGGCTCCCAAAATTCCTACAAAATTAACCATTTCACGGTTTCTTGTGTAGATACCGTAGCGCCCTGTGTTGCTCCTGCGAAACCGGCCCCGGATGCGCGCTTTCAAGCTCCCCTTCATGGCCCGCGGTCCTGCGCGGCTCTTGTCCGCCATGTCGGTGCGCAACCGAATCATCGTGCTGGCGCTCATTCCGGCGATCGGCTTCCTCATCAACGGCGTCACCTACGTGCTCGGCAAGCGCGACGTCGGCGCCGCCTTCCAGACCGTGCAGCGCTCCGGCGAGCTCGCCAACGCGAGCTACGCGTTCAAGAGCGCGGTGAGCGCGATGCGGATCGCCGTCAAGGACTACAGCGCCAACCCTAGCGACGCGTTGGCGGCGCGAATTCGCGGGCAAGCGAAGCTGGCCCTACACAAGCTCGATACGATCGCAGGCGCAATCGATACGCACCATCTCGCCGTCATCACTCACCTGCGCATCAAACTGAGCCATCTCGAACGCAAGTTCGCGCAGCTCATCGAGGGCCAGACCAAGCTCGGCTACGATGAGCACTCGGGCCTGCGCGGCAACCTGCACATGGCCAGCAGCGCGGTCGAGCGCATCATCAACGAGAACATGACCTGGCTCGATACCGGCGTGGCCTCAAAGCTCATGGTCGCGCTGCTGGCTATGCGCAACGACGAGCTCGAGTACCGGCTCAGACCGACCGAAGGCACGCGCCAAGCGTTCTTCGGCGCGTTCAAGAAGTTCAACGACACGTTTGCGGGTATCGCCGGCACGCCGGCACTGAAGGTCGCGCTCGGACGCCAGGTCAAATCCTACGCCTTCACCTTCCAGCAATGGGTCGACGTTTTCGACCAGATGCACAGGCTGCGTGACGCGATCGATATCGACAGCGAGCACATGCTGCCGACCGCCGACGACATCATCGCGCGGGCGCGCGCATCGGCCGACGTCGCCTCCGCCCGGCTCGCCGCCGCACAGAACCGCACGCGCGCCGGCATTCTCGCCGTCGGCATCGCCATGGCGGTCCTCGGCCTGGCGCTCAGTCTCATCATCGGGATCAGCATCGCGCGGCCGCTGAACGGGTTGGCGCGGGCGATGAAGCGGCTCGCCAAAGGCGATACCGACGCCACCATCCCGGCGACCGACGCGCACGATGAGCTCGGCGACATTGCCCGCACCGTGATCGTTTTCCGCGACACCATGATCGAACGCGAGCGGCTGACGGCGGCGCAGGCCGAGGAAAGCCGGGCGCGCGACACGCGCAGCAGCACGATTTCGTTGACCATCGCGGAATTCAAGAATTCGATCGAAACCGTGCTCGGCAAGCTGCGGGCGGCATCGCTGAAGCTCGAGATGAGCTCGGACGATCTCAACAAGGCGGCCGACACCGTGACCGCGGAAACGGGCGACGCGGAGCAGCGCGTCGGCGCCGCCTCCGACAACGTGACGGCGGCCGCCAGTTCGGTCGACGAACTGGCGATGTCGATCGGCGAAATCGCGGCACAGGCCGCCAAGTCCAACGACGTCGCCAACCGCGCGGTGTCGGAAGCCGAACGCACGGTCACCACCATGGCCGAGCTCGGCGACGCCGCCACCCGCATCGGCGAGGTGGTGGGGCTGATCCAGGCCATCGCCGGGCAGACCAACCTGCTCGCGCTCAACGCCACCATCGAGGCCGCCCGCGCCGGCGAATCCGGCAAGGGCTTCGCCGTGGTGGCCGCGGAAGTGAAATCGCTCGCCGGGCAGACCGCCAAGGCGACCGAGGAGATCGCGCTGCAGATCGGCGCCATCCAGTCCGCCGCCGCCGACGCCACGCAGGCGATTGAGCAGGTCAACGACATCATCCACGACATGTCGGGCATCGCCACCACGGTGACCGCCACCGTCGACCAGCAGAACACGGCGGTGTCGTCGATCGCCGAAGGCGTCAACCGCGCCTCGGGCGAGGCGCGCGATGGCGCCGAATCTATGAGCCGGGTGGCCTGCGTGACCGCCGAGGCGCGCGCCACCGCCGCCGGCGTCAAGGAGATGGCCGACGCCGTGTCGGTGGAGGCGGAGGGCCTCGAGACCGAGGTGCGCCAGTTCCTCGCCAAGGTGCAGGCGGCGTAACGCCCGCGATGTCGACGTGTCATCCCCGCGAGAGCGGGGATCCGGTAGCCCCTGTGCGTCCGTATCACAACCACCGGGGTTACTGGGTCCCGGCTCGCGCGCCCTTTGGACGCTTGGCCGGGACGACAGCCGGGGGCCTTGCAAACACCCCCCTTACCAATGATCTGATGAGCCGAACGCACGGGAGCCCGCATTGCGCTTCATCACGCTGTCATTCCGGATCACGATCGACGCGGTGCGGCATCTGATCGCCGACGACGGCTGGGCCATCGCCAGCCACATCGCGCTGTCGACGTTGATGGCGCTGTTTCCCTTCCTGATCGTGGTCACGGCGCTCGCCGGCCTGTTCTTCGGCTCCAAGGACTTGGCGGACGAGGCCGCCCGCATCCTGCTGGAAGCCTGGCCGCCGGAAGTGGCGGGGCCGATCGCTAATGACGTCACCCGCGTGCTGACCCAGTCGCAAGGCGGGGTGCTGACCTTCGGCGCGCTGTTCGCCACCTATTTCGCCTCCAGTGGCGTGGAGGGCCTGCGCATCGGGCTCAACCGCGCCTATGGCACGCCGGAAATGCGCGCGTACTGGCTGCTGCGCCTGGAATCGATCTTCTACGTCCTGGTCGGCGCCATCGCCATCCTGTCGTTCTCGTTCGGCGTGGTGCTGGCGCCGCTGATCTGGGCCAAGCTCGTCGAATACGTGCCGGCCGTGCAGCCGTTCGACAATCTGGTGACGCTCACCCGCTACGCCGTCGCCGCGGCGGTACTGATCATCGCGCTTTTGATCCTGCACAAGTGGCTGCCCGCCGGAAAGCGAACGTTTACCGACGTGGCGCCCGGCATCGCGGCAACGCTGCTGTTGTGGCTGGCGGCCGGCGCGGTGTTCGGCCGCTATCTCGCGCAGTTCGCCGGTGCCTATACCACCATGTACGCCGGGCTCGCCTCGGCCATGATCGCGCTGGTGTTCCTTTATATGTGCGCGATCATCTTCATCTTCGGCGCGGAATTGAATGCCGTGATCGCCAGGGCGCGCGGACGGCGAAAGGCCGCGCGACACCCGCGAAAGGCTGGAATTTGATCCACTGAGATCGGAACATTCTCCGTTCATTTCCGCGCAAGCGGGAATCCAATTCTTTGGCCTGGGTCCCCGCTTTCGCGGGGAGGAACGGGAAGTGTAATTCAATCTCCATGGATCGAGTTCTCGATCTGCTCGCGGGCGGGGCGGGCTCGATGGACGATCCCAACTGGCGCAAGGGTTACGCCCTACTCGAA
>JARRQH010000137.1:0-8762 GCA_037381985.1 Pseudolabrys sp.
AGGCCGTGCAATGGCCGGCTCCGCTCCGCGGACCAGCTTCGCCGGCCGCACCAGCCATGGTGCCAAAACCCGTCATGCACTAAGACTCAACCCGGACCACCCGATAGGGGCAGGCCAGTGGCACGCGGTGTACATGCCTTCGCGGCAGCGCTTGCACTGGCCGCAGCCGGCATGGATCTCGACCGAGACGCGCTGGCCGATGCCGTATTCGTCGACGCCGGGGCCGAGCGCCACCACCGTGCCCATGTATTCGTGGCCGGGGGTGAAGCCCTTGTTGAACGGCAGCCCGCCTTCGATCATGGCGGGCGGCCCGTGATAGATGATCTCGAGGTCGGTGGCGCAGATCGCCACCGCGTCGATGCGCACCAGCACCTCCGCCTTCTTCGGCACCGGTGTCGGCTTCTCGCTCATCGTGAGCTCGCCGGGGTCGCCGAGTACCCAGGCGCGCATGCTGTCGGCGATCGGAAATGCGTTGTGGTTGGTCTTCACGCCCTCGGGTGCGTACATCGATCCTCCGCAAACCGGTTCGCCGCTGCCGTCAGTTGGCGGCGGCCTGGCCGCGGTCGCCGAACGACGCACCGTTCGACGAGCCGTTCGACACGCCATTGGGCGCGCCGAATTCGGTCGACAGCGCGCGCGCCGCGGCGACGATCTCGTCGCGGATGAGCGCGATGTGCTCGTCGGTCGCCCGCATGGTCGGCGTCGAGGCGCTCAAGCCCCCGATCACGGCGCCGGTCTGGTCGCGAATGGCGGCGCCGATGCAGATCACCCCCGGCAGGAACTCCTCGTGATCGATGGCGTAGCCGTTACGCCGCACCGTGCGCAGCGACTCCACCAGCGCCGGAAATTCGGTGATGGTCTTGTCAGTGTAGCGCTTCATGCCGGCGGAAAGGATGCGCTGCATCTCGTCTTCCGGCAGCCAGGCCAGGATGGCCTTGCCGACCGAGGTGGCGTGCGGCGCGTCCATCTTGCCGACCTTGCTGGTCTCGACCCGCACCGCGTGGCGCGCGTCGCGCACGGCGAGCGTCATCACCGAGTCGCCCTGCACGCTGCAGAGATGAACGGTTTCGCCGGTCGCCCGGTTGACCGCCTCGATATAGGGCTGCGCGCGCCGCGGCAGGTCGACCTGCAGGCAGGCGTGGCTGAGATGCATGAGGCGAGCGCCGAGCGCGTAGAGCCGCCGCCCGGTGACCTTGGTGGCGAAGCCGCGTTTGATCAGCGTCGCCAGCAGGTGATGGCAGGTCGAGATGTTGAGGCCGGTACGGTTGGCGAGATCGGTGAGTGTCGCCTCGCCGCCGGCCTCCGCGATGGTTTCCAAGAGATACAGCGCCCGGTCGACGGACTGGATGCTGTGGCGGTCGCCGGCGGGACGCGCGGACACCCGCCGGCCCTCGGCTTTGGCTTCGGGCGTCGGCAGTACTGTTGCTTCCATGGTGCTGTTTTCTCCCTGACCTCAAGGGAAAAGACCGGCGGCACCCAAGTCAAGATATTTTCGAAAGAAGGAATATATTTTTCATATTCCGAAATGTTGTGCCGGAGGACCCCAAGAGGCGGACCGGAAGAGCGGCTGGCCGCGCAGCGGGCGCACTCCGGCGCGCGGCCGGGTGATAGCGGGCAATTATGATCAAATGCCTTGCCGCACGCTCATGCTCCGCCCGCCCCTCAAGGCGATGATGTCAGGAAGCGGGATCCGCCGTTCTCCAGCACGACGCAGGTCAGGCGGCCGTAGACGATGGCGCCGGTATCGACATTGATGCGGTTGGCCATCACCTCCGGATTACGCACCGGCGTGTGGCCGTGCACGACGATCTTGCCGAAATCCATGGTGCTGTCGAGAAACGGCTCGCGGATCCACAGCAGGTCCTGCTCACGCTGCTGGTCAAACGGGACGCCCGGCCGCACGCCTGCGTGGCAGATGAAATAGCGGCCGGCCGAAACCGAGAGCCGCAACGACGTCAGAAAACGACGCTCATCCGGCGTCAGCGCGGCGCGTAGCGCCTGCTGCGCGTGCACGAACTCCGACGGCCCGCACGCCTCCGCCATCGGTACGCCGAACGAACGCAAGGTCGCCGCGGCGCCATTGCGCCACCAGGTTTCGCCGGTCTGCGGATCGTCCAGAAAACTCATCATCGCCGCTTCGTGGTTGCCCTTAAGAGCCACGTATCGGCCGGGAAACGGGTTGGCCATCAGCCGGTCGATGACCGCGCGCGAGTCGGGACCGCGGTCGATATAGTCGCCAACCGTCACCGTCAGGCTGTCGGCGCCGCACGCGCCGGCATCGCGGTGGATGGCGTCGATCAGCGGCTCCAGCAGGTCGAAACGGCCGTGGATGTCCCCGATGACGTAAAGCGGTGCGTTTTCGTTGAAGTCCGGGATATTCATGATCGGAAAGTCGACATCAATTAAGTTGCTGGCAGCGGCCGGTACAAGGCCGCCCGGGGCGTGGTATCTACGCTGACCCACTAAGAACACCAATTTGTCGCCTCCGTGACAGCCTCCCGCCAATGAGCCAGTCATCGACCGCCGATGCGCGCGGCGCGCAAACCCGGGCCCGCGTTCTGACCTCGCTCTCCCTGCTCTGGCTCGTCGGCGCAGCGCTGCGGCTGACGATCCTGGCGGTGCCGCCGGTTATTCCGCTCATCCATCACGACCTCAACCTCAACGCCACCCAGATCGGCGTGCTCACCGGCCTGCCGTCGATGCTGCTCGCCTTCGCCGCGGTGCCGGGCTCGCTCTTGATCGCGCGGCTCGGCGTGCGCGCCGCCATGATCGTCGGCCTCGCGCTGACGGCGATCGGCGGCGCGGTGCGCGGCGCGTTCCCCGACGTGAGCTGGCTTTATGCCATGACCATCGTCATGGCCGGCGGCGTCGCCATCCTGCAGGTGAGCATGCCGCCGGCGGTGCGTGCCTGGATGCCCTATCGCATCGGCTTCGCCACCGCCGTCTACACCAACGGACTGCTGATCGGCGAGATCGCGCCGGTCGCGCTGATGCTGCCACTGGTACTGCCGCTCGTCGGCTCGTGGCAGGGCGGCTTCGCGTTCTGGAGCGTGCCGGTGGCGATCGTCGCGCTGCTGGTGATGGTGCTTGCGCCGTGCCCCGCCCCGGCGGGCGGCGCGGCTGTTCGGCGGCGCTGGTGGCCGGACTGGGGCGGCCTGCTGATCTGGCGCCTGGGCTTCATGCTCGGCACCATCAACGCCATCTATTTCGGCACCAACGCCTTCCTGCCCGACTATCTCGCCCACACCGGCCAGCACGCCTGGATCAGCGCCGCGCTCACCGGCTTGAATGCCGGCCAGTTGCCGGCGTCGATCCTGCTGCTCATTTTCGCGAGCCGACTCGAACTCAAGGCCTGGCCCTATGTAGCGAGTGGCATGCTGTGTGCCCTCGCCCTGGCCGGCGTCGTGTTCGGTTCCGGCTCCATCGTCGTGGCAGCCGCCATACTGATCGGTTTTTCCGCCGCCTCCATCCTGATCCTGGCGCTGGCGCTGCCGCCGCTCTTGGCGCCGCCCGACGACGTACACCGCGTCACGGCCGCCATGTTCACCATCAGTTATAGCTGGGCGGTTGTGGTGCCGATCATCAGCGGCTTTCTGTGGGACAAGAGCCACATCCCCGCCATGGCCTTCCTGCCGCTCGCGATCTGCGGCATTATCCTTGTAATACTGTCGCCGGCCATCAATCACGTGCGCCGCGCCGAAGACGTCTGAAGAGGTCCGACCCCATGCGCCCGATACCGGTAGGAGCCAAAGGAAGCGACACGCTGTTGGTAACGCCCGCTCATCTCGCCAGCCAGTTCAAGGACTCCACGCTACCGCCGGTGTTCGCCACGCCGATGATGGTGCGCGCGATGGAGAACGCCGCGCTCAACGCCATCCGCGAATACCTTGAACCGGGCGAAAGCGCCGTCGGGACGATCGTCAACGTGCGCCATCTGGCGGCGACGCCGGTCGGTCATCAGGTGACGGCGGAGGCGGAGGTCACCAAGGTCGACGGCCGGCGCATTGAGTTCAAGGTGAGCGCGCGCGACGAAATGGAAGAGATCGGCGAAGGCACCCACGAGCGCATGGTGGTGGATCGTGCTCGCCTCGGCAAACGGCTGAAGGACAAGCAGCGCGGCTGACCCGGGGCCGCTTGCGGCCGCGCCGCCTTCATGCGGCTCCCCGTCTTTCCCTAAATTTTACAAAGGCTTGCCGCACGTTGGTGCGACCGGTGCCGCCGGTTGCAGGCCTCGACCCATGAAACCGCTTGACGGGACACCGCCATTCGTATCGAATTATTCGAATATCAAATAATAATATCTATCATGGGGAAACGAACAATGGCGTCAGTCCACCTGCGCGCGGCAGCGCGCGTTACTAGGACCACCCTCTCTACCATCGTTCTCGGCCTGACGGCGGCTTGGCTTGCCGGCGGCACCGCGCAAGCAACCGACGGCTACTTCCAATACGGCTACGGCGCGCGCCAGAGCGCCCTCGGCGGCGCCGGCGTCGCCGACTCGCGCGACGCCATGGCGCTCTCGCTCAATCCGGCCGGCCTCGTCGACGTGGACCGGCAACTACAGCTCGGCGTCTCTCTCTTCCTGCCCTACCGCAGCTACACGGCGACTGGGACGGTGTTCGTGGCGCCGGGAAGCTACGACAGCAAGGGCACCATCTTCCCGGTGCCGAACATGGCCTACTCGAGCCCGATCGACGGCGACTCGGCCTGGGGCATCGCGCTGTACGGCAACGGCGGCATGAACACCAACTGGCCGAACATGACCAACACGGCATTCGGCGGCGGCATCGGCGTGTTCTGCGATGGCAGCCAGCTCCATATCGATCTAATGCAGGCCTTCGTTTCGCTGGGCTACGCGCGCCGCTTCGGCGCCTTCTCGGTCGGCATCGCGCCGACAGCCGCCATCCAGCGCATCCGGGTGCAAGGCCTCGGCAACTTTGCGGGGGTCTCGTCCGACCCCGCCAATCTGACCAGCGGCGACTATTCTTATTCCTACGGCGGCGGCCTGCGTCTCGGCGCGCAATGGAAGGTGATGCCGAATGTCCGCCTCGGCGTCGCCGGCCAGACGCCAATGTGGATGACCAAGTTCCACAAATACGCCGGCCTGTTCGCCAATAACGGCAATTTCGATATTCCAGCCACCGTGACCGCCGGTGTCGCCTGGGACGTGATGCCGAACGTCACGTTGATGGCCGATTACAAGCACATCTTCTACGGCAGCGTGGCGTCGGTCGCCAATTCCATGACCTCGCCCGCTCAGCTCGGCATGTCGAGCGGATCCGGCTTCGGCTGGCACGATATCGATATCGTCAAGCTCGGCGCCGAGTGGCGCTACTCGCCGAAATGGACCTTCCGCGTCGGCTGGTCCCACAATACCAATCCGATCACGGCATCCAACGTGACCTTCAACATCATGGCGCCGGGCGTCGTCACCGACCACTTCACCGGCGGCTTCGCCTACAAGGCGACGCCGCACTCGACGCTGGAATTTGCCGCTGCCTACGTGCCGCCCAATAGCGTCAACGGCCCCGAAAAGGCGGGCACGACGGCAGCGCCGACGGCCGGCAGCAATATCGACGTCAGCATGCACCAGTTCCAGTTCACGCTGGGCTATACCTACGAGTTCGGGCCGGACAAACCGGTGCAGCCGATGTACCACAAGTGATATAAGGGTCGGAGCGCCCAGGAGCTTCCGAAGCACGTGGAGGGCCGACGGCGCCTTGACGCAAAGCCGCGCCGAGGGCTCCGGCCTGCGGTCTCCTAGCGATTGAGAGCAAGATGAGCGGACTGTCACCTACCCTGATCGTCGGCATCGGCGGTTTCGTCATCGGCCTGGTCTTCGGGGCCGTCGTGCAACGCACCAATTTCTGCACGATGGGCTCAATCTCGGACCTCGTCCTGATGGGCGACGGCCGGCGCTTCCGCGCCTGGGTGCTGGCGATAGCGGTCGCCATCATCGGCACGCAAATCCTCGCCTTCAGCGGGGTCATCGACATCGGCAAGGCGATCTACCTGACGCCGAATTTCGGCTGGCTCGGCTCCATTATCGGCGGGCTGATGTTCGGCTTCGGCATGACGCAGGCCGGCGGCTGTGCCAGCCGCACGCTGGTGCGGCTCGGCGGCGGCAATCTGAAATCGCTCGTGGTGACTCTGGTGCTGGGCATCGTCGCCTACACCACCGTGCGCGGCCTGTTGGCGCTGGCGCGCCTGCAGGTCGAGACCACCAACGTGGACCTGACCGCGCACGGCCTCGCGAACCAGAACCTGGGCGAGATGGCGGGCGCCGCCCTCGGCCTGCCGGCGCATACCGCGCGCATGATCGCCGCCGCCGTACTGGCGCTGGCATTCCTGATCTACTGCTTCAAGGACGCCGACTTCCGCAAGAGCCCCGCCAACATCACGGCGGGCGTGGTGATCGGCCTCTGCGCGGTGGGTGGCTGGATCGTCACCGGTGTGCTGGCGGCCGACGATTTCAATCCGACGCAGCTTGCCTCCATCACCTTCGTGGCGCCGATCGGCGACAGCATTCAGTACCTGATGACCTTCACCGGCGCGACCATCAACTTCGGCATCGCGGTGGTCGGCGGCGTCATTGTCGGCGCTTTCCTGATGGCGCTGGTGCGCGGCGAGTTCCGCTTCGAAAGTTTCGTCGACCACAAGGACTTCCTGCGCCACCTGGTCGGCGCCAGCCTGATGGGCGCCGGCGGCGTGATGGCGCTGGGCTGCACCATCGGCCAGGGCATCACCGGCATGTCGACGCTGGCGCTCGGCAGCCTGATCGCGTGGCTGTCGATCCTGGCCGGCGGCGTCCTCGGCGTGAAGTATCTCGAGGAAGGCACGCTCGGCGGCGCCATCCGCGCGGTGTTCGTGCGGGCGTAGTCGAGACCCGATCCGGGGGAGGTTTGACGTTGCAGTATGCTCGCTTCACCTCTCCCACAGGGAGAGATCGGACCGCGAAGCGATCCGGGTGAGGGATTGCAGCTTATCGAGAATCCGATTCCCCCTCTCCCCAATGGGGAGAGGGAGCACGCCGTGCATGCGGCAACGCCCGACCTCAAGACAACAATGAAAAACCGGCGCCGCATGCGGCGCCGGTTTTGCTTTCAAACGCGCTTCCGCCGAAGCCGTTCAGCGCGTGCGCGCCTGCAGCTTGTTGGAGAAGGCGAGCAGGAAGGCAAGGCTCTTCTGCGTCTCCGGCTTCGACAGCATCGAGATCGCGCCCATGATGCCGCCGCTCGGCTTGGCGCTCGCAGTTTCATGCGCCGCTTCCTCGAAGGATAGCCGCGTGTTCTCCGCGAGCTCTCCCATGGCCTCGTTGCCGACCGTGTTGATCATGCTCTCCATGAACATGAACAGCCGCTCGACCATGTTGTCGGTGAGCGCGTTGCGCGCGCCGTGCACCGCCAGCGCCAGTTCGCAGACGGTGTCGATGGCGCCCACCTTGTGCAGCTCGGTGAGCCGGTCGATCAGCGAATGCACGGCCTCGCGCGTCGCCGGGTCGTTAAGCCGGTCGAGCAACTCCATGCCGTGGCCGCCCATCGTGGCGAGCCGCTCGACCATGCCGTCGGTCAGCGCCTCGCGCGCGGCGAGGCTCAGCCGCGCCATTTCGTCCATCTGGGGCTGGTTGGTGATATCGTCCATTGCCGCCTCCCCTACAGCAAGCCGCGCGCGGACAGCCAGTACAGCCGGTTATAGGCCAGCTTGAACCAGTGGATCATCTGCGACGGCGGGCCCGGGTTGGGAGGCGTGGTGTAGTTGAACCAGACGTAGGTGCCGGTGCTCATGCCGGTTTCCACGAAGCAGAACACCTTGCCGTCGTAGTCGCGCGCCCAGCGGTCTTCCTTGATCAGCGACGACAGGTTGTCGACGATGGTGTCGGCCTCGAAGTGCGCGAAGCGTGTTGCGCACCGTCGGCACCCAGCCGCCGGCGCCGAGATTGGATTCGGTGATCACCGGCTGGCCGCTGTGCGGCGGGATGGTGATGAGCAGGTCGTAGGGCAGCGTCGAGCCCTCTTCCGAGGTGATGGTCTTGGCGCTGGCGTCGACCGACTTGGTGTTGAAGAAGGTTTCCGACTTGATGCCGGCGCGCTCGAACTCGGGCACCGCCCAGTGCGCCACCGGCTCGAGCGAATGCAGCCGGCCGATCGGATAGGTGTAGGTGATCTCGCTCTTGTCGAGCAGCCCCTTCGCCGCCAAATAATCGCGCAGCATGAAGGTGATCTCGAGCGGCGCCACCGGGCACTTGTGCGGGGCGTTGACGTTGATGACGATCTTGCCGCCCTTGAAGTCGTTAAGCGCGTCGCGCATCGTGCGCGCGCCATCGAGGTCGTAGAACCAGTGCCCGCCCTCGGCCCTGCCGGGCATGTTGTCGGGCCGGATGCGCGAGCCGGTGGCGACCACCAGGAAATCGTAGGTGTGCGTCTTGCCGGATTCGGTGGTGACGGTCTTCTTGTCGGTGTCGATGTGCTTGGCGGCGTCGATGAGGTACGGCACGCGGCGGTCGAGCACCTTGCGCTGCTCGCGGAACAACTCCGATTCGCGCATCTTGCCGAACGGCACATAGAGCAGCCCGGGCTGGTACATGTGCTTGTCGGTGTTGCCGATCATGGTGATGGTGACGCTGCCGGCGGATAACTCCTCACGCAGCTGACGGCACAGGCCGTTGGCAACGATGGTACCGGCGAGACCCCCGCCGACAATCAATATCTTTTTGGCCATTGTTGTCTCCTCCCCTCGTCTGCGCCACCGGCACCCAACGCGCC
>JARRQH010000138.1:0-7870 GCA_037381985.1 Pseudolabrys sp.
CATCATGCGGCGCGCGCCGGTGTTTCCGGCGCCGCTTAAGCCCGCGCGGCGCATGCTGGTGCGCGCGGCGGTGGAGATGACGCCGCTCGAACTCCGCCGCAAGCTCGGATTGGAGGACGCGGGCCTACGCATCGGCGAACGCGCGCTGGTCAGACTCGCCGGCCGTCTTGCCGACCGCATCGTGATCGACGCCAGCCCCGCCGTGCAGGCGTGCAAGCGGATGGGATTGCCGAGGGATTATCTTTATCGGGGCGCGTGACTCGCGCTCACCCGATCCGCTTCAGGCCCTTCATGTATTCCTTCGAGCGCGCGACGTAGGTGTCCGCGCCCTCGCGGATCGCGGCCGCCGCCTTGTCGTCGAGCGTGCGGACGACGCGCGCGGGCGCGCCGACGATCAGCGCATTGTCGGGAAAGCTCTTGCCTTCGGTCACCACGCTGCCGGCGCCGACGATGCAGTTCTCGCCGATCTTCGACCCGTTGAGCATGATGGCGCCCATGCCGACCAGGCTGCGGTGGCCGACGGTGCAGCCGTGCAGGATGACGTTGTGGCCGATGACGCAGCCGTCGCCGACCGTCAGCGGCAGGCCGGGGTCGGTGTGCAGCGTGCAATTGTCCTGGATCTGCGAGCGCACGCCGATCTCGATCCACTCGTTGTCGCCGCGCAGCACCGCGCCGTACCAGACGCTCGCCTCGTCGAGAAGCCGCACCCGGCCGATCAGCACCGCGCTGTCGGCGACGAAATAGCGTCCCTCGCCTGGAAATTCCGGCGCCTGTCCGTCGAGCTCGTAAATGGCCATGCCCGTCTCCTTTGAGACGGGACGTTTGCACCAAGAAACGAAGCAGGAAAAGGGGTGCGACGTGCCAATCAGGCCAGGAAGAGGCCGCAGGCCTGCAGCGCCTGGACCAGCACCACGCCCGACATCAGGCTCCAGAAGCCGGCGATCGTGGTCGCCAGGAACACGAACTCGAAGCGGCGGCGCTCCTGGCGGCGACCGAACAGCGTGTTGCGCATGATCAGGAACGGCGCCGCGATCATCAACAACGGCACCACCGCAAGGGTGCCGACGCTAGGGCCATCCGACAGCATCTCGAAGGCCGGCAGCCGGCTGGTCGCCAGCCGGTAGGTCGAGGCACTGAGGCCGGCAACGCCGAAGCCGAGGGCCAGCATCAGGAACATATGCGCGGAATGCGGTGACATCGGTCGGGTCTCGAACGCAACTGGACAACCCTCTAGGTGCCCGAGCGGGTCCGGCGACGCCACTTAAACCTTAATGAAAGGTTAACGGGCAACCTTGCCGGCCGCGCCCGACCGGCGGGGCGGCCGTGGCATACTCGGCGGCGATTCGAGCGCGCATGGTCCCGAAAAGCCTGTCCCCGGCCCCGATCGGCGATAGGAACCGGTTTTCGGAAAAGACCATGCGCCAGGCAAGAAACAAGGATTAAGAGTTTGGCCTATTTCGCCCAGCAGCCCGCCAGACGGGGCACCCGTCGCTCGCGCCCCCGGCCCGGCCACAATCCGCTGCTGGCGCCGGTCGTTCTGTTCGTGGTGGCAACGCTCGCAGCCGCGGCTTACGTCGGCTACGTGCTGTGGCCACGCTGGCCGGAAACCCCGGTCGCGAACAACGCGCCGCCAATCCCGATCGTGATCGCCGGCGTCACCTTCAATATCCCGCCGGCGGCAATCCGGCGCGCGGTCCAGCGCCATCCGGGCGAGCAGGCCCGCGTCGACCTCGTCTATCTGTGGCCGTCGCTGACGCCGCCCGATCCGACAGCCGCGCCCACCGTGCACACGCCGGTCAATCCCGACCGGCGGCTGTTCGTTTCTATCGAATCCGGCGACGACACGCTGCCGCTGATGCAGCGCGTGCAAGCCGTCTATCCGCGCTTTCTGGTGCCACAGCCGACCGCCGGCCCACCCGGCCTGACGCTACGGGGTTTTCGCGACGGCACGCCCTATCAGGGCGAGGAGCTGGTGTTCGAGTCGGCACAGCCCACGCATTTCCTGGCGCGCTGCACCCGCCACGGCGTGATCAATTCCGGCAATTGCCTGCTGGAGCGGCGCATCGGCAAAGCCGACGTCACGTTCCGCTTTCCGCGCGCCTGGCTGACCGACTGGCAGCGGGTGGCGAAGGGCATCGATACGCTGATGGCAAGGTGGCAGCGCAAATGATCGTCATGCCGGGGCGCGAGCCGTAAGCGCGTTTACGCGCTATGGCGAGCGAGCCCGGAAGACGGAGAGCAGACTACTCCACCAGATCGACGTCCAGGATCGGCAGCTCGAAAATATACGTGCGCCGGCCCTTCTCCATCTCGAGGAACAAGACGCCGAGGAACTCCTCGCCGATATAGGCCTCGAGCGAATCCGTCTTCTTCGGCCGCGTCACGACGCGGATGTCCTGGTTGTCGAACTTGCCGCGCAGATAGGCGTTGAGCACCGGCACCGGCTGGATCGACGGATCGCTGCCGAGCTGGATTACCATGCGGAAGTTATAGGAACGCTCGCCCTCGTCCTCCTCGGCGGTCAAATCGCCGATCTCATCCTCGCCGACATAGACCTTCGCAGCGTCGCCACCCATCGGCGCCACGCGCAGGCGCTGATTGCCGAAGAGCTTCTTCAGGTAACTGTCGAGCTGTCTGATTTCCTGGACGTCCAACGGCTTGCTCCTTGCCTTCTCAAGCAAGGCCTCCTTGCCTCATCGGGCCACGAAGCGCAAGCCGCAGAACGGCCCAGCTTTCAACCGTCGAGATTCACGCCATAGAGCATCTGGTCCATGGCGCGCGAGGGCTCGGGGCAGCCGGCCTCACCCACCACCTTGGCCGGCACGCCGGCGACGGTGACGTTGTTCGGCACCGGCTTGATCACCACCGAGCCGGCGGCGATGCGTGCGCAGTGGCCGACCTCGATGTTGCCGAGAATCTTGGCGCCGGCGCCGATCAGCACGCCGCGGCGGATCTTGGGATGGCGGTCCTCGTGCTCCTTGCCGGTGCCACCGAGCGTCACGCCGTGCAGGATGGAGACGTCGTCCTCGATTACCGCGGTCTCGCCCACCACCAGGCCGGTGGCGTGGTCGAGGAAGATGCCGCGGCCGATCTTGGCGGACGGGTTGATGTCGCACTGGAACACCACCGACGAGCGGCTCTGCAGGTAGAGCGAGAAATCGCGACGCGCGTTCTTCAGCAGCCAATGCGCCAGTCGGTGGGTCTGGATGGCGTGGAAGCCCTTGAAGTACAGCAGAGGCTCCATGACGCGGGTGGCGGCCGGATCGCGGTCGACGGTGGCGACGATGTCGGCGCGGAAGGCGTCGCCGATCGCCGGGACGTCCTGCAGCGCGTCGGCATAGGCTTGGCGGATCATCTCGGCGGACACGTCGCCGTGGTCGAGGCGTTGGCTGACGCGATGCACGACCGCGCCTTCCAGCGTGTCGTGATGCAGGATATTCTCGTAGATAAAGGTGGCGAGCTCGGGCTCGCGGCGCGCGCTCTCTTCCGCCTCGTGGCGGATGCGCGCCCATACCGGATCGACCTTGTCCAGGCCGCTCGACGCCCTTGTCTGATAGTGGGGCATTTTCGCTCTCCCAAGACCTCTCAGCGCCAGTCCCCTCGGCGGTGCTTCTACCACATAATCCCCTGCCCCACGAGCCTACCCCTAGTGTGGTGGATTTGAAGTTCGCTCAATTCTTGCAGCACACTCCTCGAGCGAACTTCAAAACCAAAACCACACTAGAATCATAAAGTTGCTAGTGTCCCTTAGATTCGGAAGTTCGCTCCAGAGCGGCTGCAGAATCAAGCGAACTTCCGAATCGGGACACTAGCGGGCAGCCGCATGGTTCAGGAACAGCTAGGGACGCTGGTTAAGAAAGTCCACTACCCCGTCCTTGTAGACCCGGTCGCCAACCGCCAGCGTATGGTCGCGGTCGGGGATCGGCAGATACCGCGCCCCCGGAATGACGGCGGCCAGTTCCTCCCCGGAACCCGCCACGCTGTCCTTGGTTCCGACCGCAATCAACACCGGGGCCGCGATGCCGGCCAGCCGTGCGCGGCTCAAGGGCTCGCGCTGGCCTGCCATGCAGACGGCGAGCGCCTTGAGATCGGACTTGGTCTGCTCGGCGAAGCTGCGGAAGGCGCGGCCGGTCGGATCGGTGACGTCGGCCAGCGACGGCGCCTCCAGCGCCGCCACGATCACGCCCGCCATGACGCCGCCGTGGCCCTCGATCAGCTTGATGCCGAGGCCGCCGATGATGGCCGAGCGTACGCGCGCCGGACGATTGACCGCGAGGAACGCGGTGATGCGCGCGCCCATGGAATAGCCCATGACGTCGGCGCGCTCGATGTTCAAATGATCGAGCAGCGCGCGCACGTCTTCGGCCATCAGCGGCGCGCCGTAGAACGCCGGGTCGTGCGGCTTGCTCGAGTGGCCGTGGCCGCGGTTGTCGAGCGCGATCACCCGCCGCCCGGCGCGCGTCAGGGTCGAGACCCAGCCGGGGTTGACCCAATTCACTTCCTTGTTGGAGGCGAAGCCGTGCACCAGCACGATCGGTTCGCCCTCACCCTGGTCGAGATAGGCGATCTCGATATCGCCGTTGTGGAATGTCGGCATTCTTCTGATTCCATCCATCATCCTGAGGTGCGAGCGAAGCGAGACTCGAAGGACAATCGGCCAATTCCTCAAAGACCCTGGCCGTCGCCCCCGAATATCGGGTCTACCCGATATCCGCTCTCAAGTGTGCAAGTCGGGTAAACCCACCTTGCGGTGGGCCGCCTGCGGCGGCCACCTCAGGGTGACGGGCGATAGCAGAGTGGGACGCGGAACGAAAGTCTCGTGAGGATACCTGCACCGCCCTCACACCTGCGCCGTGCTCAGCGCCTCGGCGCCTGCGAGTTCTTTCCGCAGGCGGCGAAGCTTGCGCTTCTGCACCACCCGCCAGGTGACGCGCTCGGTCGCGGTCTTGAGCGAGCCGACGAAACCGAACAGGGTGAACAGCGCGCCCAGGATCCAGAAGCCGACATTGAAGCTCGCAACGCTCAGCATGATGGCGCCACGGCCGAGCAGCTTGATGATGGCGCGCGTCTTGCCGCCTTCCTTGGCCGCAAGCCGGGCGACGCGCGAGACTTCCGCCGGCGTCTCTGCCACCTTCAGGCTTTCGATGGCGGCGCGCGCGCCGGCCTTGCGCTCGATGCGGCCGACATCGGCGGCGAGCGTCATCAGACCACCGGCGCGTTCCACCTTCACCGCGTCGCGCGCGGCACGCACCGCGACCTGAGGCTTCAATACCGACATACCGGGTATCGCCCGGCGCAACCGGCTCCAGTCCACCGCCTGGCGCACCATGCGGCCGAGCGCGAGCGCCATGCTACCACCAAGCGCACCGGTCTTGCGCGCCGCCTTGGCGATGGTGAGCCCGAGCCGCGCCGGCTCCGCCAGCCCGACCGTGACGTAGGTGCCGGCGGTAATGGCCAAGCCCACGCAGGCTAACCCCAAGATCATCTTGTCGGTCGGCTCGCCGAGCACCCAATGGGTGCCCTCGCGCACCGCGTCGCGAATGTCGCCGAACACGAACAGATCGCCGACCGCGGTGCCGGCGAGTGCCGCGCCGTCCTCCGGCACGCCGGTGACGAAGCCGCGCGCGAAGCTCACCACCGCGTGACCCGTGGAAGAGGCTTCCGCCACCGCCGCCTTCACCTTGGCCTTCAGCGCCGGATCGAGCGGCACGTGACGCGCCGCGGCGAGTTCGACGAAGCTGTTGGCGAGGTCCGCGTCGTCGTTCGCCAGCGCCGCCTCGATCTCGCGTTTGGCGACATCGGCGTTGAAGGCATGATCGAGCGCCCGGTCGGCGATCTGCACCGGATCGTCGGAGATCGCCACGATATGATGGGCGGCGAGCCCGCGCGGCACCATGTAGGCCGTAAGCCCCGCAAACAACACCGCGACCACGACCACCGGCATCAGCCGCGTGGCGAACGGGGCCGGTCCGGCAGGCCGTTGCTCGGGCGCGAGTTTATCCTGCATGATTCCAGATATATGGGTACGCCGCTAAGGCGGCGTTACCGTGGCGTCGCCGGCAGCGTCAATTGCCCGAATGCCCCGAAAATGGCCCGAAATGCCCGTTGACGGCCGGTTCCCGGACCTAGCAAGAGGGCATCGGCCTCGCTATGGTGCCGCCGCAAATCACGGCCCGGGCGACGAGGCGGCAGGCGGCGGCAAGCCGCAAAGGAAGAAGCAGAAAGGTTCCCCGATGGCGGAGCACGTCATTCCCCATTTCCACAACGATCCCGGCGTGGCGGTGATCGAGATCGGCGCCAAGGAATTCATGTGCGTGGGCGCCACCCCGCCGTTCGACCATCCGCACGTCTTCATCGACATGGGCGACGAGAACGAGGCGGTCTGCCCCTATTGCTCCACCCTCTACCGCTTCGACGCCAAGCTCGATCCGCACGCCGCCCGTCCGGCGGAATGCGAGCTGCGCGCCACCAAAGCCGCCTGATCCCTCTTTAAACTCCGGAGCTTGAGCCTTGGCGTCCGAGCGTCATGTCATTGTCGCCGGCGCCGGCATGGCGGGCCTTACCGCGGCGCTGGCGCTGGCGCACGTGGGCTTGCGCGCCACCGTGTTCGAACAGGCGCCGCGACTCTCGGAAACCGGCGCCGGGCTCCAACTCGGTCCCAACGCCACCCGTGTGCTGCTGGCGCTCGGCCTCGGGCCGCGGCTCGCCCCGGTCGTGACCGTGCCCGAGGCGATCCGCGTCATGAGCGCGGGCTCGGCCCGCGAGATCGCGCGCATTCCGCTCGGCCGCCACGTCGAGGCCCGCTACGGCGCGCCCTACTGGGCGCTGCACCGCGGCGACCTGCAGGCCGCGCTCGCGGGTGCCGCCAACGACGAGCAGGACATCGAGGTTTCGCTTGGCGTGCGCGTCGAGGACTTCGCGGCCCACGTCAACGGCGTTACTGTGCTGACGCGGCGCGGCCAGGAGATCACCAACGAGCGCGGCATGGCGCTGATCGGCGCCGACGGCGTGTGGTCGCAGGTGCGCGAACGCCTGCATCGCCAGCACGCGCCGAGCTTCAGTCACCGCACCGCCTGGCGTGCCCTGGTTCCGGCCGAAGCGGTGGCGCCAGAATTCCGCGAGCCGCTGGTGCATCTGTGGCTCGGGCTCGATGCCCATCTGGTGCACTATCCCGTCAAGGGCGGCAGCGTCATCAACATCGTCGGCATCGTGCACGACGAATGGAACAAGCCGGGCTGGTCGGCGCCCGGCAAGCGCGACGAGATCCTGCGCCATTACGCGCGCTACACGTGGTCGGAGCGCGCGCGCGAGCTGGTGGGACTGCCGGAGCGCTGGCTGAAATGGGCGCTGTTCGAGCGCCGCACGCCCTTCCGCGGCGGCGCGGGGCCGGTGACGCTGATCGGGGACGCCGCCCACCCGATGCTGCCGTTCCTGGCGCAAGGCGCCGGCATGGCCATCGAAGACGCCGCCGTGATCGCCGATTGCCTGGTGCGCTACCGCGGCGCCGGCGACGCGTTGCGCCATTACGAAGCCGCCCGCGCCGGGCGCACCCAGCGCGTGCGCGAGGCCTCGCGCAAGCAGGGCAAAATTTATGGGATGAGTGGGCCGGAAGCGCTGGTGCGCAATCTCGGCATGCGGCTTCTGGGCGGCGACCGGCTCCTCGCGCGGCAGGATTGGCTTTATGGTTGGACGCCGCCGGAGCGCTTTCGCGGCGCGTGATCGCCGTTTCGCGCCGGCCGCTGTCATTTCACGACCAACGACGACAAGAAACCAGAGGGAGCCCCTTGATGCTTTTTCCTGCCACCGTCGCCGGCAGCCTGCCGAAGCCGTCCTGGCTCGCCGAGACCGACAAGCTGTGGCCCAAGTGGAA
>JARRQH010000139.1:0-7769 GCA_037381985.1 Pseudolabrys sp.
TTTTTCAGATCGACGAAGACATTACCCTGAAAGATCTCATTACACAGTAAACCGGCTGCCAGCAATAGTTCTGCGGATCGAGAACCCGCCGCTGGCGCGCGCGCTGCACGCGACGGTGGAACTCGACCAGCCCATACCGCCCGAGCACTACAAGGCGGTGGCCGAGGTGATCGGCTACGTTATGCGCCTGCGGCGGGCCGCCAGCGGCCTGCGGTCATAAGGCCGGGACAGTGCCCGCCGGGGCTTGCGTCCTGGGGCCGGCTTAAGGCACTTGGAGGTTCCGGCGCGCCCCACGGGCGCCGCCGCAGGACAGGATTCGGCACCTTCATGACGGCAGGTCAGGATCTACCCGCGCGGGAGAGCGGCGAGGCGGACAGCCGGCCGGCCTTCGACCAGAGCGAGCGCGCGCCGCGCGGCGGTTCCATCGGAATGGTGCTGCTGGTGGCGCTGCTGCTGGTGGGCGCCGCCGCCGGCTCGGTCTACGTCGGCCGCGGCCACGCCGAGAACTATATTCTGGCGCTGCTGGCCGTGCTCGGCACTGTCGGCGTATTCGCGCTGTTCGCGCTCGCCGCCGGTATCATGCAATTCGGCGGCCGCGAGCAGGGCAACCCGCTGCTCAAGACGGTGGTCGACAACGATTTCGACGGCGTGGTGGTCACCGACCAGAACGGCCGCGTCTTCTACGCTAACGCCGCTTATCTCGACCTGATCGGGGCGCAGGGGCCAGAGGACGCGCGGCCGATCGAACGGGTGTTTATCGGCGACCCGGACGTCTCCGAGTCGATCTACCGCCTGCTCAAGGCCGCGCGCGAGGGCCGCCGTCTGCAAGAAGAGGTGCGCGTCGCCGGCCAGACCGGCGAAGCCGGGCGCTGGCTGCGCCTGCGCGTGCGCCCGCTCGGCGCCGGCCGGCGCAATGCGCGCCTGGCAGTGTGGTCGATTGCCGACGTCACCCGCGAGCGCGAGCGCCAGGAGAACGTGTTCCAGGAGCTGCAGCACGCCATCGACTACCTCGACCACGCGCCGGCCGGCTTCTTCTCGGTCGATGCCGCTGGCACCGTCGTCTATCTCAACGCCACGCTCGCCGGCTGGCTCGACCACGACCTCGCCCAGGTCGGAACCGGCGCGCTCAAGCTGAGCGACATCGTCGCCGGCGAGGGCGCGGCGCTGCTGACCACGCTCGCCGCCGTGCCCGGCGAGGTGAAGACCGAGGTGGTCGACCTCGATCTCAGGACCCGCACCGGTAAGCCGGTGCCGGTGCGCCTGTTCCACAAAGTGGCATTCGGCGCCGACGGCACGCCGGGCGCCTCGCGCACCTTGGTGCTCAACCGCGCGCAAGGGGCGGGCGACGAGGCTCAGCGCGCGGCGGAAGTGCGCTTCATGCGCTTCTTCCAGAACACGCCGATGGCGATCGCCACCGTCGACAAGGTCGGCCGGATCGCGCGCAACAACGCGCGCTTCGCCAACGCCTTCGAGGATGTGCTCAAGAGCGACGCGCGCTCGATCCTGGCGGTGGTGGCCGCGAACGACCGCCCGGCGCTGGAAGGGGCCATAGCAAAAGCGGCCGCGGGCGAGGGCGACATCGCGCCGGTGGAGGCCAAGCTCGCCGGCGCCGACGACCGCTGGGCGAGCTTCTACGTCTCCGCCGTCGACGCCGCCGACCGCGACGGCGAAGCGGCCATCGTCTACGCGCTGGAGACCACCGCGCAGCGTACGCTGGAAGACCGCATCAACCAGCAGCAGAAGATGGAGTCGGTCGGCCAGCTCGCCGGCGGCATCGCCCACGATTTCAACAACGTGCTCTCTGCCATCATGATGGCGACCGACTTCCTGCTCAATTCGCACCGGCCGACCGATCCGTCCTTCAAGGACATCATGCAGATCAAGCAGAACGCCAACCGCGCTGCCGCCCTGGTGCGGCAGCTCCTGGCGTTCTCGCGTAAGCAGACGCTCCGGCCGCAGGTGCTCGACCTCAACGAGACGCTGAGCGACCTCACCATGCTGCTGCGCCGGCTGATCGGCGAGCGCGTGACGCTGACGCCGGCGTTCGGGCGCGATCTCTGGCCGGTGAAGGCGGACCTGTCGCAGTTCGAGCAGGTAGTCGTCAATCTGGCGGTCAACGCGCGTGACGCCATGCCGGAGGGCGGCAAGCTCACGGTGCGCACCGCCAACGTGCCGGCGGCGGAAAGCGCCACGCTCGGCTACAAGAGTATGCCGCATGGCGACTATGTGTTGGTAGAGGTGAGCGATTCCGGGACGGGCATCCCGCAGGACATTATCGATAAGATCTTCGAGCCGTTCTTCTCGACCAAGGAGGTCGGCAAGGGCACCGGTCTCGGCCTCTCAACGGTCTACGGCATTGTCAAGCAGACCGGCGGCTTCATCTATGCCGACAGCGAGCCGGGCCGCACGTCGTTCCGCATCTTCCTGCCGCGCCACGTGCCGGGGGCCGAGGAGGTGGCGGCGGAGGCGGCCGAAGCCGCGGCAGCGGCGCCGGCCGCCGCCGAGAAAGGGGCCAAGGGCGCGGCACTGGCGGCGAGCGCCGACCTCACCGGCCACGGCACCGTCCTGCTGGTCGAGGACGAGGAGGGACTGCGCGCGCTCAACGCCCGCGGGCTCACCTCGCGCGGCTACACCGTGCTGGAGGCCGGCAACGGGGTCGAGGCGATCGAGGTGATCGAGGCCGAAGGGCACGTCGACCTGGTGGTGTCCGACGTGGTGATGCCGGAGATGGACGGCCCGAGCCTGCTCAAGGAGCTGCGGCGGCGCGATCCGGCCGTGAAAATCATATTCGTGTCCGGATATGCGGAGGAAGCCTTCAGCAAGAACCTGCCCGACAACGAGCAATATGCCTTCCTGGCGAAGCCGTTCACGCTGAAGCAATTGGTGGCGGCGGTGAAGGAGACCATGGCAGGCTGAGGCGTCGCGCGGCGGAGCGGCGTTTACACCTTGTCAATTGCTCCGGCGCGGCAATCTGGTATGCCACGGCCCATTGTCCGGCGCGGGTTTTCGGCGCGACCCTCGTTGACCAAAAGCGTAAAGCAGTCTATTTCCCCGCCCCTGCAACTTGGTTTTCGGCTTCATCTTGCTGACCCGCTCCCGGCTTTCGGCTGCGCCTCAAGTGATCTCCCAAAACTCGGATAGTTGCACGTCGGCGCGGGGATAGCGCGGGCGATCAACGGAAAGGCGCGAAAGGAACTCTGAATGGCTACCGGAACTGTGAAGTTCTTCAATACCCAGAAAGGCTACGGCTTCATTCAGCCGGACGACGGCTCCAAGGACGTGTTCGTGCACATCACCGCGGTCGAGAAGGCCGGGATGCGCTCCCTGATGGAGGGTCAGAAGGTCTCGTACGAGATCGTCGTCGAGCGCGGCAAGCAGGCCGCCGGCAACCTGCAGCCGGCCTGACCGTCCGCTTAAGGACTTCGCTTTGACGAGAAAGCCCGGCGGTGACGCCGGGCTTTTTTGTTTGTGTGCCTACAATTTGAGCAAGACGCGAAATAACGGCTTGCTCTATCGCCATACAAGGATGCGGCGCGTATCGGAGTCGTAGCGAAAAAGCGCGTCGCGCTCGTACACCATCCGGTGCACCGGGCGTCGTGGCCGGCTTGCGTGCATGCGACGACGCGTCGCGCGGGGCGCCCGGTTCATCACGAAGAGATCGCGCACGAAGTCGTCGGGGAACTCGATGGTTGGCGGCGTGCGCAGGCCGATTGCCGCCGCGATGTCGGCGGCAAAGCTGTTGCAGTTGTTGAGCAGTAGATCCCAGGCCCGCAGTGTCGTTTGCCGGATGCGGACCGCGCGGCTCAGAGGGTGGTCGCACGATCCGGCCGCGCGCGTCGACGCGGCCGTAGACCACGTAGGTGTGGCCGAATACGCCGCCCGGCCACGCCCGGAAGTCGACCATGTAGGAGTGCGAGGGCCGCGCGCCGGCGCGCAGGTCCTCGGCGCGGGCTGGCGCCGAAGCGGCCGCGGCGAGCGCGAGAACACCGATGAGACATCGTGGTGCGGGCCGCATGCCGTCTTGTCCGCTGGTTCCTTCGTATTCCCGTAAAGGCGCCGGAAACGTGCCGTTGCGTGGTTGAATCCGGCACTGTCCGGCAAATAGGCGGCGTTGCAAGGTGATCGTGAATAGAAAGTTAATGCCGGTGCTGGCATACATGAACCAAAGTGGAATGGGTGTCGTATGCGCTATCAGTTGTTCTATTGGCCGGAAATTCAGGGGCGCGGCGAGTTCGTGCGGTTGGCGCTGGAGGATGCCGGCGCGTCCTACGACGACGTCGCGCGTCAAGGCCGCGGCATGTCGCAGATGATGGCGATGATGGGTGGGCGCGGCGAGAAGCATCCGCCGTTCGCGCCGCCGTTTCTCAAGGCCGGCAAGCTCACGATCGCGCAAGTCGCGGAAATCCTATTCTACCTCGGCCCGCGCCTGAAGCAAGCGCCCGCCGACGAAGCCGGCCGGCTGTGGCTGCATCAGTTGCAGTTGACCGTCGCCGACTTCGTCAAGGAGATCCACGACACCCATCATCCGCTCGGCGGCGAGTTCTACTATGAGGATGCCAAGCCCGAGGCCAAGCGCTACGCCGGGAATTTTCTCGACAACCGAGCGCCGAAATATCTCGGCTACTTCGAAACCGTGCTGGAGAAGAGCGGCGGACCGTGGCTCTTGGGCCGCAAGTTCACCTACGTGGACCTTTCCGTCTTCCAGTTGATCGAGGGCTTGCGTTACGCGTTTCCGATCGTGATGAAGCGTCTCGAGCGCGACGTGCCGGGGCTCGTTGGCGTGCGCGACCGCGTCGCTAAACGGCCGAACGTCAAGGCGTACCTGGATTCTGAGCGCCGCATCCCATTCAACGAGGACGGGATATTCCGGCGTTATCCGGAGTTGGATGAGTAGCGGCGTTATCCGTGCGCCGACGGCGGCTTGCCGTCGATCGCCACGAGCTTGCCGCGTCATTTCGGCATCGCAAAAAGAATGGGCTGAGAATTCAGCGAGCGGGAAAGGCTTCAGCGCGCCTTGCGCGTCTTCTTTCTGGTTTTCTTCTTGGTCTTCTTTTTGGCTTTTTTGGCAGCCTTGCCTTTGCCGACCTTGGCGGTCTTGCGCAGGGTCTTGGCGGCGCAAGTCACGCATCGGCAGCCGGTTTCGGCCAGGATCGTATCGAAATAATCCTCGCCGTAGTCGATGGTGATTTCCTCGCCCGGCTCGATCCAGCGCGAGGCCGCGATCTCCAGCTTGCCGGTGCGGCGCGTGATCGCCTCGGCGTTCGGCTTGCAGGCGTGGTTGAGGTAGCGGCCGAGGTTTCGGCGAGACGACCCATCGATGGTCCAGTGCTTGTTGAGCTCGAACAGGTAGCGGTTGTTGCCTTTGCGCTCGATCTCGTTCGCCTCGGCGGTGGTAATGCGCCGGCCGCGGTATTCGACGATGGTCTGCCCCTTGCGGATGGCTTCGGTGGCGAACAGGCCAAGGCCGGTCTTGGCGCGGCCGACACGAAACGGCCTCGATGACTTGCGGGACATGTTGTTGTTTTGACTTCTTCTTAGCGGGCGCGGCTGCGCCCGGCCTTCTTCTTGGTCGTCTTCTTGGATTTAGCCCCGGTCTTGCCCTTGCGTCCGGCCGTCGTCTTGCGGGCGAGGCGGGCTTCGCGGCGCTTGCGCGCCTCGCGCAGTTCCTTGGCATGGCGCGCCCGCCGCTTGCGGCAGCGGGTGCATTGGCAGTTGGCGCGGCCGATCACGTTCTTCAGGTAATCGGTGCCGTAGTCGTAGACGATCTCGTCGCCCGGCTCGATATTCTTGATGGTCTTGATGAAGACCCGCCCGCGCCAGGTGATCGATTCGGCATTCGGATTGCAGGAATGGTTAGCGTAGCGCGCGATGTTGGAGCGCGGGGTGCCGTCGATGGTGCGGTTCTTGGAGACCTCGTAGAGGTAGCGGTTGCCGCGCCGCTCGGCACGGTCTGCCTCCTCGGCGTCGAGGATCGGGCCCTTGTATTCGACGAGGCGGGTATTCTTCTTGATCGGCCGGGTGGCGAAGAGGCCGAGGCCGGTACGCGCGCGGCCGATGCGGAAGGGTCTGGGAGCCATTCTTCTTCGACAGATTCGCTTTTGTTCAACGGCGAATAGCGGCAATGCCAGATGTAACGCGCTTGGTCAATGCAAAGGCGCTCATAAAGAGCAATCAGATGTGGGTATTTGCGGCGTCGATCCCGTTCCCGCGCCGTCGCGAGCGAGGGCAGGGACGCACGCGGACCTAAAGAGGCTAGGCTTGCGCGGGCGACGTGGAGACAAGGGAAGAAACGGGGAACTATCCGACATGGACAATATCGCCATCGCCACGGAGAGCGTGCCGAAGCCCGCGAAGGAGCTGATCGCGGCGTTCAAGGAGGCGCCGACCTCAATCATCAGCGACAACCTCGCCATCCACAAGGCTCTCGAGCTGGAGGGCCCCAGCGACTTTATCGCGGTTGATGACGGTGGCGACGAGACCCGGGCGCTGGTCGGCGAAATCATGAAGAACATCGCCCAGTGGCGCGGCCGCCGCCGACACCTATCCGTTCTACGCGCGCGCGGTGACCTACCGCGGGCGCTACAAGGACGGCCCCGGGCGAGATCAACGTCCCGGTGGCGATTGGCGGCTCGGTCATTTCGCCCGGCGACATCGTAATCGGCGACGAGGACGGTGTCGTGTCGTTTCCGCAGGCCGTCGCGGCGGAATCGCTCGAGAAGGTGAAGGCGCAGGTCCAGCGTGAAGCCGACACCATCACCGCCATCCGCGAGGACCGCTACCAGGGCGACGAGGAAATCCCCGTCAAGAAGGGTGACTTCTGGCGTAGGCCCGGCAACGTGCCGCACACCATGCGCGCGGGGCCTGAAGGCCGCCGTGTGCTCGACGTCTTCCCGCCGCCGCCGCCGGAATACAGGAAGCCGGGGAAGGGGTTCGGGGACACGTGACTCGTCATAGCCGGAGCAATCTGGTCGCTAACCGAGTTCAAAGGTCGTCACGCCGAACACGCGCTCCAGCGCCAGCGGGCGGATGGGGCCGGTGTACATGCGCGCGGTCTCGAACACGGGGGAAAGCCCATGCGCTTCGGCGAGCGCGACCGCTTGCGCGTTCGGCTGCGGCACGTCGAGGAACACGTCGCCATCCGTTTCAACGACCAGCGCGGTGAACACGGCTTCCGCGTCTTCGCGGTTGTCGGCGATGAGCGGGCCGATCTTGTGGCCGTTGCGGCAGGGGCGGATGACGCCCCAGGCGGCGAGCCTGCCGTCGCGCATCAGCGCGCGGCCGACGTGGCCGGGCGCGTCGATCCAGGCGCGCAGGAAGGCGGGGCGCGGCGCCGGGAACACGGTGGTGTCGTCGCGTTCGAGTTGCGTGAACGGGATATCGGCAAGCGGCGCGGTCGCGCCTTCCGCGCGCGGCCCTGACGGTACGCCGCCGTAGCGGATGTTGTTGTAGGCGAAGGCAAAGCCGGACTTGCGGTAGTTGTCCTGCTGCGCGACCACGCCGTCGAGCCCGATGACGCGCTGGCCTGCGTGCGCGATGCCCGCCTGCCAGAGCCGGAAACCCAAGCCGCGGCCGCGCAGGTCCGGGCGCACGATATAGAAACCGAGGAAGGTGAAGCCCGGATCGTAGTTGATGACCGAGAGGGTCGCCGCCGGCTCGCCTTCATACTCGCCGATGAGGAAGCCTTCAGGGTCTACGCCTGCGAAGCACGCCGCATCGGCGAGGCCCGGATTCCAGCCTTCCGCCGCCGCCCAATCGAGCGCAAGAGCTAC
>JARRQH010000140.1:0-20309 GCA_037381985.1 Pseudolabrys sp.
TTGCCGGCCATGACCTTCTGGCTGCTCGGCAGTCTCGCCGCCACCGACACCTCCGACCTCTTGCCGCTGTTCGGTCCCGTCGCGCTCGGCGCCGCGGTGCTGATCGCGCTGCGCTGGCGGATGAACGTGATGTCGCTGCCGGAGGAAGAAGCGCGCGCGCTCGGCGTCTCCACCGGGACCTTACGCATCGCTATCGTCGCGGCGGCCACCCTCGTGACATCGGCAAGCGTCGCCACCGCCGGCATCATCAGCTGGGTCGGTCTCGTCGTGCCGCATCTCGCGCGTTCGTTGGTCGGGCCCGACTTCGCGCGGCTGATTCCGGCGGCGGCCATCCTCGGCGGCGGCTACCTTCTGCTCATCGACACGCTAGCGCGCACGGTGGCGCAGGTCGAAATCCCACTCGGCATTCTCACCGCTGTGATCGGCACGCCATTCTTCATCTGGCTGCTCGCGCACATGCAGAGGAACTGGTCGTGAGCGATATGCCGTTCATTTCTCGTCATCCTGAGGCGGCCGGCGCAGCCGGCCCTCGAAGGATGACAGCCCGGGCCGGCGTCCTTCGAGGCTGGCTTCGCTCGCACCTCAGGACGACGGCGCGAAGATGAGACTCTCCGGCCGCGACCTCACCATCGGTTACAGCGACCACACCGTCGGGCGCGGGCTCGATGTCGCGTTCGAGACCGGCGAAGTGCTGGCGCTGCTCGGGCCCAATGGCGGCGGCAAGACCACGCTGCTGAAGACGCTGCTTGGCCTGTTGCGCGCCAAGGCCGGCATCGTGAAGCTCGACGACAAGCCGCTCGACGACTACTCGATCCAACAACGCGCGCGCATCGTCGCCTATGTGCCGCAGGTGCATGTCGGCACCTTCGCCTTTACCGTGGAGACCGTGGTGCTGATGGGCCGCTCAGCGCACGGCAACCTGTTCAGTCGCCCCAGCGCGCACGACCGCGCGGTGGCCCATGCTTCGCTCGAACGCTTCGGCATCGGCCATCTCGGCACCAGGCCCTACACCCAGATTTCGGGCGGCGAGAGGCAACTCGTCCTGCTCGCCCGAGCCCTGGCGCAGGAGCCGCAGTTCATCGTACTGGACGAGCCGACCGCCAGCCTCGACTTCGGCAACCAGGGCAAGGTCATCGCCGAGGTCAAGGCGCTGGCGGCGTCCGGCCACGGCGTGCTGTTCACCACCCACGACCCCAACCACGCGCTGCGCGCGGCCGACCGCGCCTTCCTGCTGCGGGAGGGCACGCGGGTGGCCGAGGGGCCGGTCGGGAATGTGCTGGATCGGGAGAAGCTGGAGGCGCTTTACCGCGCGCCTGTCGAGCGGCTGGTGGACCCGGAAACCGGGGCGGTGGCGTTCCTGCCGGGCTAGAGCGCCCGGCGACGCGATAGGATCAAATTTGGCCGGGCGGTCAGTTAACGCTCGCCACCGTCATGGTGCGGAGGGCCTGGCGCTGGCGAAGCTGGTCGAGCGCTTGGCGGGCCTGGATGTGGAGACCGTCAAAGTCGATCGCGGGCGCCTGGGTTGCCGGCGTCTCCGGGACAGCGGTCGGCAGCAGCGGCTTGGACACATAGATCGGACCGGACGCCCAGGCCAGCACGATCAAGGAAGACAAAATGAGGCGCACCGAACCCCTCCCAGTTCTTGGTTGTCTCCCTTTTAGTCGCGGCGGATTTAAAGCGGTTCAGATATGGAACGGCATTTTTGGACACTTCGTTGACCGGTCCTTAAGACGTGCCGGCCGGGCGCCGGGCCCTGCAATGCCCTGAAAAATCGCCTATATTGCCCCCATGAGAGAGCCCCAGAACAGCGAGCAGGACGATTACATCATCCGTCCCGACCCGGCCGATCCCCGGCTGACCGAGCGCGTGACCGGCATCGACCAGACCGGCGCCAAGGTCGAGACCGCCGTGACCGTCGAGCGCGCACTGACGATCTTCCTTAACGGACAAGAAATCGTCACCGCCATGACCATCAACGACTACCCCGAGTATCTCGCGATCGGCTATCTGCTGAACCAGAACATGCTGCTGCCCGACGACGAGGTGACGGCGGTCGACTTCGACGAGGAGCTGTCGGTGGTCGTGGTGCGCACCAAGCGCCAGACCGACTACGAGCAGAAACTGAAGAAGAAGGTGCAGACGAGCGGCTGCGCGCAAGGGACAGTGTTCGGCGACCTGATGGAAGCGCTCGACGATGTCGCGCTGCCGGATGCGCCGTTGCGCACATCATGGCTCTACGCGCTGACCCACAAGATCAACACCACGCCGTCGCTTTATCTCGAGGCCGGTGCCATCCACGGCTGCGTGCTGGCGCAGGAAGATCGGCCGCTGGTCTATATGGAGGACGTCGGCCGCCACAACGCGGTCGACAAGATCGCCGGCTGGATGTTCAAGGAGAAGGTCTCCCCGGCCGACAAGATCTTCTACACCACCGGCCGCCTCACCTCCGAGATGGTGATCAAGACCGTGCGCATGGGCATTCCCATTCTCATCTCGCGCTCGGGCTTCACCGCGTGGGGCGTCGAGCTCGCGCGCAAGGCGAACCTGACCTTGGTCGGCCGCGCCCGCGGCAAACGCTTCGTCGCGCTCGCCGGCGAACAGCGCATCGTGTTCGACCAGGACCTCGACGCGGTGGCGGAAGAGAGTTCGAAGCACCGGCGCAAGGCGGCGGTGGCGGATGAGTAAGTAGACAAGTATGACCCAACCCATTCCCCCCACCATCGGCCTGGTGCTTGCCGGCGGGCTGGCGCGCCGCATGGGCGGCGGCGACAAGGCGCTGATCAAGATCAAGGGCATCAGCATCCTCGACCGGGTGATTGGGACGCTGTCCGCGCAATGCGTCGATATCGTCATCAACGCCAACGGCGATCCCGCGCGCTTCGCCGATACCGGCTGCGAGGTGATCCCCGACAACGTGCCGGATCATCCCGGCCCGCTCGCCGGCATCCTCGCCGGGCTCGACTGGCTGGCCGAACAGGCGAACGGCGCCGAATGGCTGTTGAGCGTGCCGGGTGACTGCCCGTTCCTGCCCGACGATCTGGTCGAGCGGCTGCACCAGGCACGGCGACAAAAGGGCGCGGGCGTGCCGCTCGCCTGCGCGCGCTCAGGCGAATGGCGCCATCCGGTCATCGGCCTGTGGCCGCTGGCGCTGCGCGCCGACCTGCGCAAGGCGCTGGTGGAGGAGGATCTGCGCAAGATCGAGGTCTGGACCGCGCGCCACGGCATCGCCATCGCCGACTGGTCGGTGGAGCCGGTCGATCCCTTCCTCAACGTCAACACGCCCGAGGACGTGGCCCTGGCGGAGCGCATTGCGCTGCAACAAGCGGGCTGAACGCGCTTGACCGGACTCCGGCACCGTTCTTATCTATAGTCTAGAGCTATGGGCAGATCGGGAGAGGAGCCGGAACCATGAAGACGTTTCTTGTCGCCTGCGTCGTTGCCATCGTCGTCGCCGTCGTCGGCGCGTTCGTGCTGGATGGCTATCAGCAGCCGGTGCAGAAGGCGTTCGCGACCCAGTACGTGCGGCTGGGCGCCTGAACTCATATTTGGCGCGTTTCCGGACGGCGAACCGGTTTCCACTTCGCCTGGAAACGCTCAGCCGACCAGCGTCGCGTACGACAGGAAGCCGACCCGGGCGCCGGGCTCGAGGGTCGTGAGGCCTTCGGGCAATTCCAGCAGGCCATCGGTTTCGGTCAGCGACGTGAGAACGCCGGCGCCGTCCTGCGGGTGCTTGACCGCTTCGATCTCGCCGTCGGCGGCGCGGCGCAACGCCACCCGCACGTATTCGCGGCGGTCCTTCTTTTTCTTGTAGGCGAACGCCACACGCACCGGCAGCGCCACCAGCTCCTGCGGCGCGGCGCCGGACAGCCGCCGCAGCAGCGCCTTCACCACCCGCACGAAAGTCACGAACGCGGCGACCGGATTGCCCGGCAGGCCGACGAAAGCGGCGCGGTGCGCCGCGTCCTCCCCGCGGATCACGCCCATGGCGACCGGCCGGCCCGGCTTGATGGCGACACGCCAGAACACCAGGCTGCCGATGCGCTCGACGGCGTTGCGCACGTGGTCCGCCTCACCGGTCGACACGCCACCGGAGGTGACGACCAGGTCGTGGCCGACGGCGGCTTGCTGCAGGGCGCGGGTGAGCGCCGACGGCTTGTCGGGCAGAATGCCGAGGTCGGTCACGACGGCGCCGAGACGTTCGAGCAGTTCACTCAACAAATAACGGTTGGCGTCGAAGATGCTGGTGCCGCCACGCGGTGAACCCGGCTCCACCACCTCGTCGCCGGTGGAGAAGATCGCGACCTTGAGGCGGCGGCGCACCTCGATTGACGTGATACCCAGCGCGGCGGCAAGCGCCACGTGCTGCGCCTCCAGCACGGTGCCGGCCGGCAGCACGACATGACCGAGGGGCACGTCCTCGCCGGCAAGCCGGCGGTTGGCACCCAGCTTCAGGCCGCTCGGGACGGTGAGGCGATTGCCGTCGACGCTGACGTCCTCCTGCATGAAGACCGTGTCGGCGCCGTCCGGCATGGCGGCGCCCGTGAAAATGCGAATGGCCTCACCAGGCTTGAGCGTCAAATTGGCGCGGGCGCCGGCGGTCAGGCGGCCGGCGACCGTCAGCATGGTTTCGCCGTCAGGCGCGAGATCGGCAAAGCGCACCGCGTAGCCGTCGACGGCGGAGTTATCGAACGGCGGCAGGCTGACCGGCGCCGCGACGTCGGCGGCGGTGACGCGCCCGCGCGCGCCATGCAGCGGCACGCGCTCGGTCTCGGCCACCGGTTCGACGCGCTCGCCGATCAGCCGCTCCATCTCGTCGATCCGCATCAGCGGACCGGAGAACGCGAAACAATCGTCGGTCAGTTGCGCCATCGTTGGGGGCTCTCGATCAAACGCTCTTTATGCGCCTTTGGCCAGCGCAAGCTCGCCGACCGCCACGGCCGACGCCATCAGGATATCCGCGATGCCCTCGACGTCGTCGAGGTCGATGACCGGTACCTTGGCCTGCGGCAGCGGCACGTCGGAGGCGATCGCCACCACGTGCGGGTCTTCCGGCTGGATCAGCGATTTGCCGTTAGCGGCGCGATGGACCTCGAGCTTGGGGAAGGCATCGCGCTTGTAGCCTTCGACCAGCACCAGGTTGACCGGCGACATCTTGGCAACCAGGTCGGGCAGGTCCCATTCCGCCTCCTCGCGCAACTCGTGCAGAATGGCGAAGCGTTTGGCCGAGCTGACCACCACCTCGGTGGCGCCGGCGGCGCGGTGGAAGAAGGAATCCTTGCCCGGCTGGTCGAGATCGAAGCCGTGATGGGCGTGCTTGAGGGTGGAGACCTTGAGACCGCGCCCGATCAGGCAGGGCAGGACCTTCTTGATCAGGGTGGTTTTGCCGGAGCCGCTCCAGCCGGCGAGACCGATAATGCGCATAGAATTCATTTGGGCCCGACACTCCCGAGTTAGAGCCGGTAGATATAGCACAGACAGCCCTTGGCCTGTCGTCACCCTGCCCGCAACGCCGCCATTCCGGAACACTACGGGATTGCCCGCCGGCACCAATGCGGGCAATTTTCGCGGGTCAAACAATGTCCGCCGGGAGGCGCGTGAAATGAACGAGACCGCGCCTTGGTCGCTGCGCGAGGTGTGGACCCGCAAGCTGATCTATCCCGGCCACACCCTTCCCACCGCGATCGCGCCCGTGGTGGTCGGCATCGGCCTCGCCCACCACGACGGCATGCTGGCCGCCGGGCCTGCCCTGCTCGCCCTCGTCGCCGGCTGGCTGATCCAGTTCGCCGGCGTGGTCACCGACAACTACACCAACCTGCTGCGCGAGCCCGACGACCGCGAGCACCCCGAGCTGGTGCAGGCCGTGAAAGGCGGGCTGCTCTCGCTCCCTTTTCTGCGCGGCACAATCCTGATCTGCTACGGCGTCGCGGTGCTGATCGGCTTGGCGCTGGCTGCTGATCATCTTCGTTGTCGGCGGCTTTCTGGGCGCCGGCGCGGTGATCGGCAGCGATTTTCTGAACTGCTACACCTCCACCAACGCCTTCTGCACATCGTGCCACAGCATGAAGTATGTCGGCAACGATCCGCACTTCATCCATTCGGCGCATCGCAGCAACGCGCTCGGCGTGCGCCCGAACTGCGGCGACTGCCACATCGTCAAAACCAACTGGTTCGACGAGACCTGGGACCACGTCAAATCCGGGCTGCGCGACACGATCGGCCCGGCCAGCACGCGCGGAATCGCCGCCCATGCGCTGATGCGCGAGGGCCGCATGACCTGCATCGACTGCCATTTCAACCTGGTGCACGCCCCGGTGCCGCCCACGATTGAGTTCCCGCAGTTCGGGCATCGGCGGCGGCGCGAAATAGCCGCCGTCGGGCGTGACATTCGAGGAGAATGCGATGAGCAACCGACGCCGCATATCCAAGATACTGGCCGCCGCGCTCCTGACCGGCGGCCTCACCGCCGCCGGTCGGCACCGTCATCACCTGCCTCACCTGCCACAACGACAAAACGCTGCGGCTGACCTAGGTGACCTTTCCCTCCGGCGTCACCATCGAGCACCTGGACGCCAACGCGCGTTGCATGACCTGCCACCAGGGCCGCGAATTGACGCTCAGCGTCAACAAGGCCATCGCCGGCGTGCCCGACGACCAGGTGATGCCCAAGCAGGGCTTCATCAACGTCCATTACTTCGCCGCCGGCGCGACGCTCTACGGCGGGGAGGTCCATGGCGGCTACGAATATCCCGGCAAGACCTACGCCGGCCGACTCAAGCACAAGGCGCCCTTCACCACCTGCACGTCGTGCCACGCGACGCAGGCGCTGGAGGTGAAGGTCAATGACTGCAAGGCCTGCCACAAGGAAGTCACCGACAAGGCCTCGCTGCGCCTGATCCGCGCCAACAAGGTCGACCTCGACGGCAACGGCAACGCCAAGGAAGGCGTGGCGCAGGAGATCGACAACCTGCGCGCCAAGCTGCTCGCGGCGATCCAGGAATATGCCAAGAAGGTGGCTGGCAAGCCGATCGTCTACTCCGCGCCGGACTTCCCGTACTTCTTCGTCGACACCAACGGGAGCGGCAAGCCGGACGGCAAGGAGGCCATCTTCCCCAACCAGTACAAGAACTGGACGCCGCGCCTGCTGAAGGCAGCCTATAACTACCAGTTCGTCACCAAGGACCCGGGCGCCTACGCGCACAACCCGGACTACGTCGCGAAACTACTGCACGACTCGATCGCCGATCTCGGCACGCAGGTGAGCGTGGATTTGAAGAAGGCGACGCGGCCGTAGACTCTTTCTTCCCTCTCATCGCAGATGCGGGGAGAGGCGAAGTGCATTTGCCGCGCCTTGCGCTACCGCCGATCCACTTTTCAAACAACCATGCGTCATCGCCCCTGTTGTTTGAGAGGCCGGGGGTGAGCCCGCTTCCCTTTTCCGTCTCCCCATCGGGGGAACTCCCCCGAAAGAGAGGATGGAGCGCCGGGAGGACGCCGGCCTTGGTCCGCGTGGCGAGTGTCCTCGAGACGACGCTCGCTGCCTGACCACGGCGCAAGAACGATAAGGCCGGCCGCGCGCGGGGGGATAAGTTTTTTGACGCCCGTCATTCCGGAACGCGCGTGAAACGAGCGGGCCCGGAATCCAGTGGCCAGACATGAGAACGCCGCTCTGGATTCCGGGTCCACGCGCTATTCGCGCGTGCCCCGGAATGACGAACGGCGCGGGATAGCCGCCAAAACAAAACACCCGGCCGTGAGGCCGGGCGTTTGGCAGTTTGGAGGTTATCGTCAAAAAGGTGCTTATTCCGCCGGCTGGGTGTGGGCGCCGCGCGCGCCGTGGCCCTGTTCCTCTTCGTACCAGAGCGGATGGTGCTCCTTGGCCCAGTTCACGTCGACGGTGCCCTGGCTCATGGATTCGAAGGCGCCTTCCATGCCCAGCGTGCCGAGATAGATGTGGGCGAGGATCAGCGCGACGAACAACACGCCGACGATGCCGTGGAAGACCTGCGCGATCTCCATGTCGCCCACGCCCATGCCCCAGGAGAACGGGAAGATCAGCATGTAGCCGGTGACGATCATGGCGGCGCCGCCGAACACGATGAACCAGTACAGCAGCTTCTGGCCGCCGTTGAACTTCCAGGCCGGCGCATGCGCGCCGCCCTTGCCCATGCCACCGCCCATCTTGAACCACTGGATGTCGGCCTTGGTAGGAAAGTTCTGCCCGATCCACATCAGGAACATCAGCACCACGCCGATGGTGAAGGCGAAGCTCAGATAGTTGTGCGCGTACTTGGCCCATTCCGACCAGGCGCTGAAAGCATCGGGACCCATCCACGGCAGGATCAGCGCGCGACCGAAAGTGATGTTCAGGCCCGTGATGCCGAGCACGATGAACGTCGACGCCGTGAGCCAGTGCACGAAACGCTCGAAGGCATTGAAGCGCACGATGGTGCGTCCCGAACGGCCGCCGTCGATCTTCATGGTGCCGCGCCACATGTAGAACAGCACCAGCAGCAGCAGCATGCCGAGGATGGCGATGCCGCCGATCCACTTCAGCGTGACGGTGTGGAAGGTCTGCCAGCTGCGGCCCGCCGGATGGATCAGGTTGGCCGACTTCTTGTCTGGAATGCTGACGTTGCCGCGGATGACGCCACCCTTGAGCTGCTGCAGCATCTGCTGCTCGCTGGTGGCCGCAGTCGTGCCCTGCGCGGCAGCCGGCGCGGGCGGCGCCACGATGGCAACGATGAAGGCGAGCGCGAACGCGCCGGCAATGACGCGAAACGCAGCGAAGAGCTTCGCCATAGCAATCTCTCCCTTCCCTTACCCCGAAAAATTTATCGGTTCACAGAAACCGGCGGCGGCGCCCAGCGGGCCCGCCGCCGCATGGATCAGCTCGCGATGGTCTCGTGATAGGCGGTCTGCCAACCCCAAGCGCCGGAGCTGTAGCCGCGCGTCTTCACGCGCTCCTTGTATATCTTGGCGATGACCTCGCCGTCGCCGGCCAGCAGCGCCTTGGTCGAGCACAGCTCGGCGCAGAGCGGCAGCTTGCCTTCGGCGAGACGGTTGGCGCCGTATTTCTCGTATTCCGCCTTGCTGCCGTCGGCTTCCGGGCCGCCGGCGCAGAAGGTGCACTTGTCCATCTTGCCGCGCGAACCGAAGTTGCCGACCTTCGGATACTGTGGCGCGCCGAACGGGCAGGCATAGAAGCAGTAGCCACAGCCGATGCACAGGTCCTTGTTGTGCAGCACCACCGCGTCCGCCGTGGTGTAGAAGCAGTTCACCGGACAGACCGCCGCGCAGGGCGCGTCGGTGCAGTGCATACAGGCCATGGAGATCGAGCGCTCGCCCGGCTTGCCGTCGTTGAGCGTGACCACGCGCCGGCGGTTGATGCCCCAGGGAACGTCGTTCTCGTTCTTACACGCGGTGACGCAGGCGTTGCACTCGATGCAACGGTCGGCGTCGCAAAGGAATTTCATGCGTGCCATGTCAAATCTCCTTCAACCGATCCGTTGCGCATTTTTCAATGCGCATGATCTTGTCCGAAAACCGGTGTCCACTTTTCGGGATCATGCGCTAAGCTGCCTCGATGCGGCAGAGCGTGACCTTGGTTTCCTGCATCTGGGTGACGACGTCGTAACCGTAGGTGCCGTCCATGTTGGCAGCCTCGCCCAGGACGTAGGGGTCGCTGCCCTTCGGGTACTTGCCGCGCAGGTCCTGGCCCTGCCAGTAGCCGCCGAAGTGGAACGGCATGAAGGCAACGCCGGCGGCGACGCGCGGGGTCACCATGGCGGTGACCAGCACCTTGCCGCCTTCCGGCGAATGCACCCAGACCTTGCCACCGTCCTTGACCCCGACCTTGCCGGCGTCGGCCGGGTTAATCTCGCAGAACATGTCCTGCTGCAATTCCGCGAGCCACTTGTTGGAGCGCGACTCGGCGCCACCACCCTCGTATTCGACCAGACGGCCGGAGGTGAGGATGATCGGGAACTGCTTGGAGTGGTCGTTCTTCTGGATCGACTCGTACAGCGTCGGCAGACGATAGGACTTGCGGTCCTTGTAGGTGGCGTATTTCGGCAGCAAGTCGCGCCGCGGCGTGTAGAGCGGCTCGCGATGCAGCGGCACCGGATCCGGGAAGGTCCACACCACCGTGCGCGCCTTGGCGTTACCGAACGGCGCGCAGCCGTGCTTGATGGCGACGCGCTGGATGCCGCCGGACAGATCGACCTTCCAGTTGGTCTTGTCGCCGGCGATCTTCTCGATGGTCGCCGTCTCTTCCGGCGTCAGGTCACCGTCCCAGCCGAGCTTCTTCAGCATGGCCATGGTGAACTCGGGGTAGCCGTCCTTGATCTCCGAGCCGACCGAATAAGAGCCCTCGGCCAGCAGGTTCTCGCCGTTGTGCTCGACGCCGAAGCGGGCGCGGAAGGTCAGCCCGCCCTCGGCCACCGGCTTGGAGGTGTCGTAGAGGATCGGCGTGCCGGGATGCTTCATCTCCGGCGTGCCCCAGCTCGGCCACGGCAGGCCGTAGTATTCGCCGTCGACCGAACCGCCTTTGCCCTTGAGCGTGGTGCGGTCGAACTTGTCCTGGTTCGCCATGTGCGCCTTCAGCCGCTCCGGCGACTGGCCGGTGTAGCCGATGGTCCACATGCCCTTGTTGAACTCGCGAGTGATGTCTTCGATCACCGGCTCGTTCTTCTTGACCGCGATGTGCTTGACCAGCTCCTTGTCGAAGCCGAGCTTCTTCGCGAACAGATACATGATCTCGTGGTCGGTCTTGCACTCGAACAGGGGCTCGACCACCTTGTCGCGCCACTGCAGCGAGCGGTTCGACGCCGTCACCGAGCCGTAGGTCTCGAACTGCGTGGTGGACGGCAGGATGTAGATGCCGTCCTTGCGATCGGGAATGACGGAGGCGAAGGTCGGGACCGGGTCGACGACGACCATCAGGTCGAGCTTCTCCATCGCCTTTTTGATGTCGGGCAGACGCGTCTGCGAGTTGACCGCGTGGCCCCAGAACACCATGGCCCGGACGTTGTCCGGCTGATCCATGTTCTTCTTGTCCTCGAGCACGCCGTCGAACCAGCGCGACACCGGGATGCCGGCCGACTGCATCAGCTTCTGGCTGGCGAAGCGGCCCTTGACCCATTCGTAGTCGAGGTCCCAAACCCGCGACCAGTGCTTCCAGGCGCCGGCCGACAGGCCGTAATAGCCGGGCAGACTGTGCGACAGCACGCAGAAGTCGGTAGCGCCCTGCACGTTGTCGTGGCCGCGGAAGATGTTGGCGCCGCCGCCGGCGATGCCGACGTTGCCAAGCGCGAGCTGCAGGGTGCAGTAGGCACGGGTGTTGCTGCTGCCGATGGTGTGCTGGGTGCCGCCCATGCACCACACGATGGTGCCGGGCTTGTTCTCATGCAGCATCTTGGCGACGCGTTCGACCTGCGCCCCTGGCACGCCGGTGACGTGCTCGACCTCTTCAGGCGTCCACTTCATGACCTCTTTCTTGACCTGGTCGAGGCCCCAGACGCGCTGCTTGATGTATTCTTTGTCTTCCCAGCCGTTCTTGAAGACGTGGTAGAGGATGCCCCACACCAGCGGGATATCGGTACCGGGGCGCAAACGCACGAACTCGTCGGCATGCGCCGCGGTGCGCGTGAAACGCGGGTCGGCCACGATCAGCTTCGACTTGTTCAACTCCTTGGCGCGCAGGATGTGCTGCACGGCGACCGGATGCGCCTCGGCCGGATTCGAGCCGATCAGGAACATCGCCTTCGAATTGTGCATGTCGTTGAAGGAATTCGTCATCGCGCCGTAACCCCACGTGTTCGCGACGCCCGCGACCGTGGTGGAATGGCAGATGCGCGCCTGGTGGTCGCCGTTGTTCGACCCCCACAGCGCATAGAACTTGCGGAACAGATAGGACTGCTCGTTCGAGAACTTGGCGGAGCCGAGCCAGTAGACCGAATCGGGACCCGACTTCTTGCGGATCTCAAGCATCTTTTCGCCGATCTCGTTGATGGCGTCTTCCCACTTCACGCGGGTCCATTGGCCGTTCACGAGCTTGAGCGGGTATTTCAGGCGGCGCTCGCTGTGGGCGTGCTCGCGCACCGACGCGCCCTTGGCGCAGTGCGAGCCGAGATTGATCGGGCTTTCGTAGCCCGGCTCCTGGCCGACCCAGACGCCGTTCTTCACCTCGGCGATCACCGTGCAACCGACCGCGCAGTGCGTGCACACCGACTTGATGCGGGTGGCGCCGGCGGTGAGCGGGCCGGCTTCGGCGGCCTGCGCCTTCCTCACCGTCGCGAGCGGCAGCGCGCCGGCGAGCGCGACGCCACCGGTCAGGAGGCCGGAGCGCGCCAGGAACGAGCGGCGGTCGATGGCGCTACCGGCATTGGCCGCCAGCATCTGCTGCAAGGTCGTGGATTTCGCGGAGCCACTCGATTTCTTCCTGAGCATGACGTCCTCCTGAATTCGGGTCGGCGCTGGCCTCGCGCGGTCTCAAGCGCGGGCGCGGGAACGATGCGGAACGATCAGAAGCTGGCGAGCCGGTAGTAGGTCTTGACGTGCTCGCTCTCGCGGTAGCCGTTGTGCTGCGGCTCTTGCGGCTCGCTGGCGGCGGCTGGCGTGGCGGCCGACACCGCGGTGACGCCGGCGGCGCCGCTGGCCAGCCCTGCGCCGGTCAGAAGACGACGGCGTTCGATTTGGGGCGATCATTCGGCGAGAGGCTGCGGCAGGCGCAGCCGGGATGAACCGCATGGTGGAGCGCAAGGTAGAAAGATGCCGTTGCGTGTAGCCGAAAGACGATGCGCGCAAGAGTTCCTCGCGCGCTGCAGTCCAGTTAACCATTTCCCTCCCCTTTTGGCCCTTAGCGGGCCAATTGTTGGGGCACCCATCCAGCATTGGAATAATTAAAGGATATAGCCTTATCCTATGGATGACAAATAATTTTAGCTGGACCAATTTTTATATGGTCGCAGATGCGGCAACCGTCATGCTGCGGTGCAGCAAAACTGCAACCGCTTCATTTGCGCGGTATTTGGGTAATCAGTCCGACGCGGCGCCCGGTTCCGCGCCGGCGACACGCCGCAGCGCGTCGGCGGAATTTTCCCCGCCTGCGTCACTTTCTCCCAGCGCACCACCATCCTGCGACGCGCGCGCCGGTTCGGACGCCGCCTGCGATTCGTCAGGTTGCGGTTCGTCCTGTGCGCCAGCGGGACCGCCGAGCGCCTCCTCGACCTCTTCGGCATAACCGCGCCCAGCCTGCCAGGCGCTCTGCACCGCGCCGACGACGGTGGTCACCAGATTGTAGTCCTCGTCGTAGTCGTTGAGGCCGTCGAGATTGGCGAACACCGGATCGCTCGCCCACAGCTTGCGCAAGGCCGCGCGCCGCAACTGCTCCGGCACCTTGTTGCCCAGGAATACGGTGTAGTCGGAGTCGGCAGTGAGTTCGTCGATGGACGGCAGCGCCGGCATCTCGTCGTCGGCGGACACCGCCACCTCGGGGGGCGCGGCCTGCTCGGACGTGGCAGCGGGCGCCTGCGTCTCTTTCGCCGGGTCGGGCGGCGCTTCGCCACGCCGCGCGGCGGCCTTGCGCTCCGACCAGCGCGACAGGACCTTGCGTTCCTCGTTCACGACAGGCCCCGTGGCGACCCTGGTGGGCGACCGCCGTTGTCGTCCTGGCGCCGGTTCTTGCGTTTCACGAACGGCGTGTCGACGTGATGGGCGGTCACGAAGTCCCGCACCCAGGCCAGGACGTCGGGCGGCATCGGCACGCCTTCGACCACGTCGTCATGGTCCTCGCCGTATTTCGACGCTTCGTAGGGGCAGACGGTGACCATGAAGGGCTCGAACTCGAGTCCCTCCTGTTCCCCCGGTCCCTCGGCGTCCTCGTTCCGGCGCAGCACCACGAACACCCGCGGCGGTTCCTGCGACAGGTTGGTGAGGTAGCCTTCGGTTTCGCGCTTGAACAGCTCTATGTCGAACCGGCCGCCCTGGTAGTGCGCCCAGCCTTCGCCCTCGGCCAATAGCTTGCCGGGCTCGGCGGCGGCCCCGGGCGGCAAGACCCCGAGCGGCCGCCACAGGTCGCCGCCCCAGGGATTCTTGGCTTCGCGTCGCTCGATGACGACGCTGATAGGCATGATCGCGTCGGCAGTCGGCATGCTGCGCTCCTTTCAGCGCGCGGAAACGGCCGCAGGCAGCGGGTGCGCGGGCCCACCTGCTCAGTGGCCATTGACCTTATAAAACTCTTTCACGTCCTTGGCGTTCGGATTGTAGCGCGCCTTCTTGGCTTCCGACATCGACTCGGTGGCGACAGCCTCATTCGCCACTAGCGTCGCGGCCGCGGCGGCAACGCCGGCGCCGAGACCGACCATGCGCAGGAAATCGCGGCGGGCGAGCTTGCTCTTGTCATTGTGATGACCCTGGTCCTGCATGGTCAGTTCTCTCCTCCGTGAAGCCGCGCGCGAGGTTCAAGCCTCAGGCCGGCAGGTCAAAAGCTTGCGCTTCGATATCGACGAAAATCCGGCCGACGGCGCCGACGCGGCGGTAGAAATCGGCGGACTCGGCGCCTTCGAGATCGGCGAAGAAACGGCCGATCCACGGCGCCATGTGGCTTTCGAAGATGGTGCGCTCGGCGTCGGCCGGCGCCGGCAGGCTGCGGCTCGCCAGCCCCGCCATGATTTCGCACAGGATACCTGCGTGATCCTCCGGCTCCACCACGCCGTCCTGACGCGCGATGCCGATGGCGTTGAGGTCGTCGCGCAGGCGCGCCAGCGGGCGCTCGTGCAGGAAGCCCGTGAGATAATAGGACGCGTACGGCAACAGCTCGCCGCGACCGATGCCGATGAACAGATTGAAATACTCGCGTTCGACCGCCTCGACGCTTGCTTGCGCGGCAGCGTCGGCAAGCGCGGCATGGGCAAGCCCGAGCGGCGTGGCGTCGCCCTTCAATTCCGCCAGGCTTTGCAGCAGTTCGGCGCTCGGCGCGTGCAGCAAGAGCGCGCCGATCAGCGCGTATTCCTGGGCGCGCGCGGCGTCGATCTCGTCGGCCTCGCGCACGGCGTCGTCGCCATAGAGGTCGGGACGCAGGATGGCGCGGTCGATGCCGGTGACGGTTTCGACGATGACCACGCGTTCCGCCGGCACCCGCGTCCAGTTCGACACTGACGGCTGCGAGATGCCGATCTGGCGCGCGAGCTCGCTCACGCCGCCAACGGCGCGGATCGCCTCGCTCAGGCCGGAATCGCGCATCGGGTTTCTGGTCTCGCCTTGTTTCGGCGCAAAGTTAGCGGCGGGGATAGAGAACGGTCAACTGGGCGCCGTTTTCCCTCTCCCCGCAAGCGGGGAGAGGTGAAACCTAACTTACCGCCTCCAGATGGCGGATCGGCAGGCCGGTGACCAGGTTCTGCGGCTTCATACGGATCTCGTTGTCGGCAGTCATCGCCAGGATGAGGTAGACCGGCTCGCCGCGCACGCGGTCGAGCGCCACGTCCGGGTTGTCGAAGGTGAGCCGGAACAGACCGACCACGCTGCTCATGGTGGCGTCGTCGATCTCCTCGTCGTTCCACAACTGATCGCCGATGCGGGTGGCGTCGGCGTCGAGCCCGACGTACCAGGTGAGCATGGCGTCGCGCAGCTCGGTGAGCGGCTCGATGGTGGTCGACACGCCGAGCAGATGCGCGATCCAGTGCTCCATCGCCGCGGCCAGCGCCACGAGGCCGTCGCGGCCGGCGGTCAGGTCGATCGCCATGTCGAACTGGTCGCTGCGCTCCCAATAGCTCTCGGCGTTGTCCTCGTTGATGACGTCGATCTCAGCTTCCGCCGGCAGCCCCAGCATGGAGACGAGCGGCGACACCGGCGAGGTGTTGTCGCCGCCGATGGTTTCCTCGTCGGCGGCGATCAGCGAGCCGTCGTGCTCGGTGACGCGCTGGGTGCGGAAGAACAGCTCCGCCGCACGCAGGATGCGCGGATCCTCGACGCCGTCGAGCGCGTTGCGCAGGATGACGTGCACGAGTTGATTGATGAACAAAGGCGGCGTGCCGTCGAGCCCGTGCCGCACCAGCTCGGTGTAGGCGGCTTCCAGCGTCTTGTGGCGCAGCAGGTGATCGCGGAAGGCGATCAGCAGTTGCCAGTTCTCGCGCGCGTCCTCGTCCTCGATGGCGGCGATGTCGGCGGCCGACACCGGCATCTGCGGATTTTCCAAGAGCGCGCCGTGCAGCGTGCGCTCGACCGTGCAGGCCTCCGGCGGCGGAATCAATTCGGGCCGCGCTAGATAAACTTTCAGGAAATCGTCGGTCACCAGCAGCCCGCCGCCTTCGGCGCAGTCGAGCAGATGATGGCCGCAGGAGAGCCAGAAATCGGTCATTTACGCTCCCGTTCCACCATATCGATCAAATTCACGTCTTCCGCCGGCGCCTCGTCGTCTTCGCCCTCGACCTCGAGAAACGAGAACGCGCGCGCTAGCTTGGGGCCCTCGCGCAGCTGCAGCGTGCGGAAGGATTCGCGCAGCTCGCCTTCCTCGTACGTGCGATGCACCGCGATCAGCGTGTCCTGCGGCGGCTCGCACAAAGACTCGGCGAAGGCAACCTCTTCTGCCGCCGCGGCGCGGGCGGCGTCCATGTCGGGCGCGCCGAAATGCACGACCAGCCGCTCGGCAAGGGTTTCGACCAGGTTGGCGCGTTCGGCACGGCTCGCTTCCACGATCTGCACCAGCGTCGACCAGCCCATGGTGTCGACCCCGAGGAACCCGCCGCGGAAGGCCGAACGCGCCTTGCCTTCAAGCGCGGTCGGATCGCTCGCCCAGAACGCAAAGGCGCCCGACACGGCCCATTCGCCGGGTTCGGCGGCGCGCTCGAACACGAAAGTATCCGACGGATCGAGCCGAATGGTACGCAACAATTTCATCCGCGCGGCGCTCCCGTCGCAGGATCGCGCCACGACGGCGACGCGAGCATCTCGACGAGCGATTGGCGTTCGACCGTATCACTCGTCATGCGGCGCACCAGCAGGTCGCCATTGTCGTCGATGCCGCAGCGCAGGCCTTTGGCCGGCGTCAAGCGTTCCAGATAATTCTTCGCCGACGACGCGAAGCCCTGCTCCTGCCAGGCGTCGACAGCGATCATAAAATGGCGCGAGAAGCTTTCGATGACGCGCTGCGACACAAGGCCGCTTTCGCCGTCTTCCGCCAGACCGCCGAAACCTTCCTCGGCGAGATTGGTGATGTCCGCATCGTGGCCGGGCTCGCGGTTCGAACCCGGGTGCAGGCGGATCATGGCGCCGAACACCAGCCACGGCGGCACGGCGTCTTCGGCACTATCTCGCGGCCAGGCCAGCCGACCGCCGCCCACCAGCCCGCCGTTGACGCGAACGGCATCCGGCCAGTCGATCTCGACCATGGTTTCCGGTTCGGCGGCGCTGATCAGGGCGTCGGTGAGCGCCACCATGCCGGCATAAAGCGCGCGGCGCGCGTGCTTGAGCGGCTCCTCCGGCTCCAGCACCAGGGCGAATTCGACGATGTCGAAGCGGCCCACATACACCAAAGTGCCGGCGCCGCTATCGGCGGCAATCTCGGCCGCATGGGCAAAAGCATCGCCCACCTCGCGCAGTCGCACCGCCGTATAGAGCGGCGGCAGCGTCAATTCCGGCGTCTGGTCCGGCGGCCAGAGCCGCGCCTGCAACGCCATAGTTCCTCCACACACCCTTTCTTCTTCGAACGCCAATAATTATAGGTTCAAGTTATAGGTTCGAAGGACCCGAGACCAGTCCCGCAGCCCAACGGGATTAACGCCGGGACAAGAGGCGCCTCAAACGCTTGCGACAGAATTGAGGCGGGCAAACGACAACCGCGATTGAGAACATAATGGCCGAAGGCCCGCGCAAGATCCTGATGTGCTCCTGCGAAGACACCATGCCGCTCGACGCCGCTGGCGTTCGGCGGGCGTGCCGTGGCGCCGAGGTGGTGGCGGGCCGGCACCTGTGCCGCGCCGAGCTGTCGCGCGTGCAGAACGCGCTCGCCGGCGACGACGCGCTCACCATTGCCTGCACCCAGGAAGCGCCGCTGTTCAAGGAACTGGCGGCGGACGCCGGCGACACCGAAGGCACGCGCGTCTCATTCGTCAACATCCGCGAAACCGCCGGCTGGTCGAAGGACGCGCGCGATGCCGGGCCGAAGATGGCGGCGCTGATCGCGGCCAGCCTGGAGACGGCGCCGGAGCCGGCCTATGTCGGCTTCACCCGCGGCGGCGCCTGCACCATCTACGGCAGCGGCGCGCGCGCCATCGAAGCCGCCGAGCTTCTGAAGGATCATCTCGACGTCACCGTGCTGATCAAGCCGCCGGTCGACGTGCCGCCGCAGGCGGTCACCGCCTTCGCGCTGCTGCAGGGCACGGTGCGCGCCGCACGAGGCTATCTCGGCGCCTTTGAATTGACGCTCGACGATTTCGCACTGGCCGCGCCGTCGTCGCGCGACGCGCTCGATTTCGGGCCGCCGTGCAAGGACGCGACCATGCGCTGCGACATTCTCATCGACATCAGCGGCGGGCCGGCGCTGTTTCCGTCCGCCGACCTGCGCGACGGATATTTGCGCGCCGACCCGGGCGATCCGGCGGCAGTACTGCGCGCCGTGTTGAAGGCGCGCGATCTCACCGGCACCTTCGACAAGCCGCGCTACGTGACCATGCGCGAGGACCTGTGCGCGCATGCGCGCTCCGGCCTCGTCGGCTGCCGGCGCTGCCTCGATCTCTGCCCGACCGGCGCGATTGCGCCCGCCGGCGATCATGTGGCGATCGACGCCCATGTCTGCGCCGGCTGCGGCCAATGCGCCGCCGTCTGCCCCACCGGCGCCGCCTCTTACGCGCTGCCGCCGTCGGGCGCGCTGCTCGGCAAATTGCGCACACTGCTTGCGACCTACCGCGAACTCAGCGGCAAGCAGCCGGTCATCCTCTTCCATGACGGCGAACAAGGCACGCCGTTGATCGACGCGCTGGCGCGTTACGGTGACGGCCTGCCGGCGAACGTACTGCCGGTCGCGGTCAACGAGATCACGCAGGTGGGCACCGAAGCGGTGGCGGCGGCGCTCGCGTACGGCGCGGTTGCCGTTCGTTTCCTGACCCGTTCCAAGTCGCGTCACGATCTCTCAGGTCTGCATAAGACGATTGCCTTGGCGCAGCCGGTACTTGAAGGGCTCGGCTTCACCGGCGCGCGCGTCGAAACCATCGAGACCGACGATCCCGATGCTCTCGGCGCGAGATTGCGCGCGATTGAGACGATGGACCGCGCCGCGAAGCCAGCGACCTTCACGCCCGTGGGCGAAAAGCGCGACCTGATGCGGCACGCCTTGCGCGAATTGCATGGCGTCGCGCCGGCGCCGGTCGATGTCATCGCGCTGCCGGAAGGCGCGCCCTTCGGCACCGTCGATGTCGACGTCGCCGGCTGCACGTTGTGCTTGGCTTGCGTGTCCGCCTGCCCGACAGGTGCGTTATCGGACGATCCCGAACAGCCGATGCTACGCTTCGCCGAAGACGCCTGCGTGCAGTGCGGCTTGTGCCAGGCGACCTGCCCGGAGAAGGTGATCGCGATCCGGCCGCAGATCGACTTCCGGAGCGCCACCGCGCAGTCGCGCGTGATCAAGGAAGAAGAGCCGTTCCAGTGCATCCGCTGCGGCACGCCGTTCGGCGTCAAGAGCTCGGTCGAGCGCGTGGTGGCGGCGCTCGAAGGCAAGCACTGGATGTTCAAGGACTCCAAGAAGCGGCTCGACATGGTCAAGATGTGCGCCGACTGCCGCGCCGCCGCCGCCATGGAGCAAAGCCTCGATCCCTTCGGCGCGCCGCAGCGGCCGAACGTGCGCACGACGGACGATTATCTGAAAGAGCGGGAGCAGAAGGGCGAGGGCTGATCTTTATCCGTCACCCTGAGGCGCTCGGCGCATCGCGCCGAGCCTCGAAGGGCGACGGCCAAGGTTCCAAAGAATTTGGCCGCTCATCCTTCGAGGCTCCCCTCGCTTGCGCGAGGTTCGCACCTCAGGATGACGGATTGAGGTTGGCAGACGACTATTTCGTCACCTTGGCAATGAAATCCACCAGTGCCTGGCGGTCCTTCTCGGAGCCGATGGTCTGCTCCGGCATCTTGGTGCCGGGCGTGTAGTGCACCGGGCCGATCTCGAACAGCTTTGAAATCGTCTTCTTCGACCAGACGATATCGAGCTTCTTCAGCGCCGGAGAAAAGTTGTAGCCCTTCAGCGTCGCGATGCGGCGGCCCATGACGTGCCACAGCGTCGGGCCTGCCTTCTGGATCTCGCCGGGCTTGAGCGTGTGGCAGGCGAC
>JARRQH010000141.1:0-7724 GCA_037381985.1 Pseudolabrys sp.
ACGAAAACGTCAACATGTCCGGCAGTCGCTATCACAACGTCAATCTGTCGGGGTGTTCGTTCGACGATATCAATATGGCGGGCTGGACCGTCCACAACGTCAACCTGTCGGGTCTTCGGATCGATCAGGCCAATCTCGCCGGCGCGTCGATTGTTAAAAGTAGGCTTGTCGGCATGAGCATCGACGGGATTGAAGTCACGGACCTGTTGGCGTGCTGGCATGAACATCATCCGGGGCCGGCAACGGGGAGCAACGCGACATGAGCGGAGCGCGCCATCTCGCTCAATTCAATATCGCCCGCGTGCGCTACCCGCTCGACGATCCGAGCATGAAGGAGTTCGTCGATAACGTCGACCGCGTGAACCGGCTGGCCGACACGATCCCGGGCTTCGTCTGGCGGTCGCAGGACGAGAGCGGCAACGCCATGAACATGCGGGTCTATGACGACCCGGCCATCCTGCCCAACTTGACGGTGTGGGAAAACGTCGAGGCGCTGGAGCGCTTCGTCTGGCAGACCGTGCACCGGCGCTTCTACGGCCGGCGCGAACAGTGGTTTGCGCCACTCGACGGTCCGCCGCTGGTGTTGTGGTGGGTGCCGGTGGGTCATCGGCCGTCCATGCAAGAGGGCGTCGACCGGCTCGATCATCTGAAGGCCCACGGCCCGAGCGATGACGCGTTCAGCTGGGAAAGCCTTTCGGCGGCGAAACACTGGCGCACGGCGCGTTGCGGTACGACAAGCGAGCATGCGGCATGACAAAAATCATCGTCGACGGCAAAGAGATCGACGTCCCGCCGGAGTACACGCTGCTCCAGGCCTGTGAAGCCGCGGGCGCGGAAGTCCCGCGCTTCTGCTTCCACGAGCGGCTGTCGATCGCCGGCAACTGCCGCATGTGCTTGGTCGAGGTGGCGGGCGGCCCCAAGCCGCAGGCGTCCTGCGCCGTCGGCGTCAAGGATCTGCCGCCGAAGAAGGACGGCACGCCGCACGAGATCAAGACCCGCTCGCCGCTGGTCAAGAAGGCGCGCGAAGGGGTGATGGAGTTCCTGCTGATCAACCATCCGCTCGACTGCCCGATTTGCGACCAGGGCGGCGAGTGCGATTTGCAGGACCAGGCCATGGCCTACGGCGCGGACGCCTCGCGCTTCGCCGAGAACAAGCGCGCGGTCGAGGACAAATATATCGGCCCGCTGGTCAAGACGGTCATGACGCGCTGCATCCAGTGCACGCGCTGTATCCGCTTCGCCAGCGAGATCGCCGGCGTGCCTGAGCTTGGCGCCATCGGGCGCGGCGAGGACATGGAGATCACGACCTACCTCGAGCAGGCCATGACCTCGGAGTTGCAGTCGAACGTGGTGGATCTGTGCCCGGTCGGCGCGCTCACCTCCAAGCCCTACGCCTTCACGGCGCGCTCCTGGGAGTTGACCAAGACCCAGTCGATCGACGTCATGGATGCCGTCGGCTCGGCGATCCGCGTCGACACCCGCGGCCGCGAGGTGATGCGCATCTTGCCGCGCAACAATGACGACGTGAACGAGGAGTGGATCTCCGACAAGACCCGCCACGTGGTCGACGGGTTGCGCACCCAGCGCCTCGACCAGCCCTATGTGCGTGAGAACGGCCGCCTCAAGCCCGCGACGTGGCAGGAAGCCTTCGCGGTCATCGCCGCCAAGGCGAAGGGCACGAGCGGTGCGCGCATCGGCGCGCTCGCCGGTCAGCTTGCCGCCACCGAGGAGATGTTCGCGCTCAAAGGTCTGATGGCGGCGCTCGGCAGCGCCAACATGGACGCGCGCTACCCCGGCAACCCGCTGCACCCGCAGTACGGCCGCGCCGGCTATCTGTTCAATTCGACCATCGCCGGCATCGACGAGACCGATGCCATCATGCTGATCGGCACCAACCCGCGCAAAGAGGCGGCCGTCCTCAACGCCCGCATCCGCAAGCGCTATCTGAAAGGCGAGGTGCTCATCGGCCTGGTCGGCGAGAAGGCCGACCTGACCTACCCCTACAATTATCTCGGCGCTGGCCCCGAGAGCCTGGCGCAGTTCGCCGAGCATCCTCCGGCGCAGAAGGAAAAGCCGATGTTCATCATCGGCCAGGGTGCGCTCAACCGGCCCGACGGCGCCGCCGTGTTGGCCAAGGCCGCCAAGGCCGCGCTGTCGCTCGGCGTCGTCAAGGACGGCTGGAACGGCTTCAACATCCTGCATAGCGAAGCGGGGCTCGTGGGCGCGCTCGACGTCGGCTTCGTGCCGGGCGAGGGCGGGCTCGACACCGCCGCCATGCTGAAACCCAACGCGCTCGATCTCCTATTCCTGCTCGGGGTCGACGAGGTCGACGTGCCGGCCGGGGCCTTCGTGGTCTACATCGGCACCCATGGCGACCGCGGCGCCCATCGCGCCGACGTCCTCCTGCCGGGCGCGGCCTATCCGGAGAAATCCGCGACCTACGTCAACACCGAGGGCCGCGTGCAGATGGCCGAACGTGCCAGCTTCCCGCCGGGCGACGCCCGCGAGGACTGGGCGATCCTGCGGGCGCTGTCGGGCGCGCTCGGTTCTACGCTGCCGTTCGACTCGCTCGGGCAACTGCGTCAGGCGATGTTCGCCGAGCATCGGCATCTCATGCGCATCGGTGAGATCGCGGCTGGTGATGCCGGCGCCATCGAGGCGCTGGCCAAGCTCGGCGGCGCGCCGGACAAGGCGCCGTTCGCCTCGGCGGTGAGCGACTTCTACATGACCAACGCGATTGCGCGCGCCTCCGCCATCATGGCGGAATGCGCAGGCCTCGCGAACGCGGCCAGCAAGACGGCGGCGGAGTAGGGAACGATGGACTTCTTCTGGACCTATCTCTGGCCTCTGATCATCATGGCGGCGGAATCCTTGCTGCTGCTGGTCATCCTGCTGGTGGCCATTGCCTATATCCTGCTCGCCGACCGCAAGATCTGGGCGGCCGTCCAGCTCCGCCGCGGCCCTAACGTGGTCGGGCCCTGGGGTCTATTCCAGTCCTTCGCCGACCTTCTGAAGTTTGTGTTCAAGGAGCCGGTGATCCCGGCCGGCGCCAACAAGGGCGTGTTCCTGTTGGCACCGCTGGTCACCTGCGTGCTGGCGCTCGCCGCCTGGGCCGTCATCCCCGTCAATCTCGGCTGGGTGATCGCCGACATCAACGTCGGCATCCTCTACGTCTTCGCCATCTCCTCGCTGATGGTTTACGGCATCATCATGGCGGGCTGGGCGTCGAACTCGAAGTATCCGTTCCTGGCCGCGCTACGCTCGGCGGCGCAGATGGTGTCCTACGAAGTCTCCATCGGCTTCGTCATCATTACCGTGCTGCTGTGCGCCGGCTCGCTCAACCTATCCAAGATCGTGGAAGCGCAGAATGGCCCCTACGGCGTGTTCTCGTGGTACTGGCTGCCGCTGCTGCCGATGTTCGTGGTGTTCTTCATCTCGGCGTTGGCGGAGACCAACCGGCCGCCCTTCGACCTCGTGGAAGCGGAGTCCGAACTGGTCGCCGGCTTCATGGTCGAATACGGCTCGACCCCGTATATGATGTTCATGCTCGGCGAATACGTCGCCATCGGCACCATGTGCGCCATGGGCACGATCCTGTTCCTCGGCGGCTGGCTGTCGCCGATCCCCTTCGTGCCCTTCACTTGGGTGCCGGGCGTGATCTGGTTTGTGCTGAAGGCATCCTTCATGTTCTTCCTGTTCGCCATGGCCAAGGCCATGGTGCCGCGCTATCGCTACGATCAGTTGATGCGGCTCGGCTGGAAGGTGTTCCTGCCGCTGTCGCTGGCCATGGTGGTGATCGTCGCGGCTGTCCTGCAATACGGCGGTCTCGCGACCGCCGCGGTGAAGTGAGGCGATCATGAGACTGGATCGCGCGGCGAAATCCATCTTCCTGAAGGAGTTCGTGTCCGGCTTCGTGCTGGCCATGCGCTACTTCTTCAGGCCGAAGGCAACGCTCAACTATCCCTTCGAGAAGGGCCCGATCTCGCCGCGCTTCCGTGGTGAGCACGCCCAGCGCCGTTATCCCAATGGCGAGGAGCGCTGCATCGCCTGCAAGCTGTGCGAGGCGATCTGCCCGGCTCAGGCCATCACCATCGAGGCCGGCCCGCGCCGCAACGACGGCACGCGCCGCACCACCCGCTACGACATCGACATGGTGAAGTGCATCTACTGCGGCCTGTGCCAGGAGGCCTGCCCGGTCGACGCCATCGTGGAGGGGCCGAACTTCGAATTCGCCACCGAGACGCGCGAGGAGCTCTATTACGACAAGGAGCGCCTGCTCGCCAACGGCGACCGCTGGGAGCGCGAGATCGCGCAGAACATCGCGCTCGACGCGCCCTACAGGTAAGCCGCCGATGATCGTGACAGCCATCTTCTTCTATATCTTTGCCGGCATCTGCGTGGCGAGCGCCTTCATGGTGATTGCCTCGCGCAACCCCGTGCATTCGGTGCTCTTCCTCATCCTGACCTTCGTCAACGCGGCTGGGCTGTTCGTGATGATGGGCGCCGAGTTCCTGGCGATGATCCTGATCGTGGTCTACGTCGGCGCCGTCGCCGTGCTGTTCCTGTTCGTCGTCATGATGCTCGACGTCGACTTCGCCGCGCTCAAGGCGGGCGCGCTGCGATACCTGCCGGTCGGTGTCGTCATCGGCGGCATCTTTCTCGCCGAGCTGCTGCTGGTGGTCGGGGCCTGGACGCTGGGGCCCGGCGTGCCGCACGCCATCGCCGCGCCGATCCCGACCGACATCACCAACACCGAGGCCATCGGCCGGGTGCTCTATACGAACTACGTCTATTTCTTCGAGATTGCGGGGCTCGTGCTGCTGGTCGCCATGGTCGGCGCCATCGTGCTGACGCTCCACCACAAGCCGGAAGCCAAGCGGCAGAAGATCAGCGAGCAGGTCGCGCGCGACAAGACGGCGATCGAGCTTCACACCGTGCGGCCGGGGCAGGGCCTGGGAGGCGGCGCATGACCATCGGGCTCGGCCATTATCTTTCGGTTGCCGCCATCCTGTTCACGCTCGGGATCTTCGGCATCTTCTTGAACCGCAAGAACGTGATCGTCATCCTGATGTCGATCGAGCTGATCCTGCTTGCGGTCAACATCAACCTAGTGGCGTTCTCCACCCATCTCGGCGACATCGTCGGCCAGATCTTTGCGCTCTTGGTACTCACGGTGGCGGCGGCCGAGGCGGCGATCGGCCTGGCGGTCCTGGTGGTGTTCTACCGCAACCGCGGCTCCATCGCGGTCGAAGACATCAATACGATGAAGGGCTAGGCGCATGATCCCGAAAAGTGGGAACCGGTTTTCGGATCAGATCATGCGCAAAATGAAGATGGCGGATATGCGACTTGACCAGTTTGGTTGGATGAAGGGCTAGGCGGGCATGTATCAAGCAATCGTCTTCCTGCCGCTGCTCGGCGCCATCCTGGCCGGCATCATCGCGCTCGCCGGTGCGCGCGCCCGTTTCCCGGGCGAGGGGCCGTCGGGCCTCGACGACCATTCAGCCGGCCACGCCCACCACGCCGAAGCCGATCACGGCGAAGCGCACGACCACGCGGCCGGCGGGCACGACGAACATCACGGCCCCACGGAGACGGCGGCTGTCGGCTCGCGTATGACGGAGGTGATCACCACCACCTTCCTGATGATCTCGTTCGTGCTGTCGTGGATCGCCTTCGTGCAGGTCGGATTCGGCCACCACACCACGCGGGTGGAGGTGTTCCCGTGGATCGTTTCCGGCGATCTCCACATCGACTGGGCGCTGCGCATCGACACGCTCACCGCCGTGATGCTGGTGGTGGTCAACACCGTGTCGGCGCTCGTGCACCTCTATTCCATGGGCTACATGGCCGACGATCCCTACCGGCCGCGCTTCTTCGGCTACCTGTCGTTCTTCACCTTCGCCATGCTGATGCTGGTGACGTCCGACAACCTGGTGCAGCTGTTCTTCGGCTGGGAAGGCGTGGGGCTGGCGAGCTACCTGCTGATCGGCTTCTGGTACACGCGGCCGTCGGCCTACGCCGCCGCCATCAAGGCTTTCGTGGTCAACCGCGTCGGCGATTTCGGCTTCGCGCTCGGCATCTTCGCCGTGTTCCTGATGACCGGGTCGGTCGCCTACGACACCGTGTTCGCGGCGGCGCCCGCGCTGGTCCATAAGACCATTCCGTTCTTCGGCTGGCATCCGCAGGCGATCACCGCCATCTGCCTGCTGCTGTTCATGGGCGCCATGGGCAAGTCGGCGCAGTTCCTGCTGCACACCTGGCTGCCGGACGCCATGGAAGGCCCGACGCCGGTCTCCGCCCTGATCCACGCCGCCACCATGGTGACCGCCGGCGTGTTCATGGTGGCGCGGCTGTCGCCGCTGTTCGAGCTGTCGCCGGCCGCGCAGACCTTCGTCATGTTCATCGGCGGCACCACGGCGGTGTTCGCGGCGACCATCGGCCTGGTGCAGAACGACATCAAGCGGGTGATCGCCTATTCGACCTGCTCGCAGCTCGGCTACATGTTCATCGCCATGGGCGCGGGCGCCTATTCGATCGGCATGTTCCACCTGTTCACGCACGCCTTCTTCAAGGCGCTGCTGTTCCTCGGCTCGGGCTCCGTGATCGTCGCGATGCATCACGAGCAGGACATGCGCAAGATGGGCGGCCTCAAGGACCGCATCCCACTCACCTATGCGGCGATGGTCATCGGCGGGTTGGCGCTGACCGGGTTCCCGCTCACCGCAGGCTATTACTCCAAGGACGCCATCATCGAGGCGGCTTACGCCGGCCACAACCCGATGGCGATGTACGGCTATGCCTGCGGCGTGTTCGCGGCGCTGCTGACCTCGTTCTATACGTGGCGGCTGATCTTCATGACCTTCCACGGCGAGCCGCACGACCGCCAGCATTGGCGCGACGCCCACGAAAGCCCGCTCACCATGCTGATCCCGCTCGGCGTGTTGTCGGTCGGTGCGTTGTTTGCGGGCTTTGCGTTCCACAGCGTGTTTATCGGCAAGGGCGTCGAGGGCTTCTTCGGCCACGCCCTGTTCTTCGGCGCGAACAACCACGTGATGGAGAACATGGAGCTGATGCCGAAGCTGCTCACCTTCCTGCCCACGCTGATGATGGTGATCGGCTTCCTGGTCGCCTGGCTGTTCTATATCCGCCGGCCCGACCTGCCGGCCGAGCTTGCCCGCCAGCATCGGCCGCTCTACTTGTTCCTGCTCAACAAGTGGTACTTCGATGAGCTGTATGACTTCATCTTCGTGCGTCCGGTGAAGTGGCTCGGCTACACGCTCTGGAAGGGCGGCGACGGCTTCATCATCGACGGCTTCGGTCCCGACGGCGTCTCCGCGCGCGTGCTCGACGTGACGCGCAACGTCGTTCGGCTGCAGACCGGCTACCTCTATCACTACGCTTTCGCCATGCTGATCGGCGCGGCCTTGTTCATCACCTGGTTCATGTTCGCGGTGCACTGAAGGCTCGCAGGAAACAACGCTTATGAATTGGCCGATCTTATCCGTCACGACCTTCCTGCCGCTGCTCGGCGCGCTGCTCATCATGATCATGGGCCGCGGCGACAGCCCGGTTGCCAAGGGCACCGCGCGCTGGATCGCCCTGTGGACCACGCTCATCACCTTCGCCATCTCGCTGCTGATGGTCTGGCACTTCGACCCGTCGTCGTCGGAGTTCCAGTTCGTCGAGAAGCATGAATGGCTGGGCGTCGCCTCCTACCACAT
>JARRQH010000142.1:0-7671 GCA_037381985.1 Pseudolabrys sp.
GTTAGTGCTCAGTTGAGCAGGGGATCGAGGATAAAGCTCTTGTCGGCCTTGCTGCCGGCCTTGCCTTCCGTTTTGGCGGCCTTGGCCTGCGTCGCGTCACCCGGTTTCGCGAACGGCGACTGAATGAGCGCCGTATTGGCCGGCTCCTGCTGGCCGGTGGCGGAAACCGCGCTCGGCGGCGGATCGAGCGGGCCCTTGCGGCCGCACGCCCCCAGCGCGAAGGCGGCGGCGAGCGCGCCGATCAGCGCCAGGCGGGAAAACAGTCGGTCGGTCGTTTGGCTCACGAGCAAATCCTTTTCGAGATCACCTTAGCAAACCCGCCGAACAAGGCGAAGTCAGGATTTCTCTTTTTCGAGCGCCCGCAGCCATCTCTTGGCCTGCGCGCGCACGTTTTTGGGCGCGGTGCCGCCGTAGCTTTCCCGGCTCTTCACCGACTTGTCGACCGAAAGCACCTCGAACACCTCGTCGCTGATGCGCGGCTCGATTTCGCGCATGGCGTCGAGCGGCAGCCGGTGCAGCGGCACGCCCATCTCCGCCGCCTTGGCGACGATGCGGCCGGTGACGTGATGGGCCTCGCGGAACGGCATTTTCAGCGCGCGCACCAGCCAGTCGGCGAGATCGGTGGCCGTCGCATACCCCTCGCCCGCCGCCTTCTTCATGCGCGCCGCATCGGGAATGAGGTCGCCCACCATGCCGGTCATGGCGGCGACGGCCAGCGACAGCGCCGAGAGCGCGTCCATGGCGCCCTCCTTGTCCTCCTGCATGTCCTTAGCGTAGGCGAGCGGCAGGCCCTTCATGACGACGAGGATGCCGTTGAGCGCGCCGATGATGCGGCCGGTCTTGGCGCGCACCAGCTCGGCGGCGTCCGGGTTGCGCTTCTGCGGCATGATCGAGGAGCCGGTGGTGAACTTGTCGGTGAGCTTGACCAGGCCGGTAAGCGGCGAGGTCCAGATCACGATCTCTTCGGCGAAGCGCGACAGATGCACCGCCGCGATCGACGCTGCGGCCAGCGTCTCCATCACGAAGTCGCGGTCCGACACGGCGTCGAGCGAGTTCGCCGTCGGCCGGTCGAAGCCCAGCGCCTGAGCAGTCATGTCGCGGTCGAGCGGAAACGAGGTGCCGGCGAGCGCCGCCGAGCCGAGCGGCATCTCGTTCATGCGCTTGCGCGCGTCCTTGAAGCGGCCGCGGTCGCGCGCCGCCATCTCGACGTAAGCGAGAAGGTGATGGCCGAAGGTGACCGGCTGCGCGGTCTGCAAATGCGTGAAGCCGGGCATCACCGTGCCGGCGTGCTCCAGCGACTTCTCGGCCAGCGCATACTGATAGCGGCCGAGCGCGGCGTCGATGGTGTCGACCGTGTCCCGCATCCAGAGGCGAAAATCGGTCGCCACCTGGTCGTTGCGCGAGCGCGCGGTGTGCAGCCGCCCGGCGGCCGGCCCGATCATCTCGGAAAGCCGGCTCTCGACATTCATATGGATGTCTTCCAGCGCGCGCTGGAACGAGAACTTGTCTGCGTCGATTTCGGCCAGAATCGCGTCTAGCCCTTGCACGATATTTGCAGCATCCTCCGCCGTAATGATGCCTTGCTTGGCCAGCATCTCGGCGTGGGCCTTGGACGCGGCGATGTCCTGGCGGTAGAGATGCCGGTCGAAATCGATGGAGGCGTTGATCTCCTCCATGATGGCATCCGGGCCAGACTCGAACCGTCCGCCCCACATCTTGTTGCTCATCTTGGTGCCGCCTTTGGCATCGCTATCGAGGTTTTGCCGCCCGTGACCGACCAGCCGCCCCCCAGCCCCGTTAAAAACCGCTCTTTCAAGCTCCTGGCCGCCGGCATCGCCGGCGTGGCCGTGATCGCTGCGGCGGTATACGGGATCGGGCCCCTGACAGGCAATGCGGGCGGGCCCCCGGAATGCAAGCCGGCGGTGGCGCTGGCCAAGAAAATCGCCCCCCTGGCGACCGGCGAGGTGGCCGCCGTCAATGTCGCCAAGAGCCCGTTCAAGGTGCCCGATCTGGCCTTCCAGAACCGCGACGGCAAGCCGGTGACGCTGGCCGACTTCCACGGCCGCACGATCCTGCTCAATCTATGGGCGACCTGGTGCGTGCCCTGCCGCCGGGAAGCGCCGACCCTGGACAAGCTGGAGGCCGACCTGGGCAGCCCCGATTTCCAGGTGGTGGCGATCAATATCGATACCGGCAACCCGCAGCGCGCGCAGGACTTCTTCAAGAAGATCGGCGTCAAGAACCTGACCTACTACGCCGACCCCAGCGCCGAGGTCTTCCAGAAGCTGAAGGAGGCCGGCCGCGCCATCGGCATGCCGACAACGATGCTGGTCGATCCGAAGGGCTGCGAGATCGGCACCGTCGCCGGCGCGGCCGATTGGGCGAGCAGCGACGCGCTCAAGCTGATCAAGGCGGCGCTGGGGAAGGGTTGAGGCGCCTCTAGTTCTAGCTTACGCGCGCCCCTCAATCGGCCTCATCCTGAGGAGCATTGCGAAGCAATGCGTCTCGAAGGATGGGGCCGCCCTCTCCTTCGAGACGCGCTCCTTCGGAGCGCTCCTCAGGATGAGGGCGGAGAGCCGCGCTCACGCCACGATATTGACGTTCTTACCGACGCCGTTCGCCACGTTGGCGAGGCTTTTCAGGTTCTGTTGGGCGGATTCGACCACCTTGGCGATCATGCCGCCGGAGTCGGCGTTCATGCGCAGCATCTTGGCGGCAAGCGCCATCTGCGCCTGGCTGGCCTGGGCGCCCGTCAGGGCTGCTGCGATACTCGCGGGGTCCATGGTGGAGACCTTGGGCCGGCAGGGTCAACAGAGCCCTAACAAGTTTAGTTAAATTGAAAATTTCGGGCGGCGGCCCGGCCCGCTTGACTCCGTCGTCGCGTGCGCGCCAGTACTTAACCACATGGTTCACTATTCAAGCCCAGCGCAGAACGCCCTCGACCGCACCTTCGCCGCGCTCGCCGACCCCACCCGGCGCGCGCTGCTGGCGCAGCTCAGCGAGCGCGAGGCCATCTCGGTAAGCGAGCTCGCCAAACCGTTCGCCATGTCGCTGCCGGCGGTGATGAAGCATCTCGACGTCCTGGTCGACGCCGGCCTCGTCACCCGCGAAAAGATCGGCCGCACCGTTTCCTGCACCCTGCGCGCCGAACCGATGCAGGAGGCCAATGACTGGCTCAATCGCTACCAGCGTTTCTGGACCGAACGCCTCGACCGCCTGGCCGCTTTTCTGGAGGAAGAACCATGGCCGCCGTCATCACCAAGCCAAGTACCACGCCAAGCCTCACCATCAAGCGCCGCTTCAAGACCCCGCCGGCGCAAGTCTACGCCGCGTGGACCGACCCGGAAAAAATGATCCGCTGGATGGGGCCGGTCAACGTCTTGCGGGTCGAGGCCGAATGCGACCTGCGCGTCGGCGGCCATTACCACATCAAGATGGTGGTGCCCGACGATCAGCACGACGTTTCCGGCGTCTATCGCGAGGTCGTGCTGGAAAGAAACAATGCCGCAGTTCAGTGCCGCGGCCGCGTGAGCATTAATCCGTCACCCTGAGGTGGCCGCACGATAGCGCGGCCCTCGAAGGGCGACGGCCCGGGCCTGTCATCCTTCGAGGCTCGCTTCGCTCGCACCTCAGGATGACGGAATAAACTCAGCGCGTCGGCACCGGCTTTTCGCCGCGGTAGTCGTAGAAGCCGCGCTGGGCCTTGCGGCCGAGCCAGCCGGCCTCGACATATTTCACCAAGAGCGGGCACGGCCGGTACTTGGAATCGGCGAGGCCCTCGTACAGCACCTGCATCACCGACAGGCACGTATCCAGGCCGATGAAGTCGGCGAGTTCTAGCGGGCCCATAGGGTGGTGGGCGCCGAGCCGCATGGCGGTGTCGATCGACTCCACGTTGCCGACGCCTTCGTACAGCGTGTAGATCGCCTCGTTGATCATCGGCAGCAGAATGCGGTTGACGATGAAGGCCGGGAAGTCCTCGGCCACCGCAATGGTCTTGCCGAGGCTCGCGATGAAAGCCTTGCTCGCCTCGAAGGTCTCGTCGTCGGTGGCGATGCCGCGGATCAGTTCCACGAGCTCCATCAGCGGCACCGGATTCATGAAGTGGATGCCGATGAAGCGCTCGGGCCGGTCGGTCGACGACGCCAGCCGCGTGATCGAGATCGACGACGTGTTGGAGGCGACGATGGCGTCGGGCTTGAGCGAGGCGCAGAGATCGGCGAAGATCTTGCGCTTGACCTCTTCCTTCTCGGTCGCGGTTTCGATCACCAGATCGCAGCTCGAAAGCTCGTCGTATCTCTCCGCTGGCTTGATCAGATCCAGCGCCTTCTTGCGCGCATCTTCGCTGATCAGCTTCTTGGAGACCTGGCGCGTCATATTGCCGTTGATGGTCGCCATGCCCGCCTTGATGCGGTCACCCGAAATGTCGTTGAGCATGACGGGATAGCCCGCCAGCGCGCAGACATGGGCAATGCCGTTGCCCATCTGCCCGGCGCCGATCACCCCAACAGTCTTGATGGCGGCCATGTTCTTATCCGATCGATGCTGGTTCCGGCTCTCGGCGTCGACTGCGGTCTTCACGCCCGATTGCTTTTGCAGTTTTACGACGAACCGCCGGATGAAGCCACCGGCGGAGCTACAATATTAGCGCCTCAACGCTTGATCTTATCGAGTTCGGTCGCGAGCTCAGGCAACGCCTGGTAGAGGTCGGCCACCAGCCCATAGTCGGCGACCTGGAAGATCGGCGCCTCCTCGTCCTTGTTGATGGCGACGATCACCTTGGAATCCTTCATGCCGGCGAGATGCTGGATCGCGCCGGAAATGCCCACGGCGATATAGAGCTCGGGCGCCACCACCTTGCCAGTCTGGCCGACCTGCCAGTCGTTGGGCGCATAGCCGGCATCGACCGCCGCGCGCGAGGCGCCCATGGCGGCCCCCAGCTTGTCGGCCACCGGCTCGATGTAGGTGGTGAAGTTCTCGCGGCTCTGCATGGCGCGGCCACCGGAGATGATGATCTTGGCCGACGTCAGCTCCGGCCGGTCGGACTTCGACAGCTCCTCGCCGACGAAGGACGACAGCGCCGGATCGTCGGCCGCATTCACACTCTCCACCGGCGCCGAGCCGGCATCTGTCCTCTGGCCCGTCGCCTGGAAGGTCGAGGTGCGCACGGTGACGATCTTCTTGGCGTCGGACGACTTCACCGTCTGGATGGCGTTGCCGGCATAGATCGGACGCTCGAAGGTGTCGGGCGCGACGACCTTGGTGATGTCGGATATCTGCATGACGTCGAGCAGCGCTGCGACGCGCGGCATGACGTTCTTGCCGGTCGTGGTGGCCGGCGAAACGATGGTGTCGTAGCTGCCTGCGAGCGAGACGACCAAAGCCGCCAACGGCTCGGCCATCTGATGGGCGTAGAGATCGCCATCGGCGAGCAGCACCTTGGCGACGCCGTCAAGCTTGGCGGCGGCGTCGGCCGCGGCCTGGGCGTCCTTGCCGGCGACCAGCACGTGCACGTCACCGCCGAGTTCCTTAGCCGCGGTCAGCGCCTTGGCGGTGGCGTCGCGCAGGCTCTTGTTGTCGTGTTCGGCAATCAGAAGCGTGATCATTGTTTACAGCACTCCCGCTTCGTCTTTGAGCTTGCCGACCAACTCGGCGACCGAGCCGACCTTGACGCCGGCCTGGCGGCCGCCCGGCTCCGCGGTCTTGATCACTTCGAGGCGCGGCGCGGTGTCGACGCCGTAATCGCCCGGCGCCTTCTCGTCGATCGGCTTCTTCTTCGCCTTCATGATGTTGGGCAGCGAAGCGTAGCGCGGCTCGTTCAGGCGCAGGTCGGTGGTGATGATGGCCGGCGCCTTCAGCTTCACGGTCTGCAGGCCGCCGTCGACCTCGCGCGTGACGTTGAGGCTGTCGCCGTCGAGCTCGATCTTGGAGGCGAAGGTGCCCTGCGCCCAGCCGAGCAGCGCGGCCAGCATCTGACCGGTCTGGTTGCAGTCGTCGTCGATCGCCTGCTTGCCCAGGATGACGAGGCCCGGCTGTTCAGCCTCGACCACGCCTTTCAATATCTTGGCGACGCTGAGCGGCTCGACCGCCGCGCCGTCGGTCTTCACCAGGATGCCGCGATCGGCGCCCATGGCGAGTGCGGTGCGGATGGTTTCAGAGGCCTGCTGCGGGCCGATCGACACCGCCACGATCTCGGTGGCCTTGCCGGCCTCCTTCAGGCGAATCGCCTCTTCGACCGCGATCTCATCGAAGGGGTTCATCGACATCTTGATGTTGGCGAGCTCCACGCCGGAGCCGTCGGGCTTCACGCGGATTTTGACGTTGAAATCGACAACCCGTTTTACGGGCACCAGAATCTTCATGATCCCCCAATCCTGAATGGGCTTTTTCCTCAATCGACAAAGCGGGCGGAAGCTAAAGGCAGGGACTTGGGCAGTCAACGCTTATGCTGCGGCGCCAAAATTGGCGGTCAGCGGTGCTGCCCTGGCGCCCAGAGCACGTCAGAAGCGCCCTTGTCGTTGGCGTGGCGGCCGGCGACAAACAGGTAATCGGACAAACGGTTGACGTATTTGAGCGAGGGGGCCGACACCTCCTCCCCCGGCTGGTCGGCGAGTTCCACCATGATGCGCTCGGCGCGCCGGCACACGGTGCGGGCGAGATGCAGCCAGGCAGAGGTCGCGCTGCCGCCGGGCAAGATGAAGGACCTGAGCGGCGCTAAACCCTCATTGAGGCGGTCGATCTCGCCCTCGAGCCACGCCACTTGGGTCTCGGTCACGGTCAGGCGGGCGCCGCCGGGGCCCTTTTCGGCCAGGCACAGGTCGGCCTCGACATCGAATAGGTCGTTCTGAATGCGCCCCAAGGCCTGGTCGAACGCCGGCTCGGCGCTGGTGTGCAGACGCGCCAGCCCGATCACCGCGTTGACTTCGTCGAGCGTGCCGTAGGCGGCCACCCGCAGATCGTATTTCTTGCGGCGGTCGCCGCTGCCAAGCGCGGTCGTGCCGTCGTCGCCAGTGCCGGTATAGATGCGGTTGAGAACGACCATTGTTCCTGCCTCGCGCGGGAGAGAGCGACGGCCGGCCTAGCGGCCCATCACCCAGATCGTCGCCATGATGACCGCGATGGCGACGAATTGCAGCAGCACGCGCAGGCGCATGAGCCTCTGCGAGCGGTTGGGATTGCCACCGCGCATCATGTTGACGAGGCCGAGCACGAGCACGATCGCCACCGCGATGATGGCGGCCGGTACCAGGTAATGCGACATGAAATTGGACATGGGACCGGCTTCTAGCACCGGCCGGCGGCCGGGGCCATTGTCGAAATTGGCCGCCATTAAAACGTGAATTATGAAGCAATAACAATTTTATGTGGCAGTGTAGGGCTGACACAAGGTATCTTATCACGTGCACCTGAGGGAGGAGGCATGGAGGTCGGCCGCGAGGCTGGCGCTGCCGTTGGGCGCGCCGTCCCGTTCGCTCGCGGCGGTTTTGCCCCCGCGACCGCAGCAGCGCCCCGCCGGCGGCGGCGCTGCGTCGCACCGGTCGTTCCCACCCGCTTTCCGGAACTCGATTGTATCGCCGGGCTGCTGCCGCCCGCGACCATCGCCGCCGCCCGCGAGCGCGCGGCTGCGGTCGGTATCGGCGCCGACCGGGTGCTGCCGACCGCCGGCCACCT
>JARRQH010000143.1:0-12659 GCA_037381985.1 Pseudolabrys sp.
GTGGCTCGGCTATCTCGCGTTGCTGGCGCGGCCGGCCGGTAACGCGCCGGTCAATGGCGGCGCGCCCGAGCTCGAATGGTATCCGCCGGGACGGCTCGCGACCTGGACGGCGGTGCTTGGAGCCCTCACCGTCACCGTCGCCATGGCCAATTTCGGCCTCGACGGCGAGAGCGTGCGCGCCAACCTGCACCATGCGCTGGCGCATCTCCTGCGGCTGGAGACGGCCGGCCAAGCCGGCGCGCCGGCGGTCAAGGGCGTCAGCGACCCCAAAGCGCTGCTCGATTTCCTGGTCGAGGCCGTGCCCCCGGCGGCGGCGGTGCTTTCGACGCTGACCTATCTCGTCAATCTCTGGCTCGCCGGCCGCATCGTCAAATTCTCCGGCCGGCTCAACCGGCCGTGGCCCGTGCTTTCGGCCATGACCTACCCGCGCGCGATGGCCGCGGCGCTGGGGGCCGCCGTGGCGCTCAGCTTCGCGCCCGGCATCGTCGGCATCCTGGCGACCGTCGTGGCGTCGGCGCTCCTGCTCGCCTTCGGAGTGCTCGGCTTCGCCGTGCTGCACGCGGTGAGCCAGAGGATGCAGTCACGCGGCTTCCTGCTGGGCGGCGCCTACGCGGCGGTGCTGGTGTTCGGCTGGCCCCTGCTGCTCATGTGCGTGATCGGCCTCGGCGACATGTTCATCGACCTGCGTGGGCGTGCCGCAGCCCGGCGCGGCGGCCCGCCAGCGCCGACCTAATCTTCTCGTTCAACTTTCGAAATACGCTTCAACTCAGTCACATCAAACAAGTTCAGATCAAGGAGCAACGACAATGGAAGTGATCCTGCTCGAGCGCGTCGGCAAGCTCGGCCACATGGGCGACGTGGTGCGCGTGCGCGACGGCTATGCCCGCAATTTCTTGCTGCCGCGCGGCAAGGCGCTGCGCGCCACCGACGACAACAAGGAGCGGTTCGAGGCCATGAAGGCCGAGCTGCAGGCCAAGAACCTGGAAGCCAAGAGCGGCGCCGAGAAGGTCGCCGCCGGCCTCGACGGCAAGTCCGTCACTGTCCTGCGCCAGGCCTCCGAGACCGGCCAGCTCTACGGCTCGGTGTCGACCCGCGACATCGCCGGCCTGCTCAACGCCGAAGGCGGCGCGCAGATCAACCGCAACCAAGTCGAGCTCAACAACCCGATCAAGTCGATCGGCGAGTACAAGGTGCCGCTGGCGCTGCACGCCGACGTGGATACCACGATCACCGTCATCGTCGCCCGCAGCAACGAGGAAGCCGAGCGCATCGCACGCGGCGAGAACGTGCTGATCCCGCGCGACGAGGCCGAGGAAGAAGCAGAGCGGGCCGCCGCCGAGGCCGAATCCTACTTCGAGGAAGGCGACGAGCACGACGAGGAAGAAGGCGAGGCGAAAGCCGAGACCGCCGACGAAGGCAAGGAAGCCTGATTACCTGCCCGTCCCGGCCTTCGGGGTGGGCAACTGGAGCGTTTCCAGGCGAAGTGAAAACCGGTTCGCCATCCGGAAACGCGGCAATACGAAGACTTGGTACGCTCACTGTTTTCGTGAATCGGTGAGCGTGTCCGAGAAAATCAGTCGGCCTTCTTGTCGCCGGCCGCGGGCTTTGCGTCCTTGGCCTGGGTCGACGCGGGGGCCGGCTTTTTCGTATCGTTGCCCTTGGCCGCCGGCTTCGGCTTGGCTATCGCAGGCTTCTCGGACGCCTCGGCCTTTGGCGCTTCGGCCGTAGCCTTGCCGCCTTCATCTTCTTGGCGGTCTCGCTCTTGGTCTTGGCCTCGCTCTTGGCCGCGGGCTTATGCGGCTTGGCGGCCCTACGGTGTTGCCTGGCACGCGTGGGCGCCGCGCCGCCGACGGATTTCAGGTAAGCGGCGATGATTGCGGCCGACTTCGGATCCGCAGTGTAGTGCTTAGCCAGGAAGTCTTCGAGACCCGAAAACAAGCCGTTGCCCTTGTCCTTGCTGGCCGCGGCCAGTCCGCGGGGCGATTTGTGGCACACGGCGCAATTGACCTGAAAGAGCTGCGCCGGGGTCTTGCCAGCCGACAAATCCTGGGCCCGCGCCGCGCCCGCAAGCGTCAGTACGAACAACCCGATCCCCAGAACGATGGCGTGACGTAACCCGGACATGGCGGTAGCAACCCTCTTTGCTTGGCGGTATCGCCCCCGGAGCCCGCCCCTCGACTCTCGGGGCTCGTTGATAGTGTAGAGCACGCCCCGATCAAGTTGAATCGGCGGCTCCCGCAAAATCCCGTCAGACCCCGCGTTTTTGTGCCACAGGGGCACCACCTCCCCGGCCCGCGGCCATGGCCTTAGTCGTGTCCCTGACGCACGAGCCCCCTTGCAAAAGCATGCGGAGACCTCACATGAGGCATTGCTGCGGCAACGGAACCGCGATTAAATCCCTAGGTCCGAACTTTTTGAGTTCCGGCGCGTTAGGCCCTGCGGAGATGTCTGGGCATTTCGAGCGGGTTGTCTGTTATTCGTGATGATGGAGGCGGCCGATGGACCGGTTGCTTCGAGCGCTGTTGCAGAATTTCATTAGCCGGGGGGCGCTCACGGTTACCACGTCCCGGGGGACGACGTTCACCTGTGGCGACGGCAGCGGCAGACCGGTGGCGATCCGTTTCGCCAGCCGGAGCACCGAGTTGGGCCTGTTGCTTGATCCCGAGCTCAAGCTCGGCGAAGCCTTCATGGACGGCTCCTTCGTGGTCGAGCGCGGCTCAATCGCCGACTTCCTGTCGCTGGTCATGAGCCAGCCCAGCGTGCTGCCGCACTGGGCGCAACCGCAGTTCATGCTGCGCTACCTCGTCCGCCGCCTCAGCCAATTCAATCCGCGCAAGCGCGCGCGCCGCAACGTGGCGCACCACTACGACCTCGACGGGCGGCTCTATTCCCTCTTCCTCGACGCCGACCGGCAGTATAGCTGCGCCTATTTCGAAACCCCGGACACCTCGCTCGACGACGCCCAGCTCGCCAAAAAGCGGCATCTGGCCGCCAAGCTGCTGCTCGACAAGCCGGACACGCGGGTGCTCGACATCGGCTGCGGCTGGGGCGGGCTCGGCCTCTATCTCGCCGACGTGACCGGCGCCGACGTGACCGGCGTCACCCTCTCCCAGGAACAGCACGCCATCGCCAACGAGCGCGCCGCCGAACGCGGCCTCAGCCAGCACGCGCGCTTCGAGCTACAGGACTACCGCGACGTGCCGGGGCCGTTCGACCGCATCGTCTCGGTCGGCATGTTCGAACACGTCGGCGTCGGCCACTACGACGAGTTCTTCAAGCAGTGCGCGAGGCTGCTCGCCGACGACGGCGTCATGGTGCTGCACTCGATCGGCCGCTCGGAAGGCCCCAGCGTCACCAACCCGTGGATCTCGAAATACATCTTCCCCGGCGGCTACATACCGGCATTGTCGGAAGTTCTGCCTTACGTCGAGAAGCACGGTCTGCTGGTCACCGATATCGAGATCCTGCGCCTGCACTACGCCGAGACCCTGAAGGCCTGGCGCGAGCGCTTCATGGCCCACCGCGAGGAGGCCGAGCGCATCTACGACCGGCGCTTTGTGCGCATGTGGGAGTTCTATCTGGCCGCGTCCGAGATGTCGTTCCGCGACCAGAACATGATGAATTTCCAGATCCAGATCACCAAGAAGCAAGGTGTCACGCCGATGACGCGCGACTACATGCTCGCCACCGAGCGCGCCTTGCAGGCCGCCGAAACCCGGCGGCAGACTCCGTTCCGACTCGCGGGCGAGTAGCCGACTGAAAGCAGCGCCGGCGATTATAGTCCCGCCTGCTTTCGGATCGCGCGCCGGTCAAGCGGCATGATGCCTGCGCGCCTACTCATTTTTCAGACGGCGGTGGGTACTGTGGAAAGCGGGACAAGCGTAAATGCGCAGTCGCGCTGGCGCGCGTTCATGGTTAAGTGATCGTCAACGTCAGTCACCCACACAGCTTGACCGGACCCCTAGTGGTCGGATTCCGACATTTGCTTGCCGTTGCCGCAAGGTCCCGAGCAAGTGTCGGGATCAAAGGACCACTAGCAACCATTCGATTCTAGTGCGGTTTTGGATTTGACATTTGATTGAGTGACTCGCTGCAAGTGGGTATCAAATGTCAAATCCGCTGCACTAGTTTCGTCAAATCGGCGCAACAGCACTACCCATGGCTCCACTCGAATCAGTCGCACGCAAAGCCACCCCGGACTCGTCTGGGCCGACGCCCGATTACCGCACCGCACCGCACAATATCGAGGCGGAGCAGGCGCTACTCGGCGCTATCCTGGTCAACAACGAGGCGCACTACCGCGTCTCCGACTTTCTGGAGCCGCAGCACTTCTTCGAGCCGATCCACCAGACCATCTATCAGCTCTGCCGCGACCTGATCCGCGCCGGCAAGATCGCAACGCCGGTGACGCTGAAGACGTTCCTGGACGCCAATATCGACATCGGCGGCCTCAACGTCAGCCAGTATCTGGCGCGGCTCGCGGCCGAAGCCACCACCATCATCAATTCCGCCGACTACGGGCGCACCATCTACGACCTCGCCGTCCGGCGCGAACTGATCCAGGTCGGCGAGGACATGGTCAACGTCGCCTACGACGCGCCGGTCGACTTCGCGCCGCGCGAGCAGATCGAGGACGCCGAGCGCAAGCTGTTCGAGCTGGCCGAGACCGGCCGCTACGACGGCGGCTTCCAGGGCTTCGGCAATGCGCTGACCACCGCCATCGACATGGCGGCGGCGGCCTTCCAGCGCGACGGCAAATTGTCGGGCCTGTCGACCGGGCTCGACGACCTCGACCGCATGATGGGCGGCCTGCAGCACTCCGACCTCGTCATTCTGGCCGGCCGTCCGGGCATGGGCAAAACCTCGCTCGCCACCAACATCGCCTACAACGTGGCGCGCGCCTGGCGCGGCGAGGTCAAGGCCGACGGCCACCAGACCACCGTCAACGGCGGCATCGTCGGCTTCTTCTCGCTGGAAATGTCAGCCGAGCAGCTTGCCACCCGCATCATTGCCGAGCAGACCGGCATCCCGTCCAACCAGATCCGCCGCGGCAACATCAACGAGAGCGACTTCGAGAAGATCAAGGACTACTCGATAGAATTGCAGAATCTGCCGCTCTACGTCGACGAGACCGGCGGCCTCGCGATCGCGCAACTCGCCGCGCGCGCGCGCCGGCTCAAGCGCCAGCGCGGGCTCGACCTCATCGTCATCGACTACGTGCAGCTCCTATCGGGTTCGACCAAGCGCAGTTCGGAAAACCACCAGATGCGCAAGCCGCTGGAGAGCGACCGCGAGAAGTTCGCCGAATGGCTGGCGGAAGGCGACAAGGTGCACGGCAAGGCGGAAGTGATCATCGGCAAGCAGCGCCACGGCCCCACCGGCACGGTGGAGCTCGCCTTCGAGGGCTCCATCACCAAGTTCTCGTCGCTGGCGCGCGAGGACCATCTGCCCGAGCAGATCGGCTAGGCCCTGCCCTCGCGGGGCTCTTAAGAACGCTCGATGGGTACGTTCACGCGCGCGGCCCGCCGCTCATCTCAGGCCGAGCAGCGACGGCAGGAACAGTACCACCCCCGGCAGCGCGACCAGCACGGCGATCCGCACCACGTCGGCCAGGATGAAGGGCAGAATACCGCGCACGATGGTGTCAAGCTTCAGCCCCGGCGTCGTTCCCTGCAACACGAACAGGTTCATGCCGATCGGCGGTGTGATCAGGCCGATCTCGGCGACGCAGACGATGAGCACGCCGAACCATACGGGATCGTAGCCGAGCCCAGTGACCAGCTTGTACATCGGCACGACGGTGAGCAGGATCATCGACAGGCTGTCCATGAAGCAGCCGAGCACGATGTAGAAGACGATGACGAGGATGAGCACGCCGAGCGGCGGCAGGCCGGTCGCGGCAATACCGCTGGTCAGAAGGTCCGTCAGGCCGCTCAGCTCGATGAAATAGTTGAAGATCGACGCGCCAATCAGGATCAGGAAGATCATGCCGGTCATCGCCGCGGTCTCGGCGATGCCGGCCTTCAACACCGCGACGGTCAGCCGCCCCCGCGCGACGGTGATGACCAGGCTGCCGCCGGCGCCGACAGCGGCCGCTTCGGTCGGCGAGAATATCTTGCCGTAGATGCCGCCGATGACGAGCAGAATCAAGAGTGCCGCGTCCCATATCCGCAACAGCGCCGCGGCGCGCTCGGTGAAGCTCAGTCGCGGGGCCGCTGGCGCAAGCTCCGGCCTGCGCGTTACCTGTATGAAGATCGCTGTCATGTAGAGCGCGGTGGCGACGAGCCCGGGCACGAGCGCGCCGGCAAACAACGCGCCGATCGAGTTGCGCGTCATGATCGCGTAGAGGATCAGGATGATCGACGGCGGGATGAGGACCCCCAGCGTGCCGCCGGCCGCGACCGAGGCCGCCGACAGGCTGTCGGCATAGCCGCGCGCGCGCATCTCCGGCATGGCGACACGACCTATCGTCGCGGCGGTTGCCAGCGAAGAACCGCAGATCGCCCCGAAGATCGCCGAAGCCCCGACGGTGGCCATGGCGATGCCGCCACGCCGATGGCCGATCATGGCCTGCACACCGTTATAGAGATTGGCCGAAAGCCCGCTGAAGGAGGCGAAGACGCCCATGAAGATGAAGAGCGGCACCACCTCCATGCCGTCGCCCGAGGCCGCCTCATACGGCAGGTTGGACAGGATATAGGACGCCTGTTCCCAACCGCCGAGCGCGATCGCACCGACGATGCCCACGAGCGCCATGGCGACGGCGATCGGCACGCGCACGGCGATCAGCAGCAGGACGACAATGAAGCCGAGGGGACCGGCGAGGTGCGCTGTCACGGCTCCCCTCCGGCCCTGTCCATGAATCGCCGCCACGACATGCCCGCCCGCCATAGGCACGCAATGGCCGTCAGCGCCAGGCCGACGATGAAGATCGCCCAGTAGTAGACAACCGGGATCTGAAGGTTTTGCGTCGTATCGTGGTAGCCGTAGTGAAGGGCGGCGGAGGTCCAGGCGAGCCCGCCGAGAAACATGAAAAGCACGGCACCGGCCAGCGAGATCACGAAATCGGCGACGTCCTGCACGCGCCCGGGTAACCGTTCGACGATGAGGTCGACGGTCACATGACAGCCATGAACGAAGCCGTAGGGAATGGTCCAGGCGGCGACAGTGACGAGGCACAACTTAGTGATGTCGAACGTATCGATGAAGGCGCCGCCGATGGCGCGACGCCATACGATGTCCGTGCAGGTCAGCACGATCGGGATCAGCAGCGCGGCGACGCCGGTGAGGCCGAAGGCATCGATGACTCGCGCGACCAACGCCGACAACGACCGCGCGGTGCCGCTGTCGTCGCCCACCGGGCGGTTCGTGTCACTCACGGGCGGGGGCCGTCAGGTCGAGAACTTCTTCACCAGCTCGCCCGCTTCCGCGTAAAGCGCGTCGGGGTGCTTGACGCCTTCGCCCTTCAGGCTAGCGAGATACTTCTGGATCATCGGCTGCAGCTCCTTGCGCCACGCGTTGCGCTCGGCTTCGCCGACGACGATGATCTCTTCCTTGCGCTTGATGGCGTCCGCCTTACCGACACCATCCCACTTGTCCCACCAGCCGCCGACCTTGGCGAGCAGCGCTTCCCCGCTCGTCTCGTCGATCAGCGCCTGCAAATCCTTCGGCAGCCGCCCGTAGCTGTTCTTGTTCATGAGATAATAGAAGCCGGCGGCATAGAGACGGCAGTCGGTATGGTACTTGAGAACCTCGTTGGCGCGTACGGCGGCCACTAGGTCCCAGGTTGTCGCGAGCCCATCAAGCGAGCCCTTTTCCAGCCCCTCGTAGATTTGCGACGGTGGCAGCGTGAGCGCGCTTGCGCCCTCATATTCGAGCATGGCGTTGACGGCCGGGCCGGGCGAACGGATGCGCAGGCCCTTGAGGTCGGAAAGCTTCTTGACGGGCTTGTTGACCGTGTGGATCAGCGCGCCGTTATGCGTCATCAGCAGCAGCACTTTGTAGGGATCGTATTCGTTGCCGAGTTTGCGATCCTTGTAGAGCTGCCACAGCGCCCGCGAACCGCTTTCCGCCCGCTCGACGACGAAGGGCAGTTCAATCACCGACGAATGCGGAAAGCGCCCGCGCGGGATGCCGCAAAGACCGAGCGCGATGTCCACGACGCCGGCGCGCACTTGATCGGCCTGGCGGTCGGCGCGGCCAAAGGCGCTGGTAACGTCGTAAATCTTGTAGTCGATGACCCCGTGGCTCTTCTTCTTCAGGTTTTCAGCCCAGGGTTGGATAAAATCGACCTGGAAGCCGTGGGTCGGCGGAAGGTAGTGGCTGATCTTGAGCGTGTATCGCGTCTGCGCGCGCAAGATGGATGGCATCGCCAACGCGCCGGCAACAAATCCCGTTCCGGCGATGAAGTGGCGGCGCGTTGTTTTCCGTGTCAATTGCAGTCCTCCCTACTCGCTCGAGCTTTGTGAACCCTCGGTAACCCGTGTGCCTTGGCGCAACGGCAAGCGTCCATTGTCTCGAATTGCGGCAACATTAGTTTCAAATGATACCAAGTCAATATCTCATTTCCGGCTTGCTCCGAGCGCACGCGAGCGGCCTTTGAGACATCTCCATACGCGCATCCGGTAGCGCACGTCCGCGCTGTAACAACGCGAATGATTGCGTCGCGCGATTTTCCAGTTTCTAATTTCCCAGCGCCGATCGCGTTGTCGGCGTGCCGTTAATGTTGCGCCGCAGCACCAGACCGCAGGCGCCGAAAGTCAAAGCATCCGTTCATGGATACGTTCGATTACGTCATTGTCGGCGCCGGCTCGGCCGGCAGTGTGCTCACCAACCGCTTGAGTGAAGATCCCTCAACGACAATCTGCGTGTTGGAAGCCGGCCCCACCGACTGGCATCCCTACGTCCATATCCCGCAGGCTTCATCAAGACCTTCTACGACACCCGCATCAACTGGTGCTATTCGCAAGAGCCGACCGAGGGCACCGCCGGACGCCGCATCTTCGCGCCGCGCGGCCAGCGCAACGACTTCAACACCTGGGCGCAACTCGGCAACCGCGGCTGGGGCTATGCCGACGTGCTGCCCTACTTCAAGCGGCTGGAGCGCCGCATCGGCGACGGCGACGCCACCTATCGCGGCCGCGACGGCGCGCTGACCGTCACCGACATCAACTGGAGCGATCCGCTGTGCGACGCTTTCATCGAAAGCGCCGTGAGCCTCGGCATTCCGCGCAACCTCGACTATAACGGCGCCATCCAGGAAGGCGTGTCCTACGCCCAGCGCACCATCCGCAATGGCCGGCGCGTGAGCGCGGCGACCGCCTTCCTCAAGCCCGGCATGAAGCGCGGCAATGTCACCGTACGCACGCACGCGCACGCGACCGAACTCCTGCTTGAGGGCAAGCGCGCGGTCGGCGTGCGTTATGCAAAGGGAGGGCGCGGCGACGAAATCATCGACGTGCGCGCGCGCAAGGAAGTGATCCTCGCCGGCGGCGCCTATAATTCGCCGTTCGAGGCGCCGATCATCCAGACCAATTACCTGAAGGCCGAGTTCGACCGCCGCGTGGTCGTCGCCGGCATGAAGCTCGCGCGCCGCCTGCTCGCGGCCGCCCCCTTGGCGCCCTACTGCGAACGCGAGGATTTCCCCGGCCCCGGGGTGCAGAGCGATGACGAGTTCCTCGACGCCGCCACAAGGCGCGGACAGACCACTTTCCACTCCGGCTGCACCTGCCGCATGGCCCCGGCGAGCGCCCCCAACGCCGTGGTCGACGATGAATTGCGCGTACACGGCCTCGACGCCTTGCGCATGATTTCGGCGAACCTCAACGCCTCCACCCTGATGATCGCCGACAAGGCCTCCGACCTGATCCGCGGACGGGCCGCGCCGGAACCGGTGGAAGGTTTGCCGGGCTGAGACGAGCGGACCATTGGACGCGCCGCGCCATTTCCGGCTAAACCAGCCGCCATGGCCCAGCTTGAACCTCTTCCTCCGAACGATATCGCACCGGGAGCCACGCCCGAAAAGCCCACCCTCACCGCCGGACCACCGGCCGCGCAGGCCGGCGGCGTGCTGACGATCAATCTCGGCGCGCTCGCCGACAACTGGCGTACGCTTTCGCAGCGGACGCTGCCATCGGAATGCGCGGCTGTCGTGAAGGCCGACGCCTATGGCTGCGGCCTCGCGCCGGTGGCCAAGGCGCTCAGCCGCGAGGGCTGCAAGACCTTCTTCGTCGCCGATCTCAGTGAGGCCCGGCGCGCGCGGACGGCGGCGCCCGAGGCCACGATCTACGTGCTGGGCGGGCTGATGCCGGGCACCGGCCCGGCCTTCGCCGAGATCAACGCGCGGCCGGTGATCGGCAACCTGTTGGAGCTCGCCGAATGGGACGCCTTCGTCGCTGCCGCCGAGTGGAACGGCGGCGCGGCGCTGCATGTTGATACCGGCATGAACCGGCTCGGCGTCACGCCCGACGAGGCGGCGGCGCTGGCGCCGCGCATCCGCGCCGAGAACCACGGCATCGCGCTGCTGATGAGCCACCTCGCCTGCGCGCAAGATCCCGAGCATCCGCTCAACCGCAAGCAGATCGACCTGTTCCGCGAGATCCGCCTGCTCTATCGCGGCATCCCGTCCTCGCTCGCCAATTCGTCCGGCGTCTACCTCGGCGACGCCGCCCATTGCGACGTGGTGCGGCCGGGGGTGGCGCTTTACGGCGTCAACCCGACGCCGGGACGCGACAATCCGATGCGGCCGGTCGTGGGCTTGCAGGCGCGCATTCTGCAGGTGCGCCACGTCGCGCGCGGCGAAGGCGTCGGCTACGACGCCGCCTGGACCGCGCGGCACGCCAGCCGCGTCGCCATCGTCGCGGTCGGCTACGGTGACGGCTATCCGCGCGCCGTCAGCGCCACGGACTCGACGCCGGGCGCCGACGCCATCGTCGCCGGCAAGCGCTGCCCGATCGCCGGGCGCATCTCCATGGACCTGACCGCGATCGACGTCTCCGACCTGCCCGAGGGCGCCGCCCGCCGCGGCGAGATGGCGACGCTGATCGGCGACGACATCAGCGTGGACGCTGTGGCCAACATCGCCGGCACCATCGGCTACGAGATCCTGACGCGGCTGGGGCAGCGCTATCACCGGGTTTATCGACGCGCCTGACGCGTTTGTTCTTGTAATGTTCTCGCTCTTCGCCCTCGGCCTTGCAACGTTACGGAAAATCTTCGCGCGCAAGATCAGCGACCAAATCGTCGCCTTCTTGCAGGCGTTGTTCAGCCCAAAGCCACCGACCAAAGCCTTGATCCAACTCGGGTTTTGAAAATGAGTCGAGTACTATGCGCAAACTGTCTCAATTGTGAGACAGTTTGCGGTAGATGCCGCCGGATTGCCGGTGACAACAGCGAACGAAGAAAACAAATTAGCGGTCTTCAAAACACCTTTAAAGGAAAATAAAATGTCCAAAACCATGAAAGCCGCGGTTGTGCGCGAATTCGGCAAGCCCCTCGTCATTGAGGCGGCGGATATTCCGACGCCGGGGCCGGGACAAATTCTTGTCAAGATCGCGGCGAGCGGTGTGTGCCACACCGATCTGCACGCCGCCGAGGGCGATTGGCCGGTCAAACCGCAACCACCCTTCATTCCGGGGCATGAAGGCGTCGGCCATGTCGTATCGACCGGACCGGGCGTAAAACATGTCAAAGAGGGCGATCGGGTCGGCGTGCCGTGGCTTTACAGCGCCTGCGGGCACTGCAAGCATTGCCTTGGCGGCTGGGAAACGCTGTGCGAGGAACAACTCAACACCGGTTATTCCGTGAACGGCGGTTTCGCCGAATATGTTTTGGCTGATGCCGATTATGTCGGCCATTTGCCGAAAAATGTCAATTTCGTCGAAATCGCCCCGATCCTGTGTGCGGGCGTCACGGTCTATAAGGGCCTCAAGACGACCGAGGCCAAACCCGGAGACTGGGTCGCCATTTCCGGCATTGGTGGGCTTGGCCATCTGGCGGTGCAATATGCCAAGGCCATGGGATTCAATGTCATGGCCGTCGATATCGACGACCGCAAGCTTGAACTTGCCGAAACGCTCGGTGCGACTCTGACGGTCAATGCGAAACAGGAAAATCCCGGCGATGTTGCGAAAAGAGAAGCCGGCGGCATGAACGGCGTATTGGTGACGGCCGTTTCGCCCATAGCTTTCGAACAGGCTATCGGCATGGTCGGGCGCGGCGGCACGATTTCCCTCAATGGTCTGCCGCCGGGGTCCTTCCCGCTCGACATTTTCAACACGGTGTTGAACGGCATCACCGTGCGCGGTTCAATCGTCGGTTCCCGGCTTGACCTTCAAGAGGCGCTCGATTTCGCCGGCGATGGCAAGGTCAAGGCGACGGTGGCCGCCGAACCGCTTGAAAATATCAATGACATCTTCGCCCGTATGCATCATGGCGACATTCAGGGCCGGATCGTCATCGATATGGCGGCATAAGCAACATAATGGGAAGCCCGGACAGCATTGTAATGCAATCAGGGTTCGGGCATCCCGTTTTCAACGTGTTTTGTGGTGCGTCGTTGCGCAAATAGCAAACCGGGACTGTCTTTTCCTGTCCCGGATGAGAGTCAAAGCGTTTCAGTGCGCACCGCAACCGTGCCCACAAAATTCTGCTAGCGTTCT
>JARRQH010000144.1:0-7559 GCA_037381985.1 Pseudolabrys sp.
CGGTCAGCCGCAGGAGGGCAAGATAGGAAAAGCGCTTGCCCAGCCACCCGAAAACGATCCCGACAAGGCTGGACGTCGCCGCCATCAGAGCCATGTAGAGCGAGACCAATACCGGTGCCGTGAGGCCGAGTTCGCTCAGCCGCAGCGGCAGAAAGACCGCCAAGGCATAAAGCATGACAGCCTGCGTTACGACCAGGAAGTAAACGGCAATGAGGGCTGGCCGGAGCAGTAGGGTGAGGACAGATCCCCTGTTCCGATCCGGACTTGGCTCACTCGCGGACCTGGGAATGACGGCCAGCGCGGCAAGCCCCAGGGGCACGCCCACGGCGTACAGACCGAAGGTGGCGTGCCACGAGAAAGCCGTGGCCAGGCCGCCGCCGATGACGGGAAACAGAACGCCACCTAAGCTGGTCGCCGTGGTACGCCACCCCATGACACGATCCCGGATTGCACCGCGATAAAGCGACAGCATTGCCACCGTGGTTCCAGCGAAAACGAACGCCGCTCCGATGCCGAAGATCGCACGGCTGACGATTAATGCCGAATAGCTGGATGTAACGATCCCCGCGCTGCCGGCCAGCCCATAGAGCAGCAGGCCGCCGGCCAGAGGCGCGCGCGCACCCCAACGGTCGATCATCCAGCCCGCCAGCGGGCTGACGATGGCAATGACAAGCCCGTGCATTGTTAGAATGAGGCCGGCCGCTGTTGCGTCGATCCCGAGGTCGCCGCGCATGAGTTCCACGACCGGTGCGATCGCCGACCCGGCCATCACCGCGAGCGTCGAGGCGAGCAGCAACAGCGTCAGCGCTGCGCGATAAGGGATCTGAGCTTCTCGGGGGTCTTCTCCGTCGAGAATCGGAATTGCACGCATGCACTTCTTCCTGGGTGAGACGAAACTTCGCGGATTAATGTGCCACTTCGTATATTCTGTCAACCAGTGGCATTTTATGGTTGGGCGCAATTGCGCTTCAGCCGCGATATGATTAATGTGCGGTATGGAACCTAACGCCAGCACCCCAGACAATCGGCGGCTGCCACTTCGGGAACGAAAAAAACTTCGCACCCGGCGTGCGCTCGCCGACACGGCTCTTGAGCTTTTTGCCGAGAAAGGCTTTGCCGCGACGACTCTCGATGAACTGGTCGATCGCGTGGACGTCTCGAAGCGCACCTTCTTCCGCTACTTCGCCTCCAAAGAGGACGTCGCCATAGCAACCGAAGCCGAGTTCTGGGAGGCCTATATCGATGAGGTTCGCGACCGCGACGTGCAGGGGCGCCTTCTCGCCTTCCTGAGAGAGGCTCTCCTGGCCTCGCTCCGCTCGATGGACGCGGAGTGGGACAGGCGTTTCTTTCAGGCGCGAAGGATTGTGGCTTACGCAGGCAGTTCCGTTCTGTACGACCACTCGGAGCTTGCCTCGCTGCGAGCACAGAGACAGTTGATCGGCGTTCTCGGAGACAAAATCGGCATAGACGGCCGGGAGGATGTCCGTTTCCGCATGCTCGGCGAATTTGTGCTCGGTGCCTGGCGCTGCGGCGCCAGCAATTGGGTTGCCGGCCGGGGAGCGGGAGCACAAGGCATCCGAGGGCATGGTGGCCGCGACACGCTCATGCGCAGGGTGGAGGAAGCGTTTGACGCGATTCCCGAAACGCTTTCGCTTACTGCGGATGAATGAGAGCGGCGGCATAACCCGAGCAGGGACAATGCGCACCTGTCCCCCGGTGAAGTTCGTAGCGAGCGTGACCGTCTGAGCAGCGAAACGGCAGCCACGCAAACACGACAGCCGACGCATCACAACTAATTGAATTTTATTGGAAAATGGCGCACCCGACAGGATTCGAACCTGTGGCCTCCACCTTCGGAGGGCAAGGCTCAGGCTATGCCACCAACCTCGGAATGGCGACCTCAACCAATCGCAAGAATCGGGTGCTGCGAGCCCCCGCAACCAAAAATAGCCCGCAAAGTCAGCGACTTGCGGGCTTTTTGATTCTTGGCGCAAGCCGATCAAAGTTTGCTCCGGAATCATATCGGAATCATCAGAGCAGGAATTGTAGCGTGCGTTCGCGCAGGACATCGGGGGCGTCCTCCGAGGGCGAAGCCCACAGGTTCGAATCCTGTAGACTGAGGCGAGCCATTTTGCCGACTGCAGCGGCCTAGCGCTGGCGACGACGTGTTAGCACACTTTAGCGCTGCCCTCGCGGATGCAACGCGGGCCTTTGAAACACTGAAGGAGCTTCGCTCAGAGGGTCGGATTGATGCCTATGGGTGGGTCACCGATTTTAGGGATAGGGTCGGTGCACTCGCATGTATAGACAGTTTCGAGGCGCTGGAGCATGACTTCAACGTTTCTTCCCATCGAACGAGATTCTGGTCGTTGTCGAGCGACAATCGGCAGCGCGGTGATAGCTCTTCAGCTCATGGCTCGGCCGCCAGTCCGTGTGAAACTTTTGGGACTGCGAGATCAATATGTCGGTATCGACAGTAAATATCTTACATACATGTTCGCGCTTTTGTCCCTTCCGGCGCGCCAACGATTTCAATCGAAGTCTTTCCGGGCCGTTCGGGCCAAACGAACTCCATGCGAGCCATGAGGAGGTGTCGATGCCGCGGCTCCGGGCGGACGGGCCGGCCCGAGTAGGTCACGCCGTCGGCGAGATAAGAAGACAGGATGGCAGCGCCCGGCTCGCGCGCCGCCACTCAAGCGAGTCGAAGTGGCGAGGAACGTTACGTCGCGTTAATACAAAGATCAGCAGCGCTGCCGTCCTTTGGGCGGCGTCGGCTTTGGGATAGCAAGCGTCGCTTTTCGAGAGCCTTACGCGTTGAGCCTATAAGCGACATGTCCCAAGGAAGCCTGCGGCGCGGTCGAAGGTCACTGCTTAACAACGGGTGAGGTTTGCCTCCGGACTTGTCGCGCAACCTCAGCGCACCCCGCCCGTGTCGAATTCAGAACAATAGAGTTCTCAAGTAGTAGAGCGAGCGTCCTCGGATCGGATCAGATTGCTCGTCGGTGCCACCCTTGTGGAAGGACGAGGACAGCAATGACATTCGGCAACGCGCAACTCGAATCCGTTTCAGCCGTCACCGAGACCGGCGAGGCGGCCAGTGTCGTGCTCCTAGGAAACCAGGGCACCGAGCAAGCACCGGCAGGCGCCCCCTTGGGCGTCGTCCCCCCCGCGGGCGCCGGGGACGAGCTGATCCTCCGCGACCTGAACGACGACGACCTCGTGGACCAGATGAAGGACGACCTCTACGAAGGCCTGGCCGCCGAGGTCCGCGAGGGCACCCAGATCCTGCTGGACCGCGGCTGGGACGCTAACCAGGTTCTGTCGGACGCGCTCGTCGAAGGCATGCGGATCGTCGGCGTGGACTTCCGCGAAGGCATCCTCTTCGTTCCTGAGGTGCTTCAGTGCGCCGGGGCGATGAAGTCGGGCATGGAGCTGCTGCGCCCGATCCTGTCGGCGAGCGAGAGCAAGGCCAGCCTTGGCACCTACGTGATCGGAACGGTCAAGGGCGACATCCACGACATCGGCAAGAACCTTGTCGGCATGATGTTGGAAGGCGCCGGCTTCGAGGTGATCGATATGGGCATCAACAATCCGGTCGAGAATTACCTGGAGGCGATCGACAAGCACCAGCCGGCAGTCCTCGGCATGTCGGCGCTGTTGACCACGACCATGCCCTATATGGGCGTTGTCATCGAAGAGCTGGACAAGCGCGGCATCCTCAAGACCCTGCCGGTGATGGTTGGCGGCGCGCCGCTCAACCAGGAATTCGCCGACGCGATCAAGGCCACCAGCTATGGCCGCGATGCCGCCGTCAGCTCCGAACTCGCGCGGGCGCTCGTCGGGCAAAATGACCAATGGGCCGCACAACGGGTCGCCTGAACGACGCACGGCCGAACCTCGTCCTGGCCTGTGGCGCACTGGCGAAAGAGATCATCATCCTGAGCGAGCAGGTGGGCGCCGGCACCAACAGGCTGGTCCTGCGCTGCCTGCCCGCGTCGCTACACAATCGCCCGGCCGAGATCGCGCCACGTGTCGATGCCTATCTGAACGAGCATCGCGCCGAGTACGATCGCGTGCTCGTCGGCTACGGCGATTGCGGCACCGGCGGGGCGCTCGACAAGGTGCTGCTCAAGCACGACGCGCAGCGTCTGCCGCATGCGCATTGCTATGAGTTCTTCGCGACCTCCGTCATGTTTTCCGAGATCACCGAGGCCGAGATCGGCAGCTTCTTTGTCACCGACTTCCTGGTGCGCCATTTCGACCGGCTGGTGATAGAGGGTCTTGGGCTCGATCGCATGCCGCACCTGCGCGACATCTATTTTGGCAACTATCGAGACCTTGTCTACCTCGCGCAGATCGAGACGCCGAGCCTGCAGGCGAAAGCGCGCGAGGCGGCGGAAAGGCTGGGCCTGAACTACGTCTATCGGCAGGTCGGCTTCGGCGATCTGGCCGCGGCCATCACGGACATTGCCGGGACCGCATTGGAAGTCGCCGATGTATAGCGTACGCTTGTGGTCGGTCCGCCATGCGCGCGGTATGGAGTGGCTCTATGACGCCATGAACATGCCGCTCCTCAAGCTGCTGCGTGGCCTGTCCGGCGTCTTCGGAAAACGCCTCGACCGTCCGGTCACGGCGATCGAGCGGATCGCCAAGGGCTTCTTCTTCGATTGCCAGATGTGCGGCAATTGCGTGCTCTCCAGCACCGGCATGTCCTGCCCGATGAACTGCCCCAAGACGATCCGCAACGGCCCCTGCGGTGGGGTGCGCGAAGACGGCATGTGCGAGGTGAAGCCGGACATGCGGTGTGTCTGGCATGCGGCGTGGGACGGGGCCGGCCGCATGCGCAAGGGCGGCGACGCCATCCGGAACATCCAATTCGCGGTGGACCAGCGTGGCAGGGGCACGTCCTCCTGGCTGAGGTTCGCGCGCGATGAATGAGGTATTCGATTTCGACGAATACGGCGCCAATCCCGGGGATCCGCTGCCGATGCGTCCGGGGCACGTCTCGCACGGTCGCTTCGAGCGGGTATTGCGCGCCGGGCATTTCGTGATCACCACCGAGACCGCGCCACCCGATTCGTCCAATCCCGATGAAGTGCTGCAGCGCGCCTCGATTTTCGACGGCTACGTCGATGCGATCAACGCCACCGATGGCTCGGGCGCGAATTGTCACATGTCGAGCCTCGGGGTCTGCGCGCTGCTGACGCGCGTGGGCTATTCGCCGATCATCCAGATATCCTGCCGGGACCGCAACCGTATCGCGATGCAGGGCGACGTGCTCGGCGCCGCGGCGCTCGGTGTTTGCTCGGTGCTGTGCCTTTCGGGTGACGACGTCAGCGTCGGCGACCACCCGGACGCCAAGCCGGTGTTCGACCTCGACTCGATCTCGCTGCTGCAGACCATCCGCACCTTGCGCGACGACAGCCGCTTTCTCTCCGGCCGCCCGCTCGATGAGGGGCCGCGCGTGTTTCTGGGCGCCACGATCAACCCGTTCGCGCCGCCGGTCGACAACCGCGCCGACCAGTTGGCCAAGAAGGTCGCCGCCGGGGCGCAATTCGTGCAGACGCAATACTGCTTCGATGTCGCGATGGCGAGGGATTTCATGGCCCGCGGGCGCGACCTGGGGCTGACCGAGCGCTGCTTCGTGCTGATGGGCGTTGGCGTGCTGGCGAGCGCGAAGACGGCCAGGTGGCTGCGCGCGGCGATCCCCGGCGTCCACATCCCCGACGAGATCATCCGGCGGCTCGAACAGGCGGAGAAGCCGCGCCAGGAAGGCCGCGCCATCGCCGTCGAGCTGATGCAGCAGCTTGCCGAGATCGAGGGGATCAGCGGCATTCACCTCATGGCCTACAAGCAGGAACAGTTCGTGCCGGAAATCGTCACGCGCTCGGGCATGCTCGGTGGCCGCAAGCCATGGACGCTGAAGCGCGCCGAGGAGCCGCTCCAGGCCACCATCGATCACCAGTTTCAAGTGGCTCAAGGATAAGGATCTCGCCTGCCATGACACGTACCGTTCTGCAATCCGCCACCAAGGCCGTCGCGATCGGCTTCGACGAGCCCTTCGTGATGATCGGCGAGCGCATCAACCCGACGGGCCGCAAGCTGCTCGCCGCCGAGATGAAGGAAAGCGATTATTCGCGGGTCGAGGCCGACGCGCTGGCGCAGGTTGCCGCGGGCGCACAGATGCTCGACGTCAATGCCGGAATCCCGCTGGCTGACGAGCCGAAGATCCTCGCCGAAGTGGTGAAGCTCGTGCAGTCGATCGTCGACGTGCCGCTGTCGATCGACTCCTCGATCATCGAGGCGCTCGAGGCGGGCCTTTCGGCCTACAAGGGGCGGGCGCTGGTCAACTCGACGACCGCCGAGAACGAGGTGATGGAGCGCGTCCTGCCGCTGGTGAAGAAGTACGACGCGGCCGTCGTGGCCATTTCCAACGACGAGACCGGCATCTCCCAAGATCCCGATGAGCGTTTCGAGATCGCCAAGCGCATCGTCGAGCGTGCGCAGGATCACGGGATCAAGCCGCAGGACGTGGTGGTGGATCCGCTGGTGATGCCGATCGGCGCGGTGAACAACGCCGGGCGTGACGTGTTCTACCTGGTGCGCCGTTTGCGCGAGGAATTGAAGGTGAACACCACCTGCGGGGCTTCCAATGTCGGCTTCGGTCTGCCCAACCGCCACGCCATCAACAACAGCTTCCTGCCGATGGTCGCTTGCGCCGGCATGACCAGCGCCATCCTCAACCCCCTGCATGAAGGACTCGTTCCGGCGATCAAGGCTGCCGATGTACTCAACGGCGTCGATCCGAATTGCGCCAACTGGATCCGCGCGTTCCGCGAGCCAGGGGCCGCTGGCGGCGAAGGCGAACGTCGCCGCGGAAGGCGGCGCAGTGCCTGACACCCATACCGGGCGGTGCCTGTGCGGCGCGGTGACCTACCGCGCCGAGGGCTTGCGCAACATCTGGTTTTGCCATTGTCACCAGTGCCGCAAGGTTTCCGGGCACTTCCTCGCCGCCTGCCGCACCGAGAAGGCGGCGGTCACGGCCGCCGGCGAGATCCGCTGGTCGCCCCATTCGGGCACGTCAGAGCTTGGTCGCTGCGCCGCGTGTGGCAGCCTGCTGTTCTGGCGCCAGCCGGCATCGTCGACCATCAGCGTTCTTGCCGGCAGCCTCGACGATACGAACGGCCTCGAGACGCGGGGACATATCTTCGTGGCGGAGAAGGCGGACTACTACACGATCGACGATGGCCTGCCGCAATGGCCCGGTCTGCCGGAGGGGAACTGCTGAGAGGCCCATGATGATCGAGCACAAGGTCATCTTTACGCCTTCGGGCATCCGCGCCTCGGCCAAGGACGGGCAGACGCCCTATGACGTTGCACTCGCCGCCGGTGTCGACATGCAGTCGATCTGCGGCGGCAAGGGCCTGTGCAAGCGCTGCCAGATCGAATTGGAGCCGGGCGAGCACGCCAAGTATCGGGTGAACGTTACCGAGGATTGCCTATCCCCGCTCACCGAGAGCGAGATGAAGGCGATCGAAAGGGGACGGATGCGCGCGGGG